>CANRIU010000003.1 GCA_947630755.1 uncultured Oscillospiraceae bacterium | reverse complement strand
AGCAAGGCCGCGTAATTCGTCAATATTCTACGATAGGTGGTTTATTTTCATGTCTGTTGGGGCGGGAACGGTCCAAGCAGGGCAGGGCCTTTGAGCGCTTTATTTCATTTTTATTCCCCGTCCTCGGAGCCCACTATCTTGACCTTTGTATACGGTATCTCGATGCCCTCTTCCCGGAAGCGCTTCAGCAGGGCAATGCGTATGTCGCTGCACGCCCGGAAATTATCGTTCACCGTCTTTGTCCACACCCGCGCCCGGAGGGCCACGCCGCTTGCCTCAAAGGCACGCATAAAAACCGGGACCTTTTCCTCGGACATATCGGTCCTTACATCCACATACAGCGGGTGGTTTCCCACAATATCCGCCATTATCTCTATCGCCCTCGATATGTCGCTTTCATAGGATACGCTCACGTCCACATAATAGGACGCGATCTCCTCCACCAAGTTGCTGTTCTCCACGATTTCCTTGTTCATAATGGAGTTCGGCACGGTCACCCGGGTATTGGCAAAGGTCTTGATTATCGTGTGACGGAGGGTAATGGACTCCACGTTTCCCACAACGCCGGAGTTTATCATCTTTATTCTGTCCCCAACATTAAATGGGCGGTATATCGAAATAAACAGTCCACTGATGATATTGCCCAGCGACTCCTGCGCCGACAGGGATACCGCCAGCGCGAGGATACCGGAGCCCGCCAAAAGCGTCGTGGACAGACGGCTCAGCTGCGGGACAGTGGAAATCGCCCACAAAAATCCCACAACATAGATCACGACCTGAAGCATATTGTTCAGGAACAGCCAAAAAAGGTGTTTTCTCGATACAAGCCGATACAGGACCCTGTGAAGCGTGGCGACCACCAGCGTCCCGAGTATGATGATGAACACATGAAGGGCGGGGGAGAGCTCGCTGAAATTGAGCATTATGTATCACTGCCTTTCGGGACTGATTCAGGCTTTTAAAATCTTACCACACAACAGGGGATAAGTCCAGTGAATTAATTCATTATTCTACTCGGACGCCATTTCATTTGAGCCTTTTTAAATCGATTGAGCCTGTAATATCAAGCCCCATATCCCGGGCAATCCCAAAACCGCGCTCAATGACCCGGGGAATAGCAATGTGCTCCGGCGCGTGGGCATCCAGGGAAAAGACCACCCTGTTTCCAGTCTCGGCGGCAGCGCACCAGAAGGCCGGGTTAGGGTAGTGCTTGCCCATTGCAAGCCCGAGAAGATTCAGCTCCAGAGGAATACCCAGCTCCTTCGCCCGAAGGCACAGCCCTCTCGCCTCATCGTAAAATAAAGCCGCGTCACCTGTGAAATTTATGAGATCCGGGTGCGCCACAAGGGAAAAAAGCCCCGTCTCCATGCCCTCTTTGACAAGGCGGCAGTAATCCCGGAGCCTCTCCGGGCTGTCCGCAGCCGCGCCGGAGTATGCGCCCCCGGTGGTAAAGTGCTGGCCCAAAATCAGGTACTCCACACCCGCTCTCACCGCACTCCGGGAGAGCTCCCCAAAGAGCGCCGGGACATACTCCGCCTCAAGCCCGGCGTGGAGCTCGATTTTCTCCCCGTACTCATCGCCAAGGTCCTTTACCGTGTCCACATACCCTTGAAGCTGGTCCATGGTCATCCTCATTCCCGCGGAGCGCTCCGGGGAATAGCCGGGCAGGGGAATGTGGTCAGAAAAACCCCACACCGTAAAACCCGCCTTTATGGCAGTGTCCACATATTCCCGCTCCGTTCCGACAGCGTGCCCGCAACGCCATGTGTGGGAGTGAAAGTTTGAAGTCATGTGTTCCATGTCTGCCTCACCAAAAACGCCGATGCTCTCATCTCATAAGCAATATCGCGATAAGATAGACCATCGCCACGCAAAAGCCTATTCCGAAAAGCAAAAGACTGAAGGATATGCTGGAGGATATGCGCTGGAGGGTGTAGCTCCTGTGGGTGTGGGGGATAAAGTCCCCGGGCTCGTAGTCCTCGTCAACTCTTGGCGGTATGGGCTTCCGGCGAAGGATGGTCCTGTTAAGCCCTGAGTAAATAAGGTCCGTCATAACATCCAGCACCCGTGACACAAGCGCTCCTAAAAACGGCAGTATCTTCTCCAAAAGCGGCCTGTAAATAAGGTTTTCAAGATCAAGCCACCTGGGCCAGCGGTTTACATAATATTTTCTTCCGCTCTCATCCCTCTTCATCAGAACGGTCCTTATAAAGAGGAAGTACACAGCCGCCCCGATCCCGAGAGAGATTGCCGCTCCCTTTAAATTCGTAAGGGAGAACCAGGATATATCCGGCCCCTGACCGCCTGCGCCCATAAAGCCCTGCATGAGCTTCGCCGTGCCGCCCATGACAGGTCCGGGGAGGATCCCCATCACCGGGAGCAAAAGCGCCGGGATGAGGATAGCGGCGGAGGAGAGGGAGTTCATATACGGGCTCCTGTGCTCCTTGAAGGGCTCCGAGGGCTTCTCAACGAAAATCGCCGCGTAGAGCTTTGTCATGTATGCCGCGGTGAGACCTCCGGAGATGAGAAACAGCCACTCCACAACGTGGTAGGGCCATGCCGCCCCGGTATTTCCTAAATGCTCGATATACTCGACTATCGACTCATGGAGCAGCGTCTTGCTTACATATCCGTTAAAGAGCGGAACTCCCGTAATTCCCAGCGCCCCCGTAAGAAAGCAAACATTGAGGAGAGGCTTGTTTCTTCCCCAGCCGCGAATCCTGTTAAGGTCAAGCTCGTGGAGATTCATGTACACCGCTCCGGCGCACATGAAAAGAACCAGCTTCAGCATGGAGTGGTTGACCATATGGAGCCCCGTACCCCACACCGCAAGCGTATTCTCCTCGCCCAAAAGCCCCTGCATCCCCACGCCTACAAGGATAAAGCCTATCTGGGACATGGACGAGCAGGCCAGAGTGCGCTTAAGGTCGATGGAGAATACCGCCAGGACCGCCCCGAGCACCATGGTGACTACGCCCAGCCCGAGGATAAGCTTACCCCATACTATGTCGTGAAGGAAAACTCTCGACGTCAGCACCAGCACGCCGAATACTCCCGCCTTGGTGAGTATCCCGGAGAGCAGCGCCGATGCCGGGGCAGGGGCAACGGGGTGGGCCTTCGGCAGCCAGATATGGAGTGGGAACATACCCGCCTTGGCGCCAAAGCCGAAAAGCACCAGCGCCCCCGGAAGATAAAGCCCTGATTTGTCCGAAATACCCTCCAGGGCGATGCTCATGCCCTCAAAGCTGAGTGTCCCCAGCTTGTCATACAGCATAAATAGCCCCATGAGCATCACCATGCCGCCGATGACAGCCACGGCGATATATGTCTCACCGGCGCGCATAGCTCCGGGCTTTTCGTCGTGTACCACCATCACATAGGAGGTGAAGGACATGATCTCAAAAAATATGAATGTGGTAAAAAGGTCGTCCGACAGCAGCACCCCCGCCGTCGCTCCGCAGGTGAGCAGGGTAAAGAGGTAATACCTGTTCCTGTTGCGGTAGCTCTCCAGATACTCCCCGGAGAAAGCAGTGGTCATCATCCACATGAGCCCCGCAACAGTGACATAGACCGCCCTGAAGCCGTCCAGCCTGAACCGCAGCCCCATCCCGCAGACATATGGGATCGTAAGCTCCAGCTCACCGCCCCCGGCGGCTGTGATGAGCAGCGCCGCACATACGATAAACTCCGCCGCACCCACAAGGTCCGCGAAAATATCCCGCGCCTTTTTATTCTTCCGCCCCACAAGGTACGCTCCCAGCGCGCCAAGCATGGGGAGAAAAACAGGTATAGTAAGCATCACGGACCTCCTCACAAAAGACCGTTGGCTATGGACCCGAGGAGCTCCATAAGTCCCCTGGAGCCCATCCCCAGCACAGGCATAAGGGCCATCAGCGCAAAAAACGGTATCTTCATATACATATTCGGGTCGCGGGCGAGCTCAAGCCCCCGGCCTCCCGTGCCGCTCTCCGGGAAAAATGCCCTGACAACAACGGTGAAAAGGTACCCCGCCGTCAGCACAGCCGACACGAGGAGCGCCCCCACACCAAGAAGCGGCAACACGCCCCCGGCATTAAATGCCGCTGAGGCAAGATTCCACTTGCTCAAAAAGCCCGGAAGCAGCGGGACCCCTGTGAGGGCCGCGGAGGCCAGGGTAAAGGCGGCAAAGGTCACAGGCATATGCTTCCCAAGACCCGTGAGCTCCGGCACAAATTCTCTGTGTGTCTTATACATAATTGCCCCGGCGCAGAAAAACAGCGTTATCTTCATCACGCCGTGAAACAGCATATGGCTCAGCGCCGCCGCAAGCCCCGCCGGGGTCATGAGCGTCACTCCGAAAAGGATATAGGAAAGATTGCTCACGGTGGAGTATGCCAGCCTGCGTTTCAGGTGCTGCTCCCGCAGCGCCATGGCAGAGCCGAACACTATTGTGAACATGGCAAACCCCATCGCCGTGTACTGTGCCCAAGTCCCCCTGAGCACCGCCGTTCCAAAGCAGTAGAACGTCACCCGCATCACTGCGAACACCCCAGCCTTGACAACCGCCACAGCGTGGAGCAGCGCCGTCACCGGGGTAGGGGCCACGCCAGCGGAGGGCAGCCACCCGTGGAAGGGGAACACAGCCGCCTTGACGCCAAATCCGAAAAAGGTGAGCATATACGCCGCCAGCACAAGCCCCTGACGCCCTCCGGCGTCCACGAATCCGCCGTAGGTAAACGTCAGCGACTTATCCCCGCACACATAAAGTATCATCATCCCCAGGAATGCGCAGGCCGCCCCTCCGATGGAATACCCCAGATACTTAAGCCCCGCCCTCACGGACCTCCTGTCGCCGGAGTGCATCACCAGCGGCACCGTGGCAAGGGTCAGCAGTTCATAGAAAAGATACAGCGTGATCAGATTCGCGCTCATTGCGATCCCCAGCGTCACGCCGTAGGAGATAGTGTAAAACGCGAAAAACCTGTCGTCCCCGCCCTCGTGCTTTATATACTCGAACGCGTACAGCGTCGCCAGGGGCCATAGCACCGCCACAAGCGCCGCAAACACCCCGGAGAGCCCGTCAAACGCAAGCTTTATATGCAATGCCGCCGTGAGCTTGACCAGCGTCACGCCCCTCTCAGGCGCCTTCAGGAGAATACAGAGCACAATAAGCGACGTTGCGCAAACGGCTGCGTAAACATACGCCTCCCTGTGCCTGCGCTCCTTAAATCTGAACACGGGCACCAGCGCCCCGGCGATTATCGGCAGGAGCACGGCAAGGACCATAAAAGAAGGATGCATTATTGCCGCCCTCCCTTCACATCAGCGACCCGGCGAGGTCCATTGCCAGGTCCGAAATAACCCCGGGGAAAAGCCCCAGAAGCGCCGTCAGCACCGTCAAAATAATGAGCGGCGCCGTGATCCACGCCGTGGGCTCCCGTTTTTCCAGCGTGTCATAGTCAAAATCCGCCCCGGGGAAAAAGGCGCTGACGGTGACGGAAAACAGATACCCCGCCGTCAGCAGTGCGCTCACCAGCAGCACCGCGGGACCGAGCCAGGAGAACACCGGGATCCCGGACTTAAGGGACCCCACCGCCAGATACCACTTGCTCGCAAAGCCCCCCAGCGGCGGGATACCCACCAGCCCCAGGGAGCAGAGCGTAAAGCACCACATCGTCACAGGCATCTCCTTGCCGATTCCGCGAAGCTCCCGCACATCCCGCTTTCCGGTCTTGAGTATGACCGCCCCGGCGGTAAAAAACAGTGCGTTCTTGATTGCCGAGTGCACCGCGGCGTGGAGCACCGCCCCGGCGAAGGCCATCGGCGTCAGGAGCATCAGCCCAAACAGGATGTAGGACGCCTGGCTCACCGTTGAGTAGGCGAGGCGCTTTTTAAATACCTTCTCCTTATAGGCCAGCATCGACCCTAAAAATACCGTGGTGAGGGTGAGGGCAAGAAGTGTGTACTGCGCCCAGGTCCCCCGCAGAAGCCCCGCGCCGAACTGATAAAATACCACCCGTATGACGCTCAGCACCCCCGCCTTTGTTATGACTCCCGACAAAAGGGCGGAGGCCCCGGCGGGCGCCTCCGGGTGGGCTGCGGGGAGCCAGGCGTGGAGAGGAAACATTCCCGCCTTCGCTCCGAAGCCCATTACCGTCAAAAACGCCGCGGCCACTATGAAGCCCTCGTGGCCCGCGGCCCGGGCGCTGTCAATGACACCTCCGGCGGTAAACACTGTGGTCGAGCCGTATGCGTTCACTGTGAAAAATCCCAAAAGCCCGAGGCACGCCCCGAAAACGGAGTAAAAGAGGTATTTCATTCCCCCCTTTATAGCCGCCTTTGTCTGGGTGTGCAGGGCCATCGGCGCGGACATGAGCGTCATAAGCTCAAATCCAAGGTACAGCGTCATGTAATTTCCCGAAAAGCACAGTATCATCAGCGCCGACTCCGAGAGAAGCATGAACGTATAGTACCGCCCCAGATTCTCCTCCCCGTCCATATACTCCTGAGAAAAGAGCCCCGACATCAGCCACATGAACGCCACAAGAATGGAAAAGACGATCCCAAGGGCGTCAAGCTTAAAATAAACGTCAAGTCCCCGCCCAATGGATAGAAGCGTCACGGCGCCCTTTGACAACAGCGCGCAAAGCACGCACGCCGCCAGCTCCAGAACAGAAAGCGCCGTCACAAAGAACCTTCGGGAGCCGGGATTTTCAAGTCGCTTTGACAAAAGGCACGCCGCCCCGGCGGCGGGAAGGAGTATCGGCGCAAGCAAAATATAATCAATATCCATTTCGCGCCTCCTATATGCCGAACATGGCAAGGCCCCGGCTCACAGCGTCCACAACACTCTGCGAGAATATCCCGAAGCCCAGATTCAACGCAATGAACACCGTCAGCGCCCCGGCGTAGGCGGGGGTGTAGCGTGCCCGTAGGGAGGAGTACGCCCCGTCCTTCGGCTTTGTGAACAGGTTGAATATGACGGGGATGTAGTAAAGGGCGTTGAGCAGGGTGCTCACCGCTATCGCACCGAGGGCCATGACCATCATCGGCGTGCTCGTCTCCAGAGCCCCCTCGGTCAGTGTGAGCTTCGTCACGAACCCTGCAAAAAATGGTATTCCGGTCATTGACAGGGCGCCCACGGTAAAGGCAGCTCCGCCAAGAGGGTCCCTCAGCCCGGCGCCGGTTATGGATGCCATGCCCTTGTGACCGCCGGACACATCCATAAAGCCCCCGGAGCAGATAAAGAGCATGGGCTTTGTTATCGCGTGAGCAAGTATCTGCACGCACGCCGCCGTCATGCCGATGTCGGAGTGCATACCGATCCCGACGTAAATATACCCTATCTGGGCAACAGAGGAGTATGCCAGCATCCGCTTGAGGTCCCGCTCCCTGAGAGCCCCGATGGAGCCGCAGATCATCGCCAGCGCGCCAAAGAGGAACAGGAAGTTCGAGACTCTCTCCGACACTATGATCTCAAGGCCAAATACGCGGTAGAATATCTTTATCAGCAGTATGATGTATCCCTTCAGCACCAGCCCCGAGAGCACGGCGCTTGAGGACGCCGTGGCGCTTCCATGGGCGTCGGGCAGCCAGCTGTGGAATGGGAACAGCGCACTCTTCACCGCAAGGCCGACACTGAAAAGCCCGATTATCACAGTGATGGGCAGGGAGTACTCGCCTTGGGCAAATATCTCCTGCACCTTCGCCCCGATGCTCTCCATCAGAAGCTCTCCGGTTATGCCGTAGAGTATAACTATGCCGAGCAGGAAGAGGCCGGAGCCCAAAAGACTCATTATGAGATACCTTGTCGTCGCCACAAGGGTCTTTGAGGAGCTCTTGAGCATCACCAGCGCGCAGGATGCTATGGTGTTTATTTCCACAAACACATACCCCGTGAACAGGTCGTTTGTGTAAATAAGGGCAAAAAGGGAGCTCATGAGCAGGGAAATCATTGTAAAATAGAGGTTTGTCTTTTCCGCTTCGCAGTCCTCAAAAATATGGTGAAGCCCTCCCAGCACCGACAGCAGCATCACTCCCGAGAACACCGACGCCATAAGCGCCTCAAGTATCCCGACCCTTATCTCGTTGCCCCAGGGGGCGTCCCACTTGCCCATGCGGTAGATGTAGTACCCGCCGCTTTTCAGGGTGTAAACAAGCACCGACAGGCTCATCGCAAATGTGACCGCAAGCCACGCAAGGCAAAGCCTTTTTGCCCATTTGCCCCGGAGCACAGCACAGAACACGCCGCAGGTGAGACTGAAAACTATGGTCATGAAGGGGAAATTCTGCACAAAAGCCATCAGTCCCGCTCCTTTCGGGCAAGATATGTTATCTCATCAATGTCCAGAGTGTGGAACCTGTCGTAAAGGCGGCAGGTGAGGGCAAGCATAAACGCCGTCACCGAGACGGACACAACTATGCCCGTGAGCACAAGCCCCGTGGGGATGGGGTTTACATAATTCGATGGATCCGTGTTGCCGTCGGTGATAATGGGCGCCAGCCTCCCGGCGATGTAGCCCTTTGCGGCGAGGAAAAGATATATGGCGGAGTCCATGAAGTTAAAGCCGATGATTTTCTTCACAAGGTTTCTGTGCATAAGAAGGGTAGTGAAGCCTATACCGAAAAGTATCATCGCCGCAGTCTCATAGTAGTTTGTAAAGAGGTTTGAAAAGAACTCCCTCATATCAAAATCCTCCCTTCCGGAAAAGCGCGTAAAAGCAGTACATCGTGCAGGCGACCTCCAGCCCGACAACGATGTTTATTGGGAAGATAAGTCCCCCGCTTATGATCCCGCCGGGCACTCCCAGCCAAATGTGGTCGTCAAAGCTGTTCGCGCCCATAAAGATGAAGTACGCCATCATAAGCGCATAGAGAGTAAGGCAGATGGTCTTTACAAGGTGGTACATCTCGTCGCCGAAGAACCGCTCCGTCCTTTTAAAGCCGAAAGCCACGGAGTTGAGGATGAGCCCCGCCCCTATAAGAGACCCCCCGGAAAAGCCCCCTCCGGGTGATGATGTGCCGTTTAGTATGACGTAAAGTCCAAAGATAAACGCCAGAGGGACAAGGAGCTTCGCGCTCTTTCGCAAAATCGGGTCGCCGTTTGGCTCAAAGTCCATGTCCTCGCCAAGCATATCTGGGTTAATAAGCCTTCCGTGCCTGCGCTCGGAGGGGTCAACGCGCAGAAGGGCGATCACACTGCACGCCGCGACAAAAAGCACATGTGCCTCCCCGAGGGTATCAAATCCGCGGTAGGCGGAGATCATCCCCGCTACGGCGTTCACTGCCCCCGTCTCCTCCACGGATTTCGATACATATCTCTCCACCACCTCGTTGACCGCCGGGTTGTCGGCGGAGCCGAAGGCGGGGAGGAAGGACACCACCGCCAGAAGTACCCCGATAAGGGTGAAGCATATGATTACTGCGGCGATCCTGTAAAGGGAGTTGAAAAGCGCCACACCCTTTTTGGAAAACCAGTTAACAAACCTCGCGCTCAACGGAGTCTCCGAATTTTGCACCGTCACGAGCCACCTGTTTTCAGGCGTGTCCGTGTCCAGCCGGGCAGGGGAGGAGGTTTTGCTTATCCGGTAGTCCTCCTCGCGGACGCCGTCCTCCACAAAATCGAAAAATCTGGAGAGCGCCCCGTCACTCCTCATCGGGATCATCCTCCTCGCCCTTGGCATCCTCCGCCTTTATGGCGTGGATCTTCTTGAGGGTCGCGAAAAACAGAAGGCTCGTCACTCCCGCGCCCACGGCGGCCTCGGTGATAGCCAGGTCCGGCGCCTCAAGGGTGAGCCATATGACGCTCATAACAAGCGAGAAGCTCATAAGTATGATTATCGACGCCAGAAGGTTTCTCGTCACGCTTACCGATATTGCGCATATGAGCAGGAAAGCCAGCAGAATACCGTCCAGAAGAGTCATTTGTCATTTTCCCCCTTGTCCTTATTTTTGTCGCTGTCGTAATTTCTTATGGCGTTGCGCTTCATGTCCACGGTGTACCGCTCAAGGCCCTGCTCGTCCGAGGGCTCCTCGTGGATCTCCTCGGTATACCTCCCGCTGGAGAGCTCCATGAGCATCAAAAGGTGGCTCGCGACGGGACTTGTTATCCAAACCAGCGCAACTATCGCCAGAAGCTTCAGCGTCGTGACATTGAGCCCGTGGTAAATGCATGTCCCCACGACTATCCCCAAAAGTCCCAGAGTGTCGCCCAGCGCCGCCGAGTGCATCCTGTTCAGGGCAAATTTGAACTTAAAATTCCCCACTACCGAGGACACGATAAAGAAAAGCCCGAATATAAGGCACGCCGTGCCAAGAATAAACCTCACCCAGGACCATATCACGTCTTGTCACCTCTCTTTGACCGATTTCCCTGCTGGGACCGCGCCTGGCGCATGACTCTGCGCGACTCCCGGCTGCGCTCCCGGCTGCGCCGCTGATCCTCACGCCACTGCCGATACGCCCCTATATCCATTTTCGTAAGGACAGCCACCGCCAGAAAGCTGAACATGGCGTAAACAATGGCTATGTCCACAAGCCAGTCCTCCCGCAGTCTCAGGACAAGGCACGCGATAAGGCATATTGACTGAGTGCCTATCATGTTCACGCCGATGACCCTGTCCGACATCCTCGGCCCGATAAATGTCCTGAACAGCGTTACGATAACCGTAAGCCCCAGAACTATCATAGCTCCCGTCAGCACCTGAGGGGCCAAAACCTTCATTGGGTCCATTATTTTCCCTCCCAACGCCTTATCGCCCTGACAAAGGCGGAGCTCTCCAGCCCCTCGCCCATCGACCTGTCAAGGCAGTGGACAAGATATGTGGAATCCTTGAGGCTTCCGGTAATAGTGCCCGGCGTCATGGTAATGCAGTTTCCGAGAAAAACCTTTCCCATGTCGCTCTCCACCCCATCAGGTGTGAACCTGACCACTGCCGGGTCCGGCTTCCGCCCGCCGTAGACATAGGGGAGCAGGGCAAAGGCAGACTTGAAGATCTCACGGAGGAGGACAAAAAATAAAACCGCGAGACGGGGAAGGCGCTTCAGGCAGTCGAGATCCTTTTTAGGAGAGTAGTGCATGAAGCGGCAGCAGAAGATGTAGACGGCGGCGGAAATAATAAGTCCAAAAATTATGATTTCCGCGGAAATTTTGCCATTTAGCAGCATCCAAACTGCAAAAAATAGAAAAAACACGAAAATTTCACCACACAATACTTGTTTTTTTGACTATATTTTAGTTATATTCTTCGATGTTGTAAACCCTCAAACCTCACATAAAATTTCCTTATTTAAATAAAAATTAGTGATTTTTTCAGACAGTGTGCTATAATCAGTATAAATCCTCCGGAAGAAGAATATTTTTGATGCTGAAGGGGGAGAAAAATCAATGAAAAATTCACATTTTTTGGGACTGTTTTTTACACTTTTCGCGATTACAGCAGCATCCGTGGGTACTTTTTGGGCGGTTTTTTCAGGTTTTTCGGCACTCGATGCAATTAAAGAGAAAAATATTTCAGAGGGTACCGTGCTTATCATAGACCCCGGCCACGGGGGAGCCGACGGGGGAGCGGTCTCGGTCACGGGAAAATACGAAAGCTCCATTAACCTTGAAATATCAAAAAGGGTCTACGCCCTGGCGGGGCTTTTCGGCGTAAGGAGCGTCATGACCAGAGATGCCGAAGAGATACCCTACCCGGAGGAGGCGGGGAGCATACACGCGAAAAAGGTGTGGGACACAAAAAGGAGGGTGGAGCTGGCAAACTCCCTGGAGGACGCATTCTTTTTGAGCATCCACCAAAATAAGTACACAAGCTCCGGGCCCGAGGGCTGTCAGGTATTCTACGCGCCGACAGAGGGGAGCCGCCCCGCGGCGGAGACGCTCCAGAATATCCTGATGCAGACAGCTCCCGGAAACCGCCAAAACGCCGTGGGGATAAGTAAAGAGGTTTACATAATGAACAACATATCCTGTCCGGGGGTGCTTGTGGAGTGCGGGTTCCTCTCAAACCCCGGGGAGGCAAAGAGGCTGGAGGACCCGGAATACCAGATGAAGCTCGCCGCGGCAATTTTCGGCGGATATTTGGCCGGGCGGGGGAACAGTTGACATAATATCTTAAGCAGGGTAGAGCAGTTGACATAATGCGCTTAATTAGTTGACATAATTCAATATGATTTACATAATTATTTAAGTTTACATAACATTATAACATTTTAATGTAAATTCTACACGGGATTCGGAGGACAGCAGGCATGAAGTCCAAAACTGTATTTTACTGTACAGAGTGCGGAAATGAGTTTCCCAAATGGAGCGGAAGGTGCACGGCCTGCGGGGCGTGGAACTCCATTGTGGAACAGCCCGCGGCGAAGGAGGAAAAGCGAGGAGCTGCAAAAGCTTCGGCATCACGGGACAAAAGGCCGATGACGCTGGATGAGGTCGATATTGACGAGCAGCTTCGGATAAGCACGGGGCTCGGGGAGCTTGACAGGGTCCTTGGAGGCGGCGCCGTGGCGGGCTCTCTGGTGCTTGTGGGCGGCGCTCCGGGTATCGGTAAATCGACGCTTCTATTGCAGATATGCCAGCACATAAGCATGGGCCGCAGGGTATTATATGTCACAGGCGAGGAGTCTGAGCGGCAGCTTAAGCTCCGGGCCCAGAGGCTCGGGGTTAATTCCGGCAGCCTTTTGATACTCTCGGAGACGAATATGGACGATATTCTCGACGCCTGCGACTCCGTCTCACCGGATGTGCTTATAGCCGACTCCATCCAGACGCTGTATTCGCCGTCCGTAACCAGCGCTCCCGGGTCCGTGGGACAGGTTAAGGAGTGCACGCTGGCCCTTATGCGCCTGGCGAAAAGCTCCGGTATAACGGTTTTTGTGATAGGACACGTCAACAAGGAGGGCGCTATCGCGGGACCGAAGGTGCTGGAGCACATGGTGGACTGCGTACTGTATTTTGAGGGTGATGAGTCCGCCAGCTACCGTATATTGCGTGCAGCAAAAAACAGATTTGGCTCAACCAACGAGATCGGCGTATTTGAGATGGCCCAGCACGGACTTGTTGAGGTACCTAATCCTTCAGAGACGCTGCTGTCAGGCCGTCCGAAAAACACCCCCGGGACATGCGTTGCGTGTGTAATGGAGGGCTCAAGGCCGGTGCTTGCCGAGATCCAGGCGCTGCTGACAGCCACGAGCTTCAACGTGCCGAGGCGCACGTCAAACGGGCTTGACTACAACAGAGCCATGCTTTTGCTGGCTGTACTGGAAAAGCGCGGCGGGCTGCGTATCGGAGGCGCGGACTCATATATAAATGTTATAGGCGGACTTTATATAAACGAGCCCGCGGCGGATCTGGCGGCGGTGCTGGCCATGGCGTCGAGCTTCAGGGATGTGCCGATACCTGATGATCTTGTCGCAATCGGCGAGGTCGGACTTACAGGCGAGCTTCGCGGTGTGAACGGTCTTGAACAGAGGCTCGGAGAAATTGCGCGTCACGGGTTCCACAAGGTCATGGTGCCGAAGCGCCGTGGCGCGAAGCTGCCGACCGTCGACGGACTTAGGCTTTTTGAGGTAGGAAGCGTGCGCGAGGCGATAAGCCTGCTATTGGAGGACTGATATACAGCCGGAGAGGCGTTTTAAAGCAAAAAAGCGTTTTTCCGGCTTTTTCCCCGTTTTCTACTCCCCCACATTGAACAAAATTTTTATTTTGTTCAATTTCTTGTGGACTTTTTCCGGGAGCTGTGTTATACTGAAAGCCACTTCCCCGGCGCCGGAGCGCTTAAAAAAATAAGCGTCCGCTTTTAATTTTAAGGAGATCATGAAATGGACTACCGAACCGAGGCGCCTGAGATAATCAGGAGCTTTTTAAATTACCATGAGAATATCGCCGGACACTCCAGAAAAACTGTGGATGAGTATTACCTTGACCTGCGCACATTTTTCAGGTACATGAAGGTCATTAAAAATAATCTGCCCCGGGACACCTCTCTTGACACCATTTCAATCATGGATGTGGACCTTGATTTCGTGAGGTCCGTCACTCTGTCGGATGTGTACGACTATCTGGGATATATGTCCCGGGACCGGGTCAAAAATCAAAACGCCAACGACCCGGAGTACGGCCTCAACTCCGCCTCCCGGGCACGGAAGGTCTCGACCATAAGGTCGTTTTACAAATACCTCACCTTAAAGACGCATCAGCTGGAGGCAAATCCGATACAGGACCTGGACTCCCCGAAAATCATCAAGTCCCTCCCCCGCTATCTGAGCCTCGGTGAGTCAGAGAGGCTCCTTGACAGCGTGGACTGTAAAAACCGTGAGAGGGATTACTGCATACTTACCATCTTCTTAAACTGCGGGCTTCGTATTTCGGAGCTGGTTGGGCTCAATCTTTCCGACGTGCGGGCGGACCACCTGCGGGTGCTGGGAAAAGGCGGCAAGGAGCGTGTGGTTTACATAAATGACGCTGTGGCGGAGGCGCTGAACGACTATCTCCTTGTGAGAAGGACCATAGCGCCGCTGGACTCAAGGGCGTTGTTTCTCTCCTCCCGGCGGGAGCGGATAAGCAGGTCCACGGTCCACGCGCTGGTCAAAAAGCACCTTGGCGAGGCGGGCCTTGACGAGACGAAATACTCCGCCCACAAGCTCCGCCACACGGCCGCGACGCTGATGCTCCACAACGGAGTTGACGTGAGGACGCTTCAGGAGCTTCTCGGTCACGAGCACCTGAACACTACGGAGATATACACACACGTTGAAAACGAGGGTCTCCGGGAGGCGGCGATGCTCTCCCCTCTTGCCGGGCACAAAAGGCCGGAAGAGGGCGCCGAAGGCGGGGACGATTCAACGGATGAGGCGGACGAGCCGTAAACATAATTTAAATACGGAGGCTTCTCATGGAAAAAAGAATATTGTCCCTTTTTGCCGCGGCGGCGATAATTCTGTCGGTACTCCCCGGCTGCGGGGCGCAGTATCCGGGGTTTTCTGAGGAGGTGAGCAATGCCCCCGAGGCGCTTTCAGCATACATACACGATAGCATTGACGCTCTGGCGGAGCTGGGTATCGATATTTCGGATAACGAGGAGGAAATCACCGGGGAGATAATAGATTTATTCGGCGACCCGGCCTCCTGTTCGGACAAGGGCACGGTCCTGAGCTTCATTTTGACTGATGTAAGCTTTCTCGAGACGGACGCCCCGGTCCTCGCCTGGGATACGGAGGTATTTGAGCTCGAGGGGATGTACACGGACTTTTTAAAGGCTGTCGACACCCTCTCCGGCGGAGAGCTTGATATTTCCCGCATTGAGGAGGACAACAGCGGCGTCGACTGGGATAAGGGCTCCGGCAGGAAAAATGTGTCCTTTACCGTGATGGGAGCGGATTGCGATTTCAGCGCCGCCTTCGAGGGGGACTGGATGAACGTGGACATAGTAAAATGTGTCAACGATAAGCTTGAGGATCTGGGGGCCGGAAAGCGGCTTCTCGCCTGCTTTGACGGGTATCAGGGCATTATCCTGTTTTACAACACTCCCGAGTGGTGCGAGAGCTTCAACGCGGCCTTCCCGGAGCTTCCCCTTGGGACGTCGGTGGATGTATCCGCGGGGCCGCTGGGTTTCCTTTTCTGGTGATCGGTCAAAACACCTCGATTTGGAAACCGGAATGGGGTCGGCTTTTGTCACCTTAATAATGCAAGGAAGGTAAAAAATTGTTTTTTTGGGCAAGTTGAGGTTGCCAATCAGGTACTTTATTGATATAATATGGGGAACGGCTAAAACCGCCGTTCCCCTTTTCATACTAATCTCCTTATCGGAGAATAGTATCAGTACGAAAGAAGGTAGCATTATGCGTTACGCTGTTGACGGGTCCGTAAAGCCCGAGAGGCACTCAAGCTATGACGTGGTGATCGTCGGGGCGGGTATCGCGGGGCTTTACTGCGCGCTGAACCTCTCCCCCTCCCTCAAATGCTGTGTTTTTGCCAAGGAGACCATCGACATATCTAATTCCTGGCTCGCCCAGGGGGGCATCGCCGCCGTCACCGCGCCGGACGACGACCCGGAGCTGCACTTTAAGGATACTCTTGTCGCCGGGGCGGGACTTTGCGACGAGGCGGCGGTGCATGTGCTTGTGGACGAGGGGCCGAGGGACATAAGGAAGCTCATCGCGATGAACGTGCCCTTCGACCTCACCGAGTCCGGCGAGCTGGACCTCACCCGGGAGGGCGGGCACCACAAGAACCGTATCCTCCACGCCGGGGGCGACGCCACCGGACGGGAGACGGTGAAGACGCTGGCGTATATAGCCTCCCAGAGGGACAACATAATCTTCCGGGACAACACGTTTTTTGTGGACGTGCTCACTGACCTCAAGGGTGTGTCGGGGCTTCTGGTGAAGGACGATGACGGGAAATACGAGACTGTCGCGACGCGGCATCTGGTGCTCTGCACCGGGGGCATCGGGCAGGTCTTTGAGACGAGCACCAACCCCGCCGTCGCGACCGGGGACGGCCTTGCCGCCGCGATAAGGGCGGGGGCGGAGCTGCGGGGAATGGAGTTTATACAGTTCCACCCCACCGGGCTCTGGTCGCCGGACCGGGAGAGCAGGGCCTTCCTCATATCGGAGTCCGTGCGCGGCGAGGGCGGACTTCTCAAAAACTCAAAGGGCGAGCGTTTCATGGTTGGCAAGCACGAGCTTGCGGAGCTTGCGCCGAGAGATATTGTGGCGAGAGGGATTTATAACGAGATGAAGCGCTCCGGCGAGAGCCACGTCTTTATCGACATCACGTCGAAGGACGAGGAGGAGCTGGCGAGGCGCTTCCCGACGATATACAGCGAGTGCCTGCACCGGGGGATCAACATCGCCAGAGACTATATCCCCGTGTGCCCGGTGCACCACTACATGATGGGCGGCGTGAAAACGGACCTGTACGCGCGGACGGCTGTTCCGGGGCTGTACGCCTGCGGCGAGACGGCGTCCACGGGCGTGCACGGTGCGAATCGGCTGGCGTCAAATTCGATGCTGGAGTGCCTGGTTTTCGGGCGCAGAGCCGCGGAGGACATAAACGCGTCCTTCTCCCCCGCCCCGGAGCCGGGTGCGGAGATGCTGCCGGAGCTTCCGGTGAGGCAGGCGCTGGATATTGACTTCAAGGCGCTGAGGGCGAGGATGCAGCACATTATGAGCACATACTGCTTCGTTGTCCGCACACGCGAGGGGCTGGAGACGGCGCTTGAGGAGATGCGGGAGATCCTGGCGACGCTTCGGGCGGGATTTAACAGCTCGAAGGAGTACGACGAGGATCTGAGCCTGGCTATTATTTCGGAGAGGATAATACTCTCCGCCCTGGCGCGCAGGGAGAGCATCGGCGCGCACTACCGCGAGAGCTGAGGTGGAAAAATGAATTTCATTTCGATAGATAAGCTTATTTTGGACGCCCTCGCGGAGGATCTGGGCACCGGGGATATAACCACGGAGAGCTGCATCCCGGAGGACGCGGTGTCCGAGGGGTATTTCCGGGCAAAGCAGGACGGGGTATTTTGCGGGATGGCGGTACTTAAGAGGGTGTTCGCCCTTGTGGACGGGCGCGTCACTGTCACTCCCCTGGTCGGCGAGGGGGACGAGGTGAAGAAGGGACAGGATATTGCGAAAATCTCCGGACCCTCGCGGAGCGTGCTCTACGGCGAGAGGGTGTCCCTAAACCTTGTGCAGCATATGTCCGGCGTGGCGACTGCCACCCGCCGGGCGGTGAAGGCCGTGGAGGGCACCGGGTGCATCATAGTTGACACCCGGAAGATGACTCCGGGACTCAGGGTCCTGGAGAAATACGCCGTCAAGGCCGGGGGCGGGAGAAACCATCGCTTCAACCTCGCCGACGGGGTGCTCATCAAGGATAACCACATCGTCGCCGCCGGCGGAATAGCCCAGGCGATCGGGGCCGTGCGGAAAAATGCCCCCCACACCCTGCGGGTGGAGATCGAGACGGAGAGCATTGAGCAGGTGACCGAGGCCCTCAATGCCGGCGCGGACATTATAATGCTGGACAATATGTCCGTTGAGGAGATGCGCAGGTGCGTGAAGCTCATCGACCACAGGGCTCTCACCGAGGCCAGCGGAAACATGGGCGAGCGGGACTTAAGGCAGGTCGCCGAAACGGGAGTGGACTATATCTCCATCGGCGCCCTCACCCACTCCGTGGCGGCGCTGGACATTAGCCTCAAATTCACCATGTAAGCTGTAAGGTCAATAAAAACCAGATAAAACGTAATGTCCCCCGGCGTAAGCCGGGGGACATTACGTTTTATTAAGGAGTGTTATGCCCGGGGATGGGCCTTATTATATACGTCCTTCAACTGCTTTTTCACAAGCTGGGCATATATCTGGGTGGAGGAAATATCGGCGTGGCCGAGCATCTCCTGAATGGAGTGTATGTCGGCGCCGTTCTCAAGAAGGTGGGCGGCAAAGGAGTGGCGGAGGGTGTGGGGAGTTATGTCCTTGTCTATCTTCGCCGTCTCCTGATAGTGCTTCAAGACCTTCCAGAAGCCCTGGCGGGTCATGCGCTCGCCGTTCACGTTGACGAAAAGGGCCTGCTCCGTGGGCGAGGCGACCATCTGCCCACGGACGAGGTTTATGTAGTCCGACACGGCCCTTATGGCCGCGGGGTACATTGGTATGTACCTGTCCTTGCCGTGGGTGGTGCACTTGACTATCCCGGCGGAGAGCTTCACGTCGTCAATGTTCATGCTTATGAGCTCGCTAACCCGTATGCCCGTGGCGTAGAGCATCTCCAGCATGGCCCGGTCGCGGTAGCCCTTCATGTCGGTGCATTTCGGCTGGTCAAGGAGCAGCTCCACCTCCGCGCTTGTGAGGATCTGGGGGAGCTTTTTCTCCGTCTTTTCCACGTTAATGTCATGAACAGGGTTGGCGCTTATATACCCCCGGGACAGGAGAAAGGCGTAAAAATTTTTGAGGGACGCTAAGGACCTTGACATTGTCGCCGGAGATTTGCCGATGCCGCTCAAATAGGCCATATAGCCGGAAACGGTGTCCCGGTCGGCGGTGACAAGGGAACAGTCCATATTCTTTGACAGATAATCGGAAAACTGATTTATATCACGGACGTAGGAGAGGTATGTATTTGTTGAAGCGTGCTTCTCCTCTTTTAAATACGTCTCAAAAGCCTTGATGAGGTCTTCCGGCACACGGGCACCTTCTTTCGTTCATGGGATGGGGAGCTTTGGCGCGGCAAGACCCAAAATGGCGCACTCCCCAAGAGAGATAAGCAGCAGGAGTATTCCCGCCGCGAAAAATCGCAGGAAACAGGCCGCCCCGTATATGCCCGGTTGTCCCCCCTCCTCCAGAAAAGCAAGCCGGGAGAGGCGGCAGGAGGCGCGCAGAGCGCCGGAGGACACGAGCAGAAAGAGCGGGACAGTGAAAAGCGCGGGGATCCCGAGGACGATATACCCCGCTATCGCCCCCTCGGCACAGCCGAGACGTGTGAGCACCGCGAGGGTAAAGGCCAGGGTGAAGCCCCGGAGCAGGCTCAGGGCCGGGATGAGGACCACCCCGAATACGCAAAAGCCCAGCAAAAAGGACACAAGCGGATAAAGCGAGAGCCTCAGAAAAATCGGGAGCACCTCTCCCCTCCCCGCGCCGGAGCTTAAAAAGCCGGCAAAGGAGGAGAGACAGTCCGCGGCGGCGGAGCCGGAGGAAAAGGGACCCGCCATCGCGGCGCCGATGAGAACGCCGGGGATAAAGCTCCCGGCGCAGAAAAGAAACGACGGCATGGCGCCCCGGGAAACAGACCAGATGTCAAATTGGAGCCTTCTTTTGTTCATACCAAAATCACCCGATAAAGGTTTATTCAGGTACGTCCAAAAAAATTACCGGGACATCAAATCTCCCTGAGGTTCTTATATAATAAACCATCCGGAATAAATAATCAATAGGAAAATCCAAATTTGTGAATTATGCACAACAATTATGTAAACTGCGTTATGTAAACTACGCATCCGGCAGGGCGTTTTCGTGGTGTAAAACGCCTGCAATTCCGCTATATTTGGGGAGTACGCTTGAAGTAACCACAATATATTGGTTATCAGCTACCGTTTATGTAAACTAACGCTCCTGATTACAGTTCGTAATCAGGAGCGTTGTCAATCTGCCGGAAATTACCTTCTCCGGCGCCGCCCGCCCCGGCCCGTGAGCCAGACGAGGGCGCCGCCCGCAAGCATCGCCGCCAGCACCCAGGCGTCTCCGGAGTCGAAGGACGTGGAGCGGTCGGAGATGAACATGACAAGGAGCCTCACCGCCGCGGCCAGCAGCGCCGCGAGGATGGCGGAGAGGGGCGAGCCGCCGTTTTTAATTTTTGCCGTCAGCGCCCCGGCGCAGGCGGCGAGGAACGCGGCGGCGGCAGTCATTGTCATTGCCGCCCCCTCCCCCACCCTGCCGGAGGCGATGAGCGCCGCCGGGAGCGCAAGCAGGAGCGCCGACAGCGCGAGCGTCACCGCCGCCCCGAGAAGGCACCCCGGCATGAGGCGCGCGGCGGAGCCCTTAGGTTCTTTTTTGGGCATAATAAATCCCTCCTTATAAACAAGCCCTTTAATAAGACTTATTCACAAGGAGGGACAATAATTACTCTATGGAGATTTAGTTGGAGGCCTTCTCGTCGGGCTCCTCGGCGTCCTTTCCGGTGGAGGAGATGCCCCACTTGGCTATCTTTATGCGGACGCGGTCCTCGCCTGTCTCAAAGGTGACATACTCGCCGGAGACGTTGACTATCTTGCCCACCATACCGCCGATGGTGACGATGTTGTCGCCCACAGCCAGGGAGTCGCGCATCTCCTGGGCCTTCTTCTTGCGCTTCTTCTCGGGTCTTATCATGAAGAAGTAGAACACAAGGATGATGACCACAAGGTAGAGTATCAGGGTCATGCCGCCCATTCCGGCCGCGGCGGAGGCGTCAGCGCCTTCCCCGCCGGCAGCAGTGCCGTCAGCGGGCATACAGCCCGCCAGTGCAAAGACCGCGAATACAACCGAGAGCCCGAGGCTTAACGCCCGGAACAGAGCCTTATTTTTTGAAAACATTTACTTACCTCCAAATCGAATGAATAATGACGGCGATAAAAATACTCGAAGCCATATTACGCCCCACCCCGGCGTGGGGCGGCAGATACGCCCTTGACAGTGGGAAAAAGGGCTCAATTTGACCATAATAACAGCTCCTTTGGCTATTATACAGTGACTTTGGCGTAATTGCAAGAATTATTTGAACATTGCGGTCAGATTCTTCTGTCAAGTACGCCGGAGTACCTCTCGCGGAAGGCGCCGAAGGACCCCTCGTCAAGGCTTTTTCTTATCCGCGCCATGAGCTCGTTATAAAACCACAGGTTGTGGGCGACGGCGAGGCGCAGGCCGAGGATCTCCCCGGAGACGAAAAGGTGGCGCACATAGGCCCGTGAGTAGGAGCGGCAGACGGGACAGCCGCAGGCGGAGTCAATGGGGTCCGGGTCGGAGGCGTATTTGCCGTTTTTGATGTTTATTACGCCCTCCCAGGTGAAAAGGTGCCCGTGGCGTCCGTTCCGGGCGGGCATAACGCAGTCAAAAAAGTCTATGCCCCGGTAGACGCCCTCGATTATGTTGGAGGGAGTGCCCACGCCCATGAGGTAGCGGGGGCGGTCCTTGGGCATATGCTCCTCCACGGCGTCTATGGTGTCGTACATCTCCTGAGTGCTCTCCCCCACCGCGAGGCCGCCGATGGCGTAACCGGGAAGGTCGAGCTGGGCTATGGCGTCCATGGTGTCGCAGCGGATGTCCTTATAGGTGGCGCCCTGATTTATGCCGAAAAGGACCTGTCCGGGGTTCACGGTCCCCTCCATGGAGGAGAGGCGCTCCAGCTCCGCCTTGCATCTTGCAAGCCAGCGGCAGGTGCGCAGGGCCGAGTCGCGGACGTAGCCGTAGGGCGCGGGAAGGCCGATGCACTCGTCAAAGGCCATGGCAATGTCGGAGCCGAGGTTCGACTGGATGCGGATGGAGTCCTCCGGGGACATGAACACCCGCCGCCCGTCGATGTGGGAGTTGAAGGCGGCGCCCTCCTCGGTTATTTTTCTCAGCTTTGCCAGAGAGAATATCTGGAATCCGCCGGAGTCGGTGAGTATCGGACCGCGCCAGTCCATAAACTTATGGAGGCCGCCGAGCTCACGGATGCGCTCATCCCCCGGGCGCAGGTGGAGATGGTAGGTGTTTGAAAGCTCGATCTGGCAGCCAAGCTCCCGAAGGTCCCGGGCGGACAGGCCGCCCTTTATTGCGGCCTGAGTGCCGACGTTCATGAAAACGGGTGTCTCGGCGCTGCCGTGGGGAGTGGTGAAACGGCCGCGGCGGGCGCGGCCCTCGGTCTTTATTATCTCAAACATACAGCCTCCAGAAGGACTTGTTATTTTAACGATATTATATTACCTTTTCTTCGTTTTTGCAACAATGGCTTTTGACGGCGGAGGGTCGGAAAATTAATGTTTTTTTGTCATATTATATTTAAAAATGTGGTTGCAACTTTCGACATATTTTGTTAGAATACTTATGCTATGAAAAAAGATAATAAAAATACCAATTCAAAAGTTTTTGGCGGCTCCTCCGGAGCGCACACCTCAACTAAGCCGCGCAAATCCCACAAAGCGCGTAACTGGCTTATCGCTGTGGCGTGTGTGCTTATCCTCGGGGTCGCCGGGTACCTCACAGCCGTGTACTCACAGATACCGTTTATAAAAAATCTGCGGGAGATGTATATCCAGACGGCGATGAGTACCTTCACACACCAGTGGCTCGCAACCGCGTTCATACCTGAGGACGTGGTGAACGATGTCATGGACAGGTATTATCAGGAGCTCCAGAATAACCTGGTCGAGGAGAGCAGGCTCCCCGGGCAGGATGAGCCCGCTGAGCCGGAGCCCCCGGAGCAGCCGACAACTCCCGAGGACCCGGTGACGCCGGAGAAGCCGGATGTCCCGGACGAGCCGGATGTGCCGGAGGAGCCTCCGGAGGACCCGGACCCGACGGGGCTTCTCGCAATGCTGGAGCTGTTCCCGGAGCTGGACCCGGAGACAATACCTGAGGACATCGAGGACTTCCACGAGCTGCAAATCAAGGACATCGTGGACATGGGCATAAAGACCACCGTGGGCGACGACGTGTGGGCGATCGATGTACCGAACAAGCTCATCATCGTCTACTACAAGAACAGCGACTACACCGGGAAACTGGCGATTATCAAGGACTCCACCCGGGTGATGCTGGCGGTGAACCACCGTCAGGGACGCGGAACCACGGTTACTGACTTCTGCACCCAGGAGGGGGCGGTGCTCGGCGTCAACGCCGGGGGCTTCCTCGATGTGGAGGGACACGGCAAGGGCGACGTTGTGGAAGGGCTGGTCATCAGCGACGGAGAGATTTTGTCCGAGGCAAAGGGCGGGACATACCAGACCTGCGGCTTTGACTACGACGGGAATCTGCGGATGGGCTACGCGCTGGACCTCTCGGAGCTGAGATACGCAGTGGAGTTTGAGCCGATAATCGTCCTCAACGGGGAGCTGCACGTCAACAGGAACTTCATGAGCAAGCAGCCGCGCACATGCATCGGGCAGACCTCCGACAAGACGGTGCTACTGCTTGTTGTGGAGGGGCGTGGCGTCACGACGGGCCTCGGGGCCTCCGTGGAGACCTGCGCAAATATACTTCTGAAATACGACTGCTACAACGCCATGAACATGGACGGCGGCTCCAGCTCCTCCATGTCGTACATGGGCGAGATGATAACAAAGGCGTCCACGCCAATGGCGGGAGGGCGCACTATTCCGGACGCCTGGGTGGTCCTCCCCCCTGCCGAGGAGGAGCCTGAGAAGATTCCGGCGGAGGGTGATCTCTCCTTCGGGGATGTTGATTGAGTTTAATACCGGGCAGATGCCGCGCATGTAAATTGACGCGGGCGGAAAGCGAATGCTTCCCGCCCGCGTTTTCATATATGAGCGTACAAAAGATAAGCCCCGGTATGCTTTGGGAAAAAGAACCCTGGCGGTGAAATGAATAACAATATTCACAATATTCACTATAATTATGAATTAATTTACGATCTGATTTACAAAAAGGTGTACTTTTCTGTAACCGCAAATTTCAAATTTCTTTCAATCGGAATCGAAAAAAATGTAAATAAATATAGACATTTCCCCCGGAAATGTGCTAAAATAAGCAATGTATTTTTTCGTAATACCCTGATACGGAAAAGTACACCTTTTTAACCCCGCTTTTTGGTCCTTATTATCGGTCCGGTTTGGGGAAAGCGGCGGGGAATATGCAGAAATCCGCATAATTTGCGGGAACAGGAAAGAAGGTATTCTATGAGTAAAAAATTGCTTGCGACCGCGCTGGCGCTGTGTATGCTTCTGTGCACGGTGCCTCCGGTTGTGGCGGCGAGCCCCAATGGCGGGGACTATGCCACAGTCGGCGGCGACGAGGGACAGGACGGCTCCCCTTTCGGGGACGGTCATGTCCCGCTGCCGGAGAGGGATGGGCCTCACGGTCAGGGATATACGCCGGATAGCGGCTTTACCCGTTACGGGGACTATACCGGCGCGACGATCACGCCCTCAGAGGACACGGGGCTTGATCTCAAGCGCGACCTCTCCTCTCAGTATCTTCTGGGACAGGACACGCCCGCTCCAACGGACACCGTCAGGGTCATTGTGGTGTTCGAGGAGCCCGCGCTTCTGGACCAGGGCTTTACGGCTCAGGACCTGCAGGATAACGGCATCGCCGTCATAAACGAGCGGGCCGAAATCAGCTCCTATCAGGACGAGCTTCTTGACAGGATCGAGCAGGCCATAGAAGACGCCATGGCGGGCATTCCCCTCCCCGCCTCCGCCAGCTCCGCCGTTGAGGTGAACTACAAGTACGATACCCTCTTCAACGGCATGTCCCTCGATATGCCCTACGGCGCGCTTGAGGCTGTGTCGAATGTCGAGGGCGTCAGAAGCGCGTTCCTCGCCGGGAGATATGAGCTTCCCGACGACCTGACGGATGGCGAGGCGGAGAAGCTCACCTTCTCCACCAGCAAGTCCGTGGGCGCCGTGCAGACCTGGGGCGTCGGGTACAACGGCGACGGGATGCGCGTCGCCGTCATCGACACGGGTCTTGATGTGACCCACCCTTCCTTTTCAGCCGAGGGGTTTACACCGACCGATCCCCTCACGGAGGCTGAGATAGCCGCCGCGATGCCTAATCTCCACGCGGCGTCAAAGGATTATTCCACCCGTGTCACAGCCCAGCAGCTCCATGTGAACACGAAGGTGCCCTACGCCTTCTGCTATGTGGACAGCGACACCGATGTCAGCCACACCGACGGTCAGGGCGACCACGGCACCCATGTCGCCGGAATCATCGCCGCCAACAAGACCGAGGGCACGGATGTCGTGGGCGTGGCCCCCGGCGCGCAGCTTCTCATCATGAAGGTGTTCGGCGACAACGGCGGAGCCTATCAGGACGACATCGCCGCCGCCCTGGAGGACTGCTTCTACCTGGGCGTGGACTCCGTGAACATGAGCCTCGGCTCCAACGCCGGATTCCCCACCTCCGTATACGAGTGGGAGAATGAAATTTATAATAAGGTGGCCTCCCACGGCATGATCCTCGCGGTGGCTGCCGGAAACTCCACCTCCGCGGCGTATGGGAACCCCACCGGGACGAATCTCAACAAGACCGACGACCCGGACAACAGCATCATCTCCTCCCCCGCTACCTATGCCGGAGCCACCGCTGTTGCAAGCTCTGAGAACTCCAGCATGATGATGGTCTACTTTGAGGTGAATGGTCAGAAAATCGTATATATAGACGTTGCCGATACGCCCTTCACCACCCTTGTCACCGACGAGGAGGCAGGGACGACAGAGTATAAATATGTGGTAATTCCCGGCGTGGGCAAGGATACTGACTTTGAGCAGGTCCAAGAGGCTATTGACAGTCTTGAGGAAGCTCCATGGATTGCCCTTGTTCAGCGCGGCGAGATCGATTTCACGAGCAAGCAGACAAACGCCTATAATGCGGGAGCCGCCGGGTGCGTCGTCTATGACAACGTTGATGGTCCGTACAGCGGCATGGTGGACGCCGGACTTCTGCCCAACGTATTCATCACCCTGGCGGACGGCACCACTATGGTCGAAGCGGCTAAAAATGATAACGACGGACAGGAAGTCGTGGGGACCATGGTCGTCAACATCAGCGGCCTGACGGCTATACCCAACCCCGACGGCGGAAAGATGAGCGAGTTCTCATCCTGGGGCCTGTCCACCGACCTCACGCTGGTGCCCGACATCACCGCCCCCGGCGGACATATATACTCCACCCTGGACGGCGGCGAGTACGGCGACATGAGCGGCACCTCCATGGCGACGCCCCAGATCGCCGGAATGAGCGCACTTGTTATCCAGTACCTCCAGAAAACCCATCCGGAGATAAAGGACACCGAGCTTCACAATGTGGCGGAGGCGCTGCTTATGAGTACCGCCACTCCCCTCATCGAAAGTGAAACCGAGGGCGGCGTCAAGGTCCCCTACTCCCCCAGGCGTCAGGGCGCGGGTCTTGCAAACGTGTATAACGCCGTCACCACCCCCGCGTACCTCACCGTGAAAGTGGACGACAATGAGGAGCTCACCCCCAAGGCGTCCCTCAAGGACAACGCAAACGGGGTTTACAGCTTCACATTCAAGATTACCAATATGTCCGGTGAGCCGCATACATACACCCTGGACAGCACGCTGGTGACGGACCAGTACCAGACCATAACGGGTTATGACGGCGAGTACATGAGCGAGACGAGCAGGCTGCTCTCCACCAAGGCAGTTTTCTCCGGCAGCGGCGTTGCCGATAATAAGGTAACTGTCGAGGCAAACGGCACAGCAGAGGTGACTGTCTCCATCACTCTTACCAAAGATGATAAGACCTACATGGACGGTCACTACAAAAGCGGCATCTATGTGGACGGCTTCATAAGCCTCACTCCCGAGGAAAACGATAAGACCGCCGTCGCGCTGGGTCTGCCCCTGTGCGGATTCTACGGCGACTGGAGCAAAGCCAAAGTCTTTGACACCGGCTGGTGGTACGAGGACGAGGAGGCCTCTCAGTACGAGAGGTATTTCCACGTCGTATTCACCGATAACTTCCTGCTCGGCGTAAACCCCTACACCGACACTCCCTACAACGACCATCACAACGTCCTCTCCATGAACGGGGACGGGTACGGCGACGCCATTACCGACATTTATGTCTCCATGATGCGCTCCGCCAAGCTCCTGACCTTCACATGGTCCGAGGACAAGGAGGGGACTAAAGTCCTCTACCGCGCTGAATACCCCCACGCCCAGAAGTCCTACTATGTGGACGCCTACGGCCTGTGCGTACCCATCCAGTACTCCTACCTCACGATGGACGGCGAGACGGAGATGTACGACTTCACAAAGGACAGCGTGCCTCTTGAAAACGACACCACCGTATATCTCACCGTGGCCGCCTGGCTGGACGACGGCGACAATACTGTGGATCAGAGTTTCGTTGTCCCCATCACCATCGACAACGAAAAGCCCCAGATAATAGGCACCCCCACCCTCACTGAGGACGGAAAGCTCAAGGTCACTGTCAGTGACAACAACTGCATCGCGGCTGTTATGCCCATCACCTCCACCGGAAATGCCGCGGAGTACATAACTGTCGAGGATACCGACCACGAGGCGGACAAGCAGTATGAGATCGAGATCGACCTTGCGGGACTTGACTCCGTGTTCCAGCTGGTTGTGGCGGACTACGGCTTTAACGAGACGTACTACACCGTGACCCTGAACACCGAGCCCACCTTCGACGCCAACTCCTGGTACGCCTACCGGCAGTTCAGCTGGGGCGAGACAGACTACGGCACTCTGGAGAGCACCGATTATTACAACGGCTGGTGGTCCTTCAGCGGCGACGATGCCTCCGACATGGTCTTCCGTGACTCCTCCGCTGCCACCGGAGCTGCGGATGTCTCCGCTGCGGACTATGTGGACGGCTACATCATCGGCATCGAGGAGCCCGGCACCGATGACTACACGGGTGAGGAAACCCCCGCCGCCATCTTTGCCATAAAGCCCGGCAGCTGGACGCGCCTCCCCGTAGGTACGCTGACCTTTGAGGAGGACGGCGAGACAGTCGCCCCCACAGCCGTGGACATGGCATTCAATTATAAGGACAGCAAGATCTACGTCCTCACCGCGAGAGACGAGAGCGGCACAGCATTGCTGCTGACGCTGGATCCCGCGAGCTGGACCGTGACGAGCCACGTCGAGCTCCAGGGGCCCGAGAACGAGCTTCTCACCCTCGCAGCAAGCAAGGACGGTACTCTCTACAGCGTGGATACCGACGACAAGGACGCGAAGCTCTATACCATCGGCACCGACGGCGCCGTTGAGGCTGTGGGAAGCACGGGCGTCGCCACCGGAGCCATTGTGTACAGCTACGACTGGGATCTTGAGGAAAACGTTGCCAGCGTCCAGGGCTTCTATCAGTCCATGGCCTTTGACCATTCGGCGGAGGGCGGCGAGCAGCTCTACTGGGCAAACTACCTCGCCCAGTCCGATCCCGTGACATATGAAACAGATGTCGACGCAGTATTCTACAAAGTCGACACTGCGAAGGGAACCGCGACAAAGGTCTCCGACGTGCTGCTCTACGGTGAGCTTGCCGGACTTTTCAAGCCCAACACGGAGCCTGAGACCGAGGTCATTCCCGAGGCCGAAAAGGTCACGGGGCTCACCATCTCCTCCGAGTCCATCGCCCTTATCAAGGGTGAAGAGGCTCTGCTGGAGATTTTCCCGGAGCCTTTCAACGCAAGCACGAAGGACGTTGTGTGGTCCTCCAGCGAGGAGAGCGTCGCCAAGGTCGAGGCGGGCGTCGTAACCGCGCTTAAGGCCGGGACCACCACCATCACCGCCAGCGTGGACGGCGTCAGCGCAAAGTGCGCTGTCACAGTCATTGAGCCTGTGGGCAGCCTCTACTTCTACGACAACATGACCTATCAGTGGGTCAAAGTCCGTGACGTGGCCGATACCTCCACCGCGGAGTTTGTGCCCGGCAGCATAAGCCCCACATATGCCATCACCGCCGCGGCCTACCACAACGGCAAGGTCTACGCCTACGACGCCTCCGGATGCTTCTACGTTCTGGATCCCAAAACCATGAACGGCGTCAAGCTCGGGTCCTGCGGCGAGATGATCAACGCCATGGCCTTCAACTACAAGGACGGCTTCATGTACGGCATCAAGGAGCATACCGAGGGCATGATGTGGGAACAAGTCACCACATACACTCTTGTACAAATCAACATGAACACCGGCGCCATCCGTGACGTGGCGGTCCTCGATTACGACACGGTGGGACAGCCCTGCTACGGCATGACCATTGACAATGACGGGAAGTTCTATCTCGGCACGGTGAATTTCGATTACGATCTTGAGCTGACAGAGATGACAGTCACAGAAGACGACGACGGATTCACCATCCAGGTCCCCGAGGACGGTCATCATGTCATGAGCTTCAGAGAGGGTTGGACCCAGTACGGTTCTATCCACTACTCCGACGCGAACAAGGCCATATTCTGGGCCAACGACTTAGGGCAGCTCTACTACATCGACACCGATACCTTCACGGACGTGTATCTGGGCGGCATTATGAGCCTGGAGCTCGCGGGAGAAGCTTTCAATATGGGACTTCTGGAAATCGTCGAGGATGAGCCGGAGGTTCCCGAGGTCAAGGCGACCGATTTCTCCATCGCAGACAAATATATTGTGCTTCAGGGCGGGACTGCCGCTGTCAAGGCGGACATTGAGCCCTGGAACGCCACAGACGAGCTGATCTGCACCATCGACAAGACGGACGTTGCCGATGTGACGGACGGCGTTATCAGCGGCAAGACTGTCGGAACCGCGGAGCTGACTGTCACGGTCGGCGACCTTGAGGCGAAGACAGCCGCTGTCCAGGTGCTTGAGTCCGGCGCTGTGCTCCACGGAATAGCCATTCAGGACTACACAGCACAAAATTACGGCTTCTGGATACATTTCAGCGACACGGATCCGGGCGTGGAGCCGGCAGTGGACGACGACAGCCTCTTTGTCACGGAAATCTCCGTCTATGCCGGAGCCATGTATGACGGTATGGTCTACGCCTACCTTCAGGGCGACGAGAGCATGGATTACGAGCACTACTTAACCACCTTCGACACGGATAACTTTGAGATGGGCGAGCTCGTGAGGTGCTCCTATCCCATCCGCGACATGGCGATGGACTACACCACCGGGGCCCTGTACGCGGTCTGCTCCGGAGGGTTGTACGAGGGCGCTGTCATACAGATAGACAGGGAGACCGGGGAGGCATATCTCATCGGCGACGCCGGGACGCCTCTGGCGGCTGCCACCTTTGACGAGAGCGGCAACCTCTACGCCATCGGCGAGAACGGTATGCTCTACTCCGTGAACACCTCCACAGCCAAGCTCACGGAGATAGGCCCCACCGGGTACACAAACTGCACCGGATACCAGAGCATGCACTATGACCCGAACACCAAAAATACCTACTGGACCTATTTGGACAGGGAATCTGCCAGCGGCGGTCTTCAGGTCGTGGATCTTGCTACCGGGACAGCAACGGATCTGGGCGCGGTGTTCACCGGCCTTGTGATCGGAGCGCTCTACACCGTTCCCGAGAAGGCTATCACACCCGAGCCCACCACCGAGGCCACAAAGGTCGTCCTCTCTGACAAGAAGGCAACGGTCAATGTGGGCGGGTCCATCCAGCTTACCGCCGCCGTTCTGCCCCTGGGCGAGAGCCAGGTAGACGACAGCATTATATGGAGGTCCGACAATGAGACCGTCGCCACGGTGGACGCCAACGGCACTGTCACGGGCTTCAAGGCCGGGACAGCCACCATAAAGGCAACAAACGAGGCCTCCGGGCGCACTGCCGAGTGCCTTGTCACCGTTACGGACTTCGCGAGAAGGTTCTTTGCCTACGACCAGACCGACGGGCAGTGGGTCAGCTTCGATGCCAACGGCACCATGAGCGTTGAGCATATCGACGCGCAGGACGAGGAGGAGCTCCAGGTCTCCTACTACGTCCAGAGCGAGAACAAAATCTACGCCTACGGCGTCAGCGGCGCCTTCTACGCCATCGACCCCGACACCTATGCGAGAACAAAGCTGGGCGAGATGGACTTCGGTGAATATGAAGACGATCATGGCGATTCCTATCCCATCGTTCCCGTGGACCTCGGCTATGACGCGGAGAGCGGGAAGCTCTATCTGACCGCCACGGCAATGGAGGTCAGCGAGTGGGGCTATTACGGCGCGAGTGCGTTTATCTATGAGGTCGACAAAAGTAACGGCACCGCCACACAGCTCTTTGAGTCCGGCGAATACGCGCTTGCCAACCTGGAGGTCGTGAACGGGAAGCTCTACGGTATCGACACCTTCCAGACGGGCGTCATTACGGTCATCGATCCCGAGACCGGGGATTATACTCAGCCCACCATGGTCAAGACCTACTGGAGCGAGCCCACCAGCAGCCGGAGCTTCTTCACCGACGCCCTCACAGGCCAGATGTACGCGGTCCGCGATTTTGCGGGCGGCAGCATGGGCGGCAACGGGGACACCCCCGAGCCTATCCTCTACGCCTTTGATCCCAACGACGCCAGCATCGTGGAGGTCATGTCCCTGGGCGGCGCGGTCCTGCACGGCGTACACCTGAGAGAGAAGACAGTGCCCATGGAGGTCCCCGCGATAGTCGGCGACCCAGAGGTAAGCTCCGAGGACACTGTCCTTGACGGAGTGGATGATGCAAAGCTTAAGGAAATGACTGACGCCCTTGCCAATACGAAGCCCGACACCAGCGCATTGACAGAAATTGCAGGCAACACCGTGGACGTCCCCGAGGACGCTGTCACGGATGGAATTGAGGCTCTCGAGGCCGCAGGCGTAACAGCCACGGAAGAGGACGTTCGCATTGTGGCTGAGTCCTACCTCAACATCGGCGTTGAAAGCTACAGCATATCAAGCGAGGACAAGACCCTTGCGCTGGAAATCGACGCATTCTGCCACCTTCTCGCGACAACCGCCGCTGAGGATGAGGAAATCATTAAGGACGAGGCCAACAAAAACGCAGTTGAGATAAGCGGATCAGACCAGAAGCTCTCCGTCAACAGCCCCATCACCCTGTGGGTCGGCCTCCCGCTGGACTTTGTGGACGATGATGTTGATTCCATCCTTGTCAAGCACACAAAGGACGGCAGCGAGCATTACCATATGGCATCCATCAGCAGGTTCACCGATGATAAGGGAGAGGTGATACGGCTTATGGCGGTATTCACCTCCAGCGACGGACTGAGCCCCTTTGTGTTCAGCACATCGAATAAGGCAGTGGCACAGATTGGCGGCACCTACTATGCTACCCTTCAGGAGGCCGTGGACGCGGCCAAGGACGGCGACACCATCATCGTCAGTGACCCCGAGGCCAAGGCCGTTGTAGGGCGCTCCCTTGGAGTAACGCTCAAGGGCTCCGAGCCTGAAATCGACACAAGCAAGATGCTCTCCCCCGCCGGAGGGTACTCCATGAACGTTGAGGTCGGCGAGGACGGCAGCTGCTTCTACACCTTCTACAGCAGCTTCGTACCCACGCCCACCTACTCCGTGAACGTCGGAGATATGGAGCACGGCTCCGTGACCGCCGACAAGAGCTCCGCCACCTATGGCTCCACCGTCACCCTGACAGTGAAGCCCGACGAGGGCTACACCATTGGCACCGTCACTGTCACCGACCAGAACGGCAAGGCAGTGGAAGTCACCGACAACGGCGACGGGACATACTCCTTCCGTATGCCCGCGGGCCAGGTGAACGTCAAGGTCACCGCGGTCTTCGGCTGCGACGGCGGCGAGAGCTGCCCCAGCAGCAAATATACCGATGTGGACCAGCACAAGTGGTACCACGAGAGCGTGGACTACGCCGTTTTGAAGGAGCTTATGGACGGCACAGCGCCCACCGTATTCTCCCCCGCCGGCACCGCCACCCGTGGCATGGTTGTGACAATTCTCTACCGTCTTGAGGGCGAGCCCGCCGTTGACGGCTCCACCACATTTGCCGACGTGTCCGCCGGAGCGTGGTACGCCAGGGCAGTGGCCTGGGCCGCAGCCAACGACATCGTCACCGGATACAGCGACGTGAAGTTCGGTCCCTCCGATCCCATCACCCGCCAGCAGCTTGCCGCTATCCTCTACCGCTACGCCGAGAAGAAGGGCTACGTCACCAGCGAGCCTGAATCCCTCGCCGGATTTGTGGACGCGGAGAGCGTCAGCTCCTGGGCAGAGGACGGCATGAGATGGGCAGTGGACGCCGGACTTATCCAGGGCGTGGACGACACGCACCTCGCCCCGGGTAATAAGGCGACCCGCGCTCAAATCGCGACGGTCCTCATGCGCTTTTGCGAGAGCATCGTAAAGTGACGAAAAGTCAAAACCGCTAAACCAAAAAAGGCGGGGCCTCGAATGAGGCCCCGCCTTTCACTGTCGGCAAAGCCCGAAGGGCTTCAAGCTGTCGACAAAGGCTTTCCTTTGCCGACAGAAGAAATTTGCCGATCCCCTGCACGCACAGCCCAGAGAGCCGCACACTGCGACTCGCAAAGAGCCGCCCTTCGAGCGATTCAGTTTGTCAAAAAAACTCAAATTCGACATTTTTTCCGGCGACATTCGCAGCGGAAAAAATCCCTCTTGCCGCGCAAGTGCCGCACTCGGCGGCGCACAGGGCGGCAGCAGGGTAATTTTCTCTGAATATCGCAAAATTCAGAGAAAATTGCCCGCACGTTCCCCCTTGTCGAAAAAGCCCGCAGGGCTTTTTCGACAAGCAAGGCGGGGCCTCGAATGAGGCCCCACCTTTCACTTTAAAAGTTGTCATGCTTTTCCGATATGCGCCTCAAGGGTGAGAAGGTGCCTTTTTGTTTCCAGTCCCCCGGCAAAGCCCGTGAGGCGCCCGGAGGCGCCCACTACCCTGTGGCAGGGAATGATTATCACGATGGGGTTTTTGTGGCACGCGCCGCCCACGGCGCGGGCGGCGCGGGGCTGTCCAAGCTCCCCGGCAAGCCCGCCGTAGGTGCGCACCTCACCGTAGGGTATGCCCCTCAGGGCCTCCCAGACCCGGCGTTGAAAGTCCGTGCCGCCAAAGTATATCGGCAGGTCAAACTCCCGGCGGGCACCGGAAAAATACTCCTCAAGCTCCCCCCGCGCCCTGTCCCAGAGCTTCACCGAATCATGCTCCGGGTGCGCGGAGGGCTCGGCGGCACCGAAGGCGAGCCTCACGATATATCCGTTTTCAATCTCTCCGGTGAGGGCGGTGAGGCCGAAGTCCGCCGAAAAAATGTCCCTCATAAGGTTTTTACAGCTCAAGCTTGCCCATGAAATACGGAAGCTGCTTCTGCCACCAGCACCAGTCGTGGTTTACGTCAAAGCCCCAGTAGTCAAACCAGGCGGGTATGCCCTTTGACTTCAGCACGGCATCCAAGGCCCTTGTCCCGGCGAGGAGGTCGTCCTCCCAGGCGCCCTGCCCCACGCAGAATATGAGCTGGGAGGAGCGGTACAGCTCCATATACCGATGGTCCTCCGGCATATTTGGGAGGAACATCACAGGGGAGTTTGCGTAGATGAGGTCGTCCATGTAATCGAGGATAAAGTCGTTGGCGTTGTATGTGCCGCTTAAGGCGACCACCGTGTCAAAGAGGTCCGGGCGGCGGAAGTAGATTATCCCGGAGTGCATCGCGCCCATGGAGCAGCCGGTGAGCATACCGCGTCCCGGCGCAGCGCCAAGGGCGTGAGTACGGGGCTCAAGCTCCAGCGTTATGTACCTGAACCACCGCTCCTGAAGCTCTATGCGGCGGCGGGGGTTCTCCCCCCTGGCGGACCAGCTCTCGGCGTCGATGCTGTCCGGGGTGACGAGCAGGATCCTGCCGTCCTCTATCCACGGGCGGATGGACTCCACCATACCGAAATTCTCAAAATCATAGAATCTGCCGTTCTGGGGCGGGAAGGCGAAGCAGAGCTTTCCGGAGTCCCCGTAGACCTTGAACTCCATATCCCGTTCCAGCTCGCGGCTGCTCTCCTTGAAATACCTGACGTTCATCGCGTCCTCCTAAATGTGTTTTTATGCTCTCTCCTGGACAAACCGGATAAATTCCTCCGCCTCTTCCCTGCCGGCGGCCTGGGCGATGAAGGTCTCGTTGCCCATCTGGTCCTCCCAAATCGCGGGAAGGCGCTCATACTTCACTATTTTTTCGCCGTACCTTGAGAATATCTCCTCATTGGTGTGGACGTAGCGGTATATGTCGCGCCTGTCGGCGGTGACGCTGAAGTGGTCGTCGCCGCTCTCCGGGAGGACACGGCGGTCGTAGGCCACCATCTCCGCCCATATCTCATATACGTCCGTGGAGTGGGCAAAATTCATCATATCCGGGGTGTAGCTCCCGGCGGGGCGCATGTTGACCTCAAGGCCCACAAAATCGCCCACTTCGCCAAGGCCGGGCTTTGCCTTTGTGAGTTTGAAAAACTCAAGGTGTATGAAACGGCTCCTGGCGCCGAAGGACTTCGCGGTTGCCCTTCCGAGGCGGCGGAGGGAGTCAGGCATACTGTCCTCCACATAGTACGCAAGGTCGAGCTTCTCGTTCACTATGTCCATAATGGAGGGGGGCCAGGCGGTCATCGACTCAAACAGAGGCTCGCATTTTGAGTCGGTTATGGCGTCGTAGGAGTAGATGTCTCCGGTGACGAACTCCTCCATCACATACTGCACCCCGGGGAGGTCGTCGAAGAAGGCGTCAAAGTCCCCGTCATTTTCCAGCTTATATGTAGCAACAGCGCCGACGCCGTTGTCGGGCTTCACTATGACGGGGTAGCCAACAAGAGCGATAAACTCCCGGGCGGCCTCGCGGGTGGTTATTTTGTGGCACCTGGCGGTGGGCACTCCGGCGCGCTTATAGAACTCCTTCATGCCGAATTTGGACTTGAAGCACTTGACCTCCTTAAGGTTGACACCGGTGGTGACGTTGAAGTCCGTGCGGAGCCGGGCGTCCTGCTCGAGCCAGTACTCGTTATTCGACTCTATCCAGTCGATTTTGCCGTATTTGAAGGAGAAAAACGCCACCGCCCTGAACATCTGGTCGTAGTCCTCCATGTTCTCCACACGGTAGTACTCCGTAAGGGCGCCCTTCAGCCCGTCGGCGAGGGCGTCGTAGGGGCTGTCGCCGATGCCAAGGACGTTCACGCCGTTGCGCTTGAGCCTGTCGCAGAAGCTCCAGTAAATGGGAGGAAACTGAGGGGAAATGAAGATAAAATTCATATTAGTCATCACCTTATATAATTATGTTAGTGAATTAAATTAATACCAACTGATATTATATTCCTTTTTGCCGCGCTTGTCAACCGTCCCGGGACTTTGCCACGGGCAACAGTGCGGGGTATAATCGGCGGTTCGAATCGTAAATCCGGGGTTGGGCTTGACACTGCCCTTTGAAAATGATAAAATGCCTTAAGCGACGATGGGCGGGGCACTTCCCTGCCATTATGCACTCTGTTCGCGGGTATGGCGGAATTGGCAGACGCGCAGGATTTAGGTTCCTGTGGCTATACCGTGTGGGTTCAAGTCCCACTGCCCGCACCACAGCAGAAAAGCGCCGATTTGTAAATCGGCGCTTTAACTGTCAAAAAAAGGTCCAAAGGGCATTTTTTGACAAATGGAGCGCGGGGAAAAGAAAATTGTGTCTTGACATCACGGCCCTTTTGGGTTACCATTGTTAATGGAACCGTGGTTTATGTGCGAGCCCCTCCCGTTTCGGGCTGAGGGCACGGCGCTGTCAGCGGTTCCCTTTTTTTGTGCCTATCTTTCGGATGTTGTTTAGTTCCATCAGTGACCGCCCGGCCTCGTCCACGACCTTGCTGGCCGACTGCGGGTTAAAGTTTGGATCTTTGCTCTTGACAGCGGAGAACAAATCTGCTACATTCTTTATGTTGGCAGTCGAATTGACTGGGCTAGGGCTTTCGCCTGAACCCTTTGCATTCGGCTGCCAACGCTCTATATTCTGGAGCTGATATGCCCGCTTCGCCGTTCCGCGGCGGTTGGAATAGCTGGCCGATTTTGTTTTCCCTTTCCTCGGCTTCGGCCTTCTGTCCCCTGTCAACGCTTTCTCTCCGGCGGGTTCGGGGTTGACATCGGCGGCGGGGTGTGGTACAGTGGCATCAGAAGCAACTCCAGCATCAGCTACAGTTTCGAGGTCACCCGCAAGGGCAGAAGTGCTGTCAGAAGGCGATGCCGGGTTGCTTCTTTCTTCATAAAGAATGTTACCCTCCGCGTCAACGGCCTCGTGCAAATAATACCGAGCAGGATACGAGTTAACAGCTGTGGGTCGAACCCGGAATGGTTCGACCCACAGCTGTTTTGCAATTATTTACTGTTTGATTTAGAAATTTTGGCAGGACAGCATTATTTATTCAGCCTGCACTGTCTGTTCCGTTCAATCAGGATATTCCCCGCCTTCTCGGAAAGCGCAAGGGCCGATGACCTGTCGCCGTCTACGACTGCCTTTTGGAGCTCATCAACGCAGGAGGCGAGGTCGGACTCTATCTCGCTGAGCGCGGGTCTGCTGACGGGGTCGGAGTAGCGCAGAGCCTCCGCGAGCTTTGTCACAGCCTTCCTCGTATCCTCGTCCTGGGCAATTCCCGACAGGGACGACGCCTTGGACTGGATAGAGCGCATGGCGGACACATCGGCCCTCAGGGCGGTGTCCTGGCGCTCGATCTCATCTCTTGTTATATCAGTGGCAATAAGTCCCACGGCGGCGGCTCCGAACAAAACGATGTACAAAAGCAGGGGTATCCAGAGCTTTACAATTCCGGAAACAGCCATAAAGGCAATACCCAATACCGCCTGGGCTATGAGGTAAAAGAGACCGACTCTCGCGATGGGGAAGCCGTAAAATCTGCTCTTTGCATCCCTGTCACCGCCAAAGGCCGTGTAGACCACATAGACCTGCGCCGCCAACGCCAGAAGCGTGAATACAAAGCTTGTCCAAAACACCGCGTTATCGCGCTCAAACGGGATGAGAAACACTATCGCGCAATAGACTGCTGTTAGAACAGCGAGAACAATGAGTCCCTGTATCTGATGCTTTTTCATACTGTCAGTCCTCCCTCTTGTGCCCGCACTCCGGGCAGTCCCAGGTCTCGCTCACGGGGCGCTTCGCGCCGCACTCCGGGCAGAATTTGCTGGTGATGCCCTTTGTCCCGCACACCGGGCAATCCCAAGCGTCAGAGGCAGGCTTTTTCGTCGGACGCGGTCTGCCGCACTCCGGGCAGAATTTGGAGCGGATGCCTTTTTCGCCGCACTCACAGTCCCAGGTGTCGGGCGCGGGGGCGGCGTCGGGCTTCACCGTATCGGTGACGGCCTTGCCTATCTCACTGCCGCCGCCCAAAATCGGCCCCATGGCCTCCTTCGTCATGCCGATAACTCCGCCCATGGCGCCCAGAGTAACGCCCAGGCTCGCGATGTCCCCGATGCCTCCGCCGGAGCCGGAGCCTGTAATGCCGTTCTTCATGGCCTCCAGGCCCACCTGACGGGCGGTCTCCTGCTGGTAGGTGTAGCCCTTCATCCTCATCTCCTCGGCCTCCGCCTGGGCCTGGAGCTTGTATGCCTCCGCGGTGCCATGGGCGGAGATTATCTTCATCCTAGCCTCCGTCTCCGCCTCAACCATCTTCCGGGCCTGGGCCGCCTCGGCCTCGCTCTTTTTTATCTGCTCCTGGCGGACGAGAAGATACTGCTCGGCGTACTGCTCCTTCATGCGCCGGAAATTGGGGTCGTCGTCGGGGGTGACGATCCGTGACACATAAAATTCCGGCATGACGAGACCGTATTCCTCAAGCCCCGTGTTTATCCGTTCCCTCAGTGCTTCGGAGAGCGCCATCAGGTGCGCGTCTATCTCCAGGACGCTTATGCCGCTCTCCTTGATGGTCTGGGCGAGGAAGCTTTTCACCTGGGTCATGACCATGGCGCGGAAAAATCCCTTGCCGTTCCCCGTGCCCAAAAGCTCCGTCTGCCCCAGTCCTCCGGCGGTGCCAACCACCTTCAAAAGGAGCTTACGGGAGTCCGTCACACGGATGTTGAACTCGCCGCTGGCGCCCAGCTCCACATGGAGCCCGGAGGCCGGGTCGAAGAGCCGGACCTTGGAGTCCGTGCCCCACTTGATACCCATCTGTGTGGCGATGTTTATGTAGTAGACCTCGGAGTGGAAGGTCCCCTCCGTGTCCGTGGGGAGCTTGTAGAGCCTCTCCATGATGGGGAGCTGCTGAGTCTCCAGAGTGTACCGCCCCGCGCCAAACAGGTCCAGGGCCTGACCGTCCCGGAAGAATATGGCCTCCTGGCTCTCGTGGACGATAAGCTGGGACCCCATGTTGAAGTCCTCGATGGGGTGCTTCCAGACAAGCGTCTCGTTGTCGCCCTCGTATTTGATGACGCTGGCAAGGCCGTCGCGCTTTATCTTCTCGCTCAAAAGCCGCTCCGCCACGTCGTTTTCAAAGTCGCAGACGGGGCAGACGTATTTTTCCGTCCCCTTGGTCACCTCCAGCCGCACGCCGCACTGGGCGCAGGAGAACTCCTCCAGCTTCGTTTTTTCCGCCAGAGTGTTTATGGGCTCGTGGCACACGGGGCATTTGGCCTTGTCCCCCTGGGTCTGGTCGTAGACCACCGTGTTTCCGCAGTGGGGACACTCGATGACAAATTTTAACATGGTTATGGCACCCTTTTTATGTTGTTATGTTTTTTCATTTATTATGGAGTATGAAGATTGAAAATGGACCTATATATCTCGGATAAATCTCCGGTGCCGAAAATCGACGGACCTCTCCAACCGATGGAACGCAGATAGGATTTTGTCTCCTCAGAGAACCTTCAGTCGCATTTCTTCAATGGCCAGTTCCCGTATGGTTCACCGTTTTTTTCCGCATAACACATTTCGTTAATTGAAGCTCCGGCATTCCGGAGTAATTCAATCATTTTTAATTTACCTACTTGTGCTGCCATAGTCAAAATTGGAACAGTTATCTTGCTTCTGTACTCTTCGTAAATATACACTGAAGAAGTATTCGCTCCATAGTCAAGCAATAACTTAACCATTTGGGGATTTCCAAACTCTATCGCATCAAGTAATCCATATCGCACCTCATTTATTGGCTCGAACCAGCCCAATGTAAGCACCAATATTTTCTGAATCGAGTTCTATTTCATCTTCAAATTGCATAATACCTTTTTCAGCGTCGCCGGATTTGTAATCTATTTGCAAGATTAAATTTTGCAGGTTTATAACAAATAAATTAATTGCCTTATCGCATATAATTACGCCCCCTGCCGCTTTGTAGATCTCGCGGCAGGGGGCGTATTCATATTTCATTTCAATCCGCGCGCTCAGACAGCAGCGGGCTTTCGAGCTCAAGCGGCTTCGCGCTCTCGCCGACAAAGAAGCGGAAGGGTATAACCTCGTGGGCGGGCCCGCCCTCTCCCCTTATGGCGTCAAGGAGGAGGCTTACGCTCCGGGCGGCTATCGCCTCCCCGTCCTGGCGGACGGTGGTGAGCTTCGGCGTCAGGTATGACCCCAGCTCAATGCCGTCAAAGCCAATTACGGAGATGTCCTCCGGAACTCTCAGTCCTCTGTCGCGTATGGCGCGTATCGCGCCTATCGCCGTCACATCCGACATGGCGAACACGGCGGTGATGTCCGGCCGCTTGTCGAGGAGCCTCTCCATGGCGGAGTACCCGTCGGTGAGGGAGAATTTTGACGCCACCACCCTGCTCCTGTCCGCAGGGATGGAGTAGCGCTCAAACGCCCTGACGCAGCCCATATAGCGCCTTGCGGCGGGGTAGGATTTTTCCACATATCCGCCCAGGATGCCAATGTTCCTGTGGCCCAGAGAGACAAGATGGTCGATGGCGCACTCCGCAGCGAAGGCGTCGTCCGTCGTGACGCTGGACAGGTTTGGAAAACCCAGCTCCTTCGCCGAGCTTGTGAGCAGCACGCAGGGCACGCCTATGCCGCCAAAGCTGCGCTTAAAATTCTCGTGGTCGCCGCCTAAAAATATTATGCCCTCCGGGCGAAGCTCGCCGCATATTCTCAGGGCCTCCAGGACCTCGTCGGCGCTCTCGTCAACATAGTTGATCAAAAACGCATACCCTGTCTTAGCCAGAAGGCTCTGGAGCCGCTCAAGTATCGAGGAGAAGAGCATATTCTTCGAACCCTTCACCACCACGGCAATTCCCGTGCTCGAATGCTGCTTGAGCCTTCTGGCGTTGGAATTGACGTGGAAATTGTTCCGCCTGACCACGTCCATTATTTTATTTTTCGCTTCCTCTGAGACATTGGGCTGACCGTTGAGCACCCGGGAGACGGTTGCGGCGCCGTAGCCGGATTCTCTTGCGATGTCCTTGATGGTCAAATTGATCTCCCCCGGATGTACTTCTTTTTCTGTCCGCCCGTGGGCGGCCAGAGTACATTTTAACCTATGCTCATTATTTTGTATAGCGCTAAATCGCTACTGTAAATTATTGTCTCCTCCGGGCTCAGCCCTTCACTGCCCCGGCGGCCACGCCCTTTATGATGTACTTCTGGCAGGAGAGGTAGAAAATTATGACCGGAATAATGCTCAGGAATATGAGCGCCATTGTCGCGCCAAGGTCCACCGTCCCGTAGCTCCCCTTCAGATACTGGATATGGATGGGGATGGTCTTGTACTTGTTGAGATCCAGCACCAGACTTGGCAGCAGGTAGTCGTTCCAGACCCACATGATCTCCAAAATACCCACGGAGATCATGGTCGGCTTCAGCATGGGGAAAACCACGGAGAAAAAGGTCCTGACCGGGCCGCAGCCGTCGATGGAGGCCGCCTCCTCGATTTCCAGAGGTATGGACTTGACAAAGCCCACGAACATGAATATGGCAAGTCCCGCGCCAAAGCCGAGGTACACCACCGGGATCGTCCAAGGCGTATTCAGCTTTAACGTGTCCGCTGTCTTTGACAGGGTGTACATCACCATCTGGAAGGGCACCACCATGGAGAAAACGCACAGGTAGTATATTATCCTGCATATTTTGCTGTCCACCCGGGCAATGTACCACGCCGCCATTGACGTGAACAGCACAATTAGCGCGGTGGACAAGACTGTTATGACGACGCTGAAAACCACGGATTTCCAGAACGGGTACTCGCCGAAGGTCATGCCCTTGATGAAGTTGTCAAAGCCCGCGCTGCTCTCCTCGTTCGGCAGGGAGAAGGTGTCGGTCTTGACGTAGGTGTTCTTCTTAAACGAGTTGACAGCCACGGAGACAACGGGCAGGCAGTAGATGATACACACTATCGTGAGAACTATGCTCATGGCGGCCTTCATTCTCCGCTCGCTTTGAAGGGTGCGGGTTCTTCTGTTTTTCACTGCTGCACCTCCTTCTTTCTTGTGAAAGCAAGCTGCGCAAGGCCGAGCCCCGCAACAAGGATGAAGAATATCACGGCCTTGGCCTGAGCGGTGCCTCTGGAGGCGGAGTTGGTCCCGTAGAAGGTGCTGTATATATTCAGGGCCAGCATCTCCGTCGTCTTTACCACGGAGCCGTCCGCGTTCTGGATAAAGGGCTGTCCCCCGCCGTTGAGGGCCAGGTTCTGGTCAAACAGCTTAAAGCCGTTTGTCAGCGACAGGAACACGCAGATAGTGATGGAGGGCATGACGTTGGGTATAGTCACCTTGAAAAGCGTCTGCATCCTGCTGGCGCCGTCGATTTTGGCGGACTCCAGCATGTCCTCAGGCACTGCCTGGAGCCCGGCGATATATATGATCATCATATATCCCACCTGCTGCCAGAGCATAAGGATAATGAGCCCCCAGAAGCCGTACCTCGTCTCAAGGAGTATGCTTGTCCCCCAGTGAGACAGGATGCCGTCAAATATCATGGACCAGATGTAGCCCAGGACAATGCCGCCGATGAGGTTCGGCATGAAAAATACAGTGCGGAATATGTTGCTGCCGCGTATCCCCTGGGTCAGAAGATACGCCACCGTGAAGGCCAGGACGTTTATAAGTACAAGGCTCGTCACGGCGAAGAGCGCCGTATACCAGAAGGCGTGCATGAAGCTCTGGTCCTTGAACGCCTTTAAATAGTTTCCTATGCCGTCAAATTTTGCGTCGGAAATAATGTTGAATTTACAAAACGAAAGCCAGATGCCCTGAATAAACGGCCAGATAAAGCCGATGATAAACGCCGCGACCACAGGCCCGAGAAAGAGCCAGCTCCACCGCCTCATCATTGCCCGGCGTCCCGTTCCTCTCATCTTTACTCAACTCCTTATCTCATATGGATGCGTCTTAATGACGAGAGGGCGGGCATTACCGCCCGCCCTCTCAACCTGGGGTCATGTGAAGCTGATAAGCGGCTTATCGCAAGTCTCGCTCGTCATCCCTGTCCCGTCATGGGACAGACTTTGTCGGTTCTCAGCCCTTGGCAAGCTGTGCCTGATTCGCCCAGCCATCGACGATGGCGGTGCGGACGGCCTCCCAGTTGGCGTCAGAGGGATCGGCGTTGTACTGGTTGAGGGCGGAGACGAAAGCGGCGCGGTAGTCGTCAACGTTGGGCTGATAGTTGGTGGCCCAGTCCATGACGTAGCACCCCTTGGCGGAGTACTCCTCGGAGGCCTTGAGGAAGCCGTTGGTGGACTCGGCGGCCTGCTTATAGGGCATGACGCCGAAGGAGTCGACCAGGAGCCTGGAGGCCTCGGGGTCGGTCACGCACCAGTACATGAAGTCGAGGGTCGCCTTCTGGTCGGCCTCGGAGGCCTTGGCGTTGACAGCCCAGCAGTTCTCGGTGCCGCAGTTAAGGCCGGCATTCTCCTCGCCCTCAACACCGCAGTAATAGGGGATCATGGTGGCGTTGGGAACGCTCTCGGCGACAGCGGAATACTCCCAGGAGCCCTGGACATAGAACACCGCCTTGCCGGTCTTAAACTCGTTCTGGGCATCGTGTCCGCCGGTGGCAAGGTCGCCGCGGGCGACGGTGGAGTTGTTGACGCACAGGTCATAGAGCTGACGGAAGTTGTCAACATAGGCTCCGGTGATGGTGTCGGGGCACTCGGTCCAGGTCTTCCCGGCGGCCTTCTCCTCGTAATAGTAGTCGAGGTTGATCATGTGGCCAGTGTAACGCCAGCTGGAGCTGGAGTCCATATCGTTGGAGGTGAAGGCATCGAATCCCAGCTCTCCGGCGCGGGCGTGGATGTCCTCGGCAGCGGCCTTGAGGGTGGCGAAGTTGTTGATGTCCGCCAGCTCATATCCGGCCTGCTTGAGAAGGTCGGGGTTGACGATGATGCCGTAGCACTCGTAGCAGTAGCCGATGGAGACGAGCTTTCCGCTGTCGTCATAAAGATTGTAGGCGTCGGTGGAGAGCTCCTTCGCGATGGCGGTGTCCTTGAGGTCAAGGGCGTAATCGTCCCAAGTCTTTACTCCGGCGGAGTTGCCGATGACAAAGAGCGTGGGGGGCGCGGACTTGTCCATCTCGGAGGTCAGTGTCTGGCTGTAGGTGCCGGACGCGGCGGTGACGACCTTGACCTCGACACCTGTCTCCTCCTTGTACATATCGGCGATCTGGTGAAGGACCTCATCGGACTCGGGCTTGAAGTTGAGCCAGTAGACAGAGCCCTTGTCCTCCTTGCTGCAGCCCGCCAGGAGCGTGAGCACCATGCACAGGCACAGCGTGACAACAAACAGTTTCTTTTTCATTCCATAATCCTCCTTAAAAAATCTGTCCTCGGCGGAAACGTTTCCACCGCTTACGGTGTTATAATAATCCATTAAATTGCAATTTGCAAGGTTTTTATTTTTATTCTTAACACTTTTGTAACATTACTCAAAAATTGAGCCAAAATTTGTGCACTTTCCACTGTCGCGATTGGAAACGTTACCAAATTAAAGTGCAATTTTTTCGGTTTCTATCGTCTTTTAAACTTGCTTAAAAAACTGATTATTTAAAAATTATTACACGAAATAGCTTATTACTCCGATGATAATTCCCGCTAAACCAATCAGACCTGAAACAATGACAGATACTTTGCCCGCTTTCCTCTCCAGAATATCCATAATGTTCTTTTCCTTGTCTTCGGCAAGGCTTTGTACTTCGGAGATTTGCGAGGTCAGAGCATCACAAATATTTGTCAGTTCTCTGATTTTCTTTTCTTTTTCAAGATTTGACTCTGTTAACTCCCTGATAAGCGATGCCGACCTCTCCTCTCTTGCAGCAAGATTTGCTATTTCCGCATCCTGAGACCGATCTTTCTCTTCACCTTCATCGATTTTTCTTTCAAGCTCCTCGTCAACAGCAGATTGGCGTGCCATTTCCCTGTCTTGTACTTCATCCTTTTTTGCGTCTGCGTCTATTCTTCTTTTAAGCTCCTCATCTACTGCGGACTGGCGGGCAAGCTCAGCATCCTGTGAGATGTCCTTCTTATTTTTTTCCGACAGCATTGTATCATGTTCCAAAGCTTTTTGCCTGACATTCCTGATAAGGCGATCATGTTCAGCGTCCTTTTTCGTGTGTTCCTGCAAGAGACCATCCTGTACTGCCTCGTGAGCGGTCTGGTCGTCTGCTCTCTTCTTAAGTAACGTCAACTCGCTTTCATGCATCTTAACTTTTTCAGTTAACTCGCTCTGCTTTACCATAATGTCTTCCTGCGCTTTGAGCTGTTTAACTACATTCGTTATTTCCCGGCGTGCAAGGTCATTCAATTCTTTCTTTGACGCGCCCTTTAATCTGAGCTCCAATTCCTGCACTACGCTTCGATTCATAGCTATGTTTGTCACACCGAGTCCAAACAAATACTTTGTGACCTCGGTCAGCTTTTTCTGATAATCAAACAACGTCTCCAGGGCCTGAACGGAGGATAATTGAGCGTCGGCAAGCTCGCTTGTCGCTGATTGAAGTGACTCAATGGCCTCTTTTCTGTGAAACATCCCTGCCGATTTTTCCTTAGCGGCATCCGCAGCGCTCATAGCTGAGTCCGCCTTTTTTGCCGCATCATCAATTTTTTTACTTATCTGTTTTACCAAGCCGAATTTCTCCGTTATTATGGTCGGTACGTCGTCAATACTTACATCATACGGCTGTATATCTTTACCCATCTCTTCTGCCCCTTTACATTTCTTTTTGTAAATAATCCAAATAAAGGGCAAAACCGGCGCAGTCATACTGCTGCCGCCGTATTGCTTTAATACGCCCAGTCTGCCCAAACAGATCGCGGTACGGCGCCTCTTTGAACCGCCCCGCTATCCACCCGGTGTCTATTTTCTCTACTTTCTGTACATATTCCCTTGCCGTTTCCATAAACTCTTCTCTTTTTTTATTGGCGTATTCCAGAAATTGAGCATATTCATCTCCAAACAATCCGCCGGGATCCGCTTTTACGATCAATTCGGCAGCCGATCTCCATATTGAAATATTCCAGCGAGAATACAGTGTCTCAAAGGATGAGTCAGGTTTTTTTACATCACCAGCAAAAATCTCCACCGTATCTTTTGGCAGGCAAACGTGTCGGAAAGCCGCCGATGAGTATATTTCAACATCAAATTCCGCGTTCTCGTTCATAAACGACACATTTTCGTCGGAAAATCTATGTAGATGCAGCAGGTTTATACCACAGTCGATTTTCTTGCCGTCACACACTATGATTGCTTTTCTTTTACTCATTTTCAAATACCTTCTTCTTCCAGGGACAGACTATCAGCCCCAAAACAGAATGTCTTTGATTTCATCGATAAGACCCGGGTTCTTTTTTTCGACTTCCGGCACCATCTCTCCAATATTACTCAATGCCTTTTTATTATCTTCAATGGAATTTAATAGCACTTTTGCGGTTTTTTCCATTATTCCGTATGCTTCTTCCAGGGTTTTGCCCACAGATTCCGCCGTGATCCACATTCCCGTCTGACTGTAATAGACCTTTGCGTTCAGCAGGAACAGCTCCTCCTCAACCAGCTTTATCCTGGTATTTCGCTTTACCGCTCTCGAAATACCCATTCCAACATCAGAGCACACAGCGACGGAAAATCTTCCAACTCCAACGAAATTTACTCTTAAAACCATATTAGAAAAGAAGGAAACCATGTCAGCAGAGTTGGGAACCGAGCGTATTGCCGCGTCTGCCAAATCGGTCGCTGTAAATGTCCCCGTCGCAATCGTCATCATACGGACGATGGTCCTGTTATTGAACGGGATAACATTCCTCCAATCAATCAGGCTCACATCTTTTTTCTCTTTTAATTCGATAATAAATCTTCGAATAAAATAGGATGCCCTGACAAGTACCTCGTTGATAACCACGGGCAGCGCCTGGCGCTTTAATTCGTGGGCAACTGCCTTCTCGGTCGTTGAATCAAGCTTATTCTGCGCCCCTTCAAAAAGCTTGTTGAAAATCCCCAGGTTTATTTGGCCCTTACCTGTACCAAACCCATTTTTGAACGCTTTTCTCAATTTCTGAAGGAAGTCCGCATTTTGGAAGCAAGGCAGCGATGCAAGCTCAGTGATGGTGGACAGAAAAGAACCCGGAATACCGGCAGGTGTGGCAACATCGCTCATAAGATGTCCTTTTCTGTTGGCGAGGGTTTTGGAGCAAATCATAAACCAGTTGATTACGCCCGAGAACATCTTTGTAACAGCGTTATTTCCCACAAAGTTGCCGTACTCATTCACAGTAATAGGAATATTTATTTCCTCTCCATACTTATTGATATATTTCGTTTCTCCTGTAAACTGGACAATGAGGCAGCAAATAAGTCCAACCAACGTCGGGTGATGGCACAAATCGTCAAGCCGATGTGTGCTGCCATCGATTCCGAAATTTCCGGAACTATACGCCCCGTCACCTGGTAAAGGGAATTTCCATTCCAAATATCCTATTGCTGTATCCAATCGGTCCGGGTCCTTCGGAAAAGTGCGCTTCCCGCCTTTCCCCTCCAGGGCATAATTACAGTATTCCATGTAGTCACGCTGTTTCTTCGCAAACTCGATTACCTTGTTATTTATCTCCTTGTTTGCTTCTTTTTTTGCATTCGCAAAATTCCACTCTCCAACAATGAACGCATCTATGAGGCCCGTGATTACCCCGCTCGTTACGGCAATCGCGTAATCAAATCCGTCCGCTTGATTTGTCAGCCTGTCAATGTCTGCATTGAGCTCTGCAATTTTCGATTCGAGCTCTGATAATCTCTCATCAGCTGCAGAAATACCCTGTAAGATACGTCTTTGCCTTTCGCTCTCAACTGTATCCGGATCTACTATCGGAATGACCTCATACTCAATGTCAAAACCATCGACAGAACTTTTCAAATTCACTAAAGCGTCCATACTGTCGTCCTCCAGTATACTTATCTTCTAACCAGGTCGTGTCAGGATGCATCGCCTTCGTCAGTGTATTTGTATTTTATTACACCGCAAAGACAAATGCGAATTGATACTATAAGATTTTTTATATTTTTTTGTAGATTTGCTGATTTTGCGGGGTCTTTCCAAGTGGAGTAACAGCAATTGCTCCTTCAGTCTGTGCGTATGCGAAGAACATACGGCCCAGCTGCGTTCTGGCGCCTATTTCAATTCGATTCCACTCAAATCCACGAAATAAATCCTTTACCAAAAAGATTTCTCCGGATTGGACATCAGACAGCGACTGTACCGCCATATTGAACAGATCCTGCAATGAAGTCGACGAAGTGATAATCATAGTTGTAGCCTCCTTAATAATAATATATCAGTCGTAACATAGTAGCTAATAGCTATTAGCTACTATATCATTTTCGGCCTATAATGTCAATAACTTATAAAGTATTTTTTTTAGCAATATAAACAACAAAGCAGTGGATCCTGATCCATCCCCTGAACTGTTGATTAAAGTACATCTCTCCACTCTCCGCGCAAAAAAGCCCTTGCCGACGGCAAGGGCTTCAGTCTGTCGACAAACCCACCCTCTATCCTCGGGGGAGGGTTTGTGGTATAATGGCAAAAAGAAGAGACGGAAAAGGCGGTGGGACCCATGTTGACACGAAACGCTCAGAAGGACAGGGAACAGATTCAGATGGTAACGCTGGACGATCTGGTGCCCAAAACACATCTTGTGAGGAAGCTGGAAATGGCTCTGGATTGGAACTTCATCTATGACCTGGTGGAGCCGCTGTACTGCGAGGACAACGGTCGGCCCAGCATCGATCCGGTGATGCTCGTGAAGCTCGCGGTGATCAATTATATGTTCGGACTGAACAGTATGCGGCGGACTGTACGCGAGGTGGCGGTGAACACCGCCTACCGATGGTTCCTCGGACTGGGGCTGCAGGACCCGGTGCCGCATTTTTCCACGTTCAGCAAGAATTACACCCGCAGGTTCCAGGGGACGGACATGTTCGAGCGGATCTTCCGGCATATCCTTGCCGAATGTATGTCGGCGGGGCTGGTGGACCCGAGCGTGGTGTTTGTGGATTCGACCCATGTGAAGGCACGAGCCAACAGCAAAAAGTACAAGGACGAAGAAGTCGAAGAAGAGGCGCAGTGGTATGGGAAGGCTTTGATGGAGGAGATCAACGCCGACCGTGAGGTCCATGGGAAGAAGCAATTCGACGACGATGATGACGACGATTCGGACAGCGGAGGAGTTATCCACAATGAGGGGGACAACGTCTCTGAAAACGAAGAAATTATCCCAAAAAAGAGTGTCAAGGGAAAGCTGAATCCCAACACGTCCAAGAAGAAGCGCAAGCACCGCAAGGCCAGCACCGTGGACCCGGAGAGCGGATGGTTTGAGAAAGGAGAACACAAGCATGTATTCGCGTACTCAGTCCAGACGGCCTGCGATAAGGACGGCGTGGTGTTGGGTTTCAGCGTCCACCCGGGGAACGAGAACGACGGCAGGACCTTCCCGGAGCTCATGAAGGAGCTGGAGTGGCTTCCGGTGGAGATGATCGTGGGAGACACAGCGTACAAGACACCGGCGATAGCGAAGCTGCTCAAGGATAAGAAGATAAAGCTGCTGAGTACATACAAACGGCCGCAGACGAAGAAGGGGTATTTCAAAAAGACGGACTATGTTTACGACGAGTATTACGACTGCTTCATCTGCCCAAACAATGAGGAGCTGAAGTACAGCACGACGGACAGGGATGGTCTCAGGGAGTACAAGAGCGACCCGAAAAAGTGCGCGGAGTGTCCCTACCTCTCCCAATGCACCCAGAGCCGAAAGCACCAGAAGGTAGTGACACGCCATGTGTGGCAGGAGTCGTTGGAGGATGCGATAGAGAACGAGTACACACCCGGACTGCGGGAGGTCTACAAGCGGAGGCAGGAGACGATCGAGCGCGTGTTTGCGATGGCGAAGGAGCTCCACGGGTTCCGCTACACGCAAGAATACGGCAGAGCGAGGCAGCGAGTCAAGGCCGCGCTCACATACGCGTGCATGAATCTAAAGAAGCTGGCAAGAAAACGCTGGAGCGACAAGTGGAGGGAGTACTACCGCTCCCTTGCGTCGCTGTTCGCGGGGCCTTTTTCGGAATATACAGAACAGCACACCGCCCCAAGCCGAGGGGCGGTGTTTGTCTACAGTCTGAAGCCCTTGCCGACGGCAAGGGCTTTTTAATTGCGTCATATCCTGTTCCGGGGGTTCAGATTTTTACTCCCATTCTATCGTCCCGGTGGGCTTGGGGGTATAGTCGTAGAGGACGCGGTTGACGCCCGGGACCTCGTGGGTGATTCGCTCCACGATGCGGCCCATGAGCTCATAGGGGATGGGCTCCACGGTCGCCGTCATGGCGTCGCGGGTGTTCACCGCGCGGACCACAACGGGCCACTCAAAGGCGCGCCTGCCGTCCTTGACTCCCGTGGTCTTGAAATCCGGGACGATGGTGAAGTACTGCCAGACCTTTCCCTCCAGACCTGCCCTGGCAAACTCCTCACGGAGGATGGCGTCGGACTCCCGCACAGCCTCAAGCCTGTCGCGGGTGATGGCTCCGGGGCAGCGCACGCCAAGGCCCGGTCCCGGGAAGGGCTGGCGGTAGACCATGTTGTCGGGAAGTCCCAGCGCCTTGCCCACGACCCGTACCTCGTCCTTGAAGAGTATCTTCACGGGCTCCACAAGCTCAAACTTCATGTCCTCGGGAAGTCCCCCGGCGTTGTGGTGGGCCTTGATGCCAGCCTCTGACTCAAGGATGTCGGGCCATATCGTGCCCTGTGCGAGAAAATCGATACCGTCGAGCTTTCTCGCCTCCTCGGCGAATACCTCGATAAACTCCCCGCCTATTATCATGCGCTTGCGCTCGGGGTCCGTGACTCCGGCGAGCTTCGAGAGGAAGCGGTCCGTGGCGTCGACATAAATGAGGTTGGCCTTCATCTCATTGCGGAAGACCTGAATAACCTGCTCCGGCTCACCCTTGCGGAGAAGCCCGTGGTTGACATGAACGCAGGTGAGCTGCTGTCCCACGGCGCGGATGAGAAGCGCCGCGACAACGGAGGAGTCCACCCCGCCGGAGAGGGCGAGGAGGACCTTCTTATCGCCTATCTGGCCGCGGAGGGCCTGGACCTGCTCGGAAATAAAGCTCTCGGCCTGCTCTCCTGTGGTGATGCGCGTCATGTTGTCGGGTCGTCTGTCAAAAATCATAGTTACCTCCTGAAAGAATTATTTGTCGATTGAGATAACTATACAGTATTTTGTGTCTCCGGTCAAGGGCGATCCGGCATTATTCCCCCAGCTTCCGAAGCTCCCCGGCGTAGCGGGAGAGCAGCGCGTCCGCTCCCGCGGCGGTGGGCGCCTCCGCGCGGAGCGTTATGGCGTTTGAGCGCGGGTCGGCTGTCAGCCGCACACGGCCCTCGCCGCTCGAGGCGGTGAGCCCCGGTGTCAGCTCCGATGCCAGCTCCGCATGGGCCTCGGACATAAGGCGCATGGCCTCCGCCCGGGAGACGCGGACCTCCACCCGCTCCTTCCTCACCGCGAATGGCGGCAGGTCGTCCAAAAGTCTCGAAAGCTCCGCCCCGTCCCGGGCCATTGCCGTCATCACCGCCGCCGCGGCAAAGGGGCCGTCCCGGAAATAGCGCTGCTTTTCATACAGTGCCGCGCCCCGCCCGGTGTCCACTGGGACTATCTCGCAGCCAAAGCGCTCGCCGAGCCTCACCGCGGCGTCGGGAAGCCAGGACGGCGCGGCGAGGCTCCTCTCCCCCAGGCGCATTGCCGCGATGGCCGTGACCGCCGCGGCGTGGAGCTCGTCAAGCTCCCGCCCGCGCTCGTCCATGGCGGTGAAGCCGAATCCCCCGGGGCTCACGGCAAAGGAGGGCCTCCCGAACTCGGCGACCTCAAACCCCAGCGCCGCCAGCACGCATTTGAGGGCCCTGTTCTCCGCGCCGCTCCCCGTCACCGCCGGAGGGTCGGTCTTACCCGTCCGGCAGGGGCGAAGCTCCTCCGCCGCGCCGGAGATATACGCCCGGGCGGAGCCCTCTATCCTCGAGATCCCTCCGACCCGCGGCGAGCAGCCGGAGCGGCCCTCTCTCAGCGCGCCCTCCAGCCTCCGGCGCTCCGGGCCGGAGATCGCGATGCCCCCGGGGCCGAAAACCGTCAGCTCAAGGCTTCCGCCCCTCGCCCTGACGAACACAGATCTGTCCAGGGAGAAGATTTTTGAGACGTATGAAAGCTCCGCCTCAAAATCCCCGTCAAGCCTCACGCCCTCGCCGCCGGAGGATGTCACCCCGCAAAGCAGCGCGTCGGCGATCAGCCTCGCCGTCTCCCCGCCAGTGTGGGCCACCCCCACCCGGCAGGATTTTCCCAGAGCTGCCCCGAGGCACAGCGCCGTCTCCGGGGACAGCGCGGCGAGGGCGCTCCCCGTGATGAGCCAGTCCTTTTTAAATTCCGCCCTCTCCCGGGGCGTCTCGTCGGTGACGCTTTTTGAGAGGCACTCCCCTTTTGTGACGCTTCTCCCGGGCCAGACGCTGACGTTCTGCATTATTCGGCAGTTTTCCCCGATTTTCGCTCTCTCGCCGATAACGCACCCCGGATCTATCCTCACTCCCCCGCCTATGGCGGCGCCGCGGCATATCACCGCGCCGCGCACCAGGCTCCCCTCGCCGACGATGCCGCCGTTGACAACGCTGTCCTCCACGACGGCCCCCCGGCACACCCTGGAGCCCGGGCCTATCACCGCCCCGGGGCCCAGCTTTGCCCCCGGAGCTATCTCGCAGTCCTCCCCCACGAATACCGGGGCCGTCACCCGGACATCTCTCAGCGGCGACGCGGAGTGCACTCCCGGCGCGGTCTCCTCCGCCCCGATGTCAAGACCCGTGCGCCCCGAGGCAATGTCGACGCAGCAGCGCCTGTAGGATTCCGGCGTGCCCATGTCGCACCAGTAGCCCTCCATGGGAAGCGCCCAGACTCCCCTGCCCTGTGAAACGAGGCGCGGGAAGAAATCCTTTCCGAAGTCCGCCTCCCGCCCCTCGGGTATCTCCCTGACGACCTGGGGTGACAGGACGTATATCCCGGTGTTTATCCTGTCTGTGACCACCCGCTCCCAGCCGGGCTTTTCGGAAAAGGCAGTGACCCGCCCTTCGCCGTCTGTGAGCACAAGCCCGAACTGCGTGGGCTCTGGGTGATTCCCCAGGACGATGGTCGCCTCCGCCCCCTTTTCCCGGTGGAAGTCCATCACCCGCGCAAGGTCAAAGCAGCAAACGGCGTCGCCGGAGATTATCAGCACGTCCTCGTCCCCGATAAACTCCCCGCACGCCCTGACGGAGCCCGCCGTCCCCAGGGGCACGGTCTCCACGCTGTATGATATATTGACGCCCAGCTCCCCGCCGTCGCCGAAAAAGCTCTCTATCTTCTCCGGCAGATAGCGGAGGGTAAACATGATGTCCGTAAAGCCGCAGCGCCTCAGATGCTCCACCGTCCATTTAAGGACGGGCTTTCCCAGTATCTCCGCCATGGGCTTCGGCATCCCCTCGGTCACGGGGCGGAGCCTCGTGCCCTCGCCGCCTGCCATTACTATCGCTTTCATATCCTTCCCCCGTATTATATTTTTGATTTCTCTTTTAGCTTTTCCGGAGGAATAGTAAAATAATTTGAAGTTTTCTATTGTAGCGGTGGCAATGATTTGGTATAATGGCAATGTATACGCGCATTTCCCCAAATAAGGAGGGATGGTATGAACAGAAAAATCAAGAGCCTTCTCAGCTCCAACATACATCTGTATCTTGTCGCGCTGGTGCTCTTCGCCGTGGCGACCTTCTTCTTCGGCGAGTACACCGTCCACCTGACCGTGGCGGAGGTGGCTGTCATACTCCTGCTTTTGATTTACACAAGGGTCTCGGGCCGCAGGCGAAGCAGAGAGATGCTGAAATATATCGAGTCCGTCACCACCAACATCGACAGCGCAACCCGCAACACTCTCCAGAATTTTCCCTTCCCAATGGCGACCTTCACCCTTGACGAGAACGACATAATTTACGCAAACGAGCAGTTTCTCGCCATAACAGGCGAGAGGGAGCACCTTCTCGCCATCAAGATCTCCTCCATCGTCCCGGGCTTCTCCGCCAGGTGGCTCATGGAGGGAAAGGTGGAGTACCCCGACCTTGTCACCGTGGGCGAGCGGCGCTACCGGGTATTCGGGAATCTGGTCCGAGGCTCCGACACCCCGGGCGTCAAGAATTTCGTGGCTGCCACATACTGGGTGGATGAGACGGAATATGCCCGGATAAAGGATGAGTTTGCCAGCTCACGCCCGGTTTTTTCAATAATAATGATGGACAACTACGATGAGTTTATATCCGGCATGAGCGAGAAGGACAAATCCCTCCTCCTCTCCTCCATCGACGAGAAGCTCACCGTCTGGGCCAAGGACCGAAACGGGTACCTCGCCCGCACCGACCGCGACAGGTACATCTTCATTTTTGAGGAGCGGTACCTTCAGGGATATGTGGAATCCCGCTTCGCCATTCTCGACTCCGTCCGGGAGCTCTCCACCCCCAAGGGGATGCACCCCACGATAAGCATCGGCATTGGCCTCGACGGCAGGAACATCAGCGAAAGCTATCAGTTCGCCGCCCTCGCGCTGGAGATGAGCCTCTCCCGGGGCGGAGACCAGGCGGTTATAAAAAACAGGTACAACTTTGAGTTCTACGGCGGCAAGACGAGCGGAGAAGCGCACAAAGGTCAAAAGCCGCGTCATGGCGGGCTCCCTTTCGGAGCTCATGCGCTCCGCGTCGGAGATATTCATTATGGGCCACAAGTTTGCGGACCTTGACTCCGTGGGCTCCGCCGTGGGCCTGTGCTGCGCCGCCAGGAGCCTCGGCAAGCGCGCCAGAATAGTCATAAACATGGAGACTCAGGTCTCCCAGCAGCTCATTGACAAGGTCCTCACCCTCCCGGAGTACAAGGGCGCGTTCATCGATCCCCAGGAGGCCATACTCGCGGCGGACGGGGAGACGCTTCTCATCATCGTGGATACAAACCGCCCAGACCAGGTGGAGAGCCTTCCCCTTTTGCAGTCCTGCAACCGCGTGGCTGTCATAGACCACCACCGCAGGGCGGCGGACTACATCCAGAACGTCGCCCTCTCCTTCCACGAGCCCTACGCCTCCTCGGCCTCGGAGCTGGTAACGGAGCTTTTGCAGTACATGGTTGAGCAGTCGGACATACTCCGCATCGAGGCGGAGGCGCTTTTGTCGGGCATCGTGCTTGACACGAAAAACTTCACCCTCCGCACCGGAGGGCGGACCTTCGACGCGGCGGCTTTTCTGCGCCGCGCCGGGGCCGATACCACGGACGTGAAGCACCTTCTCCAGGCTGACTTCAAGTCCGCCGTGGCAAAATACTCCATCGTCCAGAAGGCGAAGATATATAAATCCGGCATAGCCATCGCCGCCGCGGAGAATGTGGAGAGCCGTGTCACCGCCGCCCAGGCCGCGGATGAGCTTTTGAATATCTCCGGCATACAGGCGTCCTTCGTCGTCTTCCCCCTCGACGGCAAGACGAACATCTCCGCCAGGAGCCTCGGGGACATAAACGTTCAGGTCATTGTCGAGCGCCTCGGCGGCGGGGGCAACAAGTCCACCGCCGGAGCGCAGATCCCGGATAAATCCCTCAAGGACGTGGTGACGGACCTTCTCGCCTCCATCGACAGGTACCTCGCCGACTACTCCATGAGTGAGGAATAGCATTATTTTTACCCGCACAGCGGCAATTTAAGAAATTCAAGAAAGGAACCTGCAAATATGAAAGTCATTTTACAACAGGATGTGCGCGACCACGGCAAAAAGGGGCAGCTCGTTGAGGTCTCAGACGGCTACGCCCGCAACTACCTTTTCCCCAGAAAGCTCGCGGTAGCCGCCACGGCTGACGCGCTCAACACCATGAAGCTCAAGGAGAAGGCGCGCCAGCGCCAGATCGAGGAGGAGAAGGCCGCGGCGGCGGAGAACGCAAAAAAGCTGGAGAGCTGCGTTGTCAAGATCTCCGCCCGCGCCGGGGAGAACGGAAAGCTCTTCGGCTCCATCACCAACAAGGACATATCCGACGCCCTTGCCCAACAGTACGGGATAAATATCGAGAAGAGCCGCATCGTTATCTCCGACCCGATAAAGTCCTACGGCGCCTACGATGTCAAGTGCCGCTTCGGATATGAGATCTCCGGCGTCATACATCTGCTCGTGACTGAGGCAAAGTAAAAATCATCTGATCAACTGCCAAGGAGGCCCATTATGCCCGATCTACTTACCGCCCGCCAGCTCCCCCACAGCGTTGAGGCGGAGCAGGCCGTTCTGGGCTCCATGATAATCGACTCCCGCTGCGTCGCCGACGTGGTGGGGGCCCTCCGCGCGGAGGATTTCTACTCCGACATAAACAGAAGCATTTTCGAGGCCATATTCACAATGTTCAACTTCTCGATGACCATCGACCCCGTCACGGTCATTGAGCAGCTCAGGCGCTCCGGCACCTACACCGACGGCTCCGGCGACTACCTCATGAAGCTCATGGAGCTGACGCCCACCGCCGCCAACGTTATGGAATATGTGTCCATCGTCCGGGACAAGGCGCTTCTGCGGCGCATTGCCGACACGGGAAGCGAGATAAACTGCCTCGCCATGGAGTGTCAGGGCTCCGCTGACGACATACTCGAGCTTTCGGAGCAGAAGATCTACGCCATTCGCCAGGGCCGTGCCGCAAGAGGGCTTGAGCCCGTCTCAAAGGTGCTCGTGGATGTCTACACTCAGCTTCAGGAGGCGTCAAAGAGCGGGAACCGCATCCCCGGCCTCTCCACCGGACTGTACGACCTTGACAGCGCAATAATGGGATTAAACAAATCCGACCTTATACTCATCGCCGCCCGGCCCGGCATGGGAAAGACCAGCATCGCCCTGAATATCGCCCTCAGCGTGGCAAAGAGCTCCGGCAAGACCGTGGCTGTCTTCTCGCTGGAGATGTCGAGGGAGCAGCTGTGCATGAGTCTCCTCTCCTCCGAAAGCCAGGTGGACAGGAAGAAGCTCCAGTCAGGCGCTCTCTCCGACGACGACTGGCGGCGCGTCTCCGACGCCTCAGTGCTCATCGGCGGCACGGACATAAGGCTCGACGACAACCCCATGCTCACCGTTGCGGATATAAACGCCTCCTGCCGGAGGATAAAGGACCTGGGGCTTGTGGTGATAGACTATCTCCAGCTCATGACCTCCGCCGGGGGCCCCGCCAAATACGGCGAGAACCGCACGACAATAGTTTCCGACATAAGCCGTATGCTTAAAATAATGGCAAAGGAGCTGAACGTCCCCGTAATATGCGCCTCACAGCTCTCCCGAGCCAACGAGAGCCGCCAGGACAAGCGTCCGATGCTCTCCGACCTTCGTGAGTCCGGGGCCATCGAGCAGGACGCGGACATCGTCCTCGCCCTCTACCGGGACGACTACTACAACAAGGAGACCGAGCACCCCAACATCGCCGAGTGCATAATACTCAAAAACCGCCGGGGCGAGACCGGGACCGTGGAGCTCCAGTGGCAGCCCTCCTTCACCTCCTTCCGCTCCCTCGACAGGAGGCACGAGGAGTAATGGACCATGTCACAAGGCTTATCTGCGGCTTTTGCGAACAGTACGACATGCTCTCCCCCGGCGTCCCTGTCGTCGCCTGCGTCTCGGGGGGGACAGACTCCATGTTCCTCCTTGACCGCCTTATACGCATCTCCGACGCCTTCGGCTTTCCCCTCCACGCCGCCCACTTCAACCACTGCCTTCGCGGGGCGGAGTCCGACGGGGACGAGGAATTTGTCAGGGAGTACTGCCGTGAGCGCGGCGTTCCCTTCCACTCAGGCCGCGGCGATGTGTACTCAGAAGCAAAAAGGCTCGGCCTCGGCATAGAGGAGACGGCGCGAAAGCTCAGGTATGAGTATTTTGCCTCCCTGTGCGGGCAGCTCGGCGGCGGGAGGGCCGCCACAGCCCACAACGCCGACGACAACCTTGAGACTGTCCTCATGCGCATTGCCCGGGGCACGGGGCTCAAGGGCCTTTGCGGCATACCTCCGGTGAACGGGAATATCATAAGGCCGATACTCTGCCTCACCCGAGCGCAAATCGAGGAGGAGAGCCGCAGGTGCGGCATACCCCACCGGGAGGACTCCACAAATCATTCCGACGACTACACAAGAAACCTCATCCGGCACAGAATAATGCCCGTGATGCGGGACATAAACCCCCTCGTGAACGTCACGGAGATGACGCGGCTCCTCCGGGAGGACGAGGAGCTCTTAGCCGAAAGCGCCCGGAGCTTTCTTGAAAAGCACCGGAGCGGCGCAAGGCTGTTCATCCCGCCGCTTCCTGACCTCCCCCGCCCCGTGGCCTCCCGTGTGGTCAGAGAGTTTTGCGGCGCGGGGCTGTCCGCACGCCATGTGGACGCGGTGATGGACCTTATAAAAAGCCCCGACCCCTCGGCGAGGCTCTCCCTGCCGGGACTTAAGCTGCGGCGGGAGTATTCGTATCTCATAAAGGGCGAGGAGGATAAAAAAACCTTCTCCCCGCGGGTTTTGCCCCTTGACAGCTCTGTTATAATAGATGAGTTAGGCATAAAAGTTACCTCCGGCAGGGGCAAAGCCCAAGGGATTTACAATTCCTTAACTAATTTTATCATAAGTTGGGATAAAATCGACTCAGAGCTTGTTTTGCGCCCCCGCCGTCAGGGCGACACCCTGCGCACCCCCGCCGGGACAAGGAGCCTCAAGAAGCTCATGATAGACAAAAGGATCCCCGCCGCCCTTCGCGGCAGCCTCATCGTCCTTTCCTGCGGCGACCGGGTCCTGGCGGTCTCGGGATTGGGCCAGGCCGCGGGCACCGCGCCCTGTGAGGGCCAGTCCGGGCTTACCGTCTCGATAACACCGGAAAACGGGGATAATACAAAATAAAAATGAGGAGAGACAGATATGCTTGAACAGGATATAGACCGGGTATTTTTTTCCGCTGAGGAGCTTCAGAACCGTGTCAGGGAGATCGGCGACCAGATAACCCGCGACTATGACGGGAAAAATCCGCTTTTCATCGGTGTGCTCAAGGGCTCCTTCGTCTTTATGGCGGATCTGATGCGCGCCGTGAACACCTACTGCGACATCGACTTTATGGCCGTGTCAAGCTACGGCTCGGGCACCACCACCACCGGAGCCGTGAAGATAAACAAGGACTTAAGCTACAATGTGGAGGGCCGCCACATCATCCTCATCGAGGACATTCTGGACTCCGGCGTGACCCTCTCCTACCTTAAGAAGTATATCGAGGCGAGGAAGCCCGCGTCCGTCGCCATCTGCACCCTTCTCGACAAGCCCGCCCGCCGCAGGGCGGACATAAGCCCCGACTATGTGGGCTTTGAGTGCCCCGACGCCTTTATCGTCGGCTACGGCCTCGACTACGCGGAGCGCTACCGGAATCTCCCCTACATAGGCGTCCTCAAGCCGGAGATCTACGCCTGAACATCGCCGCTCCCGGCGCGGGCGCTTTAAGCCCGGAGCCACAAAACCCGGCCCGCGGCAGTCCATTGCCGCCGAAACGGCAGTTGGATCGCCGCTCCCCGCGGCGACTAAGATGAAGAAGAAAGAAGTGATTTATTTTTGAACAGAAAGCCCACACGCAGGCCTGATATAGGGTTCTACTTTTTCATTCTGATAATCCTTATCGCCGCGATCTACCTTCTCAGCTCCCCGGAGGACACCTCCTCCGGCCTTGAGTACTCCGAAATGCGCCAGCAGTTCGAGGATGAGAACGTCCAGTACTTCACCATTGAGGACGGGACGGTCTACATGGAGCTGAAAAAGCCCATAGACGAGTACGGCACCACCAAGGTCTTCCACGAGCTCAGGAACGAGTCCATCTTCTACAATGACCTCCACGAGGTCATTACCGACCAGTTTGAGCGCGGGATACTTAAGTACGACCTCAAGCGCGACTATGTCACACCCTGGTGGGTGACCATCATACCGTATATCATCATCATGATAGTCATGGTGATAATCTGGTATGTGATGATGAACCGCGTCGGCGGAGGCGGCGGCGGATCCAACGGCGCCGGACGCTTCGGCAGAGCTCGGACGCGGCTCGCCTCCGAGGATAAAAAGAAGGTCACCTTCGACGATGTCGCCGGAGCCGACGAGGAGAAGGCGGAGCTTGAGGAGATAGTGGACTTCCTCAAGGACCCCCAGAAGTACACCGCTCTCGGCGCGCGCATACCCAAGGGCGTCCTCCTTGTGGGACCTCCGGGCACAGGTAAGACGCTTCTTGCCAAGGCCGTTGCCGGAGAGGCAAACGTGCAGTTTTTGTCCATCTCGGGCTCTGACTTTGTGGAGCTCTACGTCGGCGTGGGCGCCTCCCGCGTGCGTGACCTCTTCGATCAGGCAAAGAAGCTCGCCCCCGCCATCGTATTCATTGATGAGATCGACGCCGTGGGCCGCCAGCGCGGCTCCGGTCTCGGCGGCGGACATGACGAGCGTGAGCAGACGCTGAACCAGCTCCTGGTGGAGATGGACGGCTTCAACACGAACGAGGGCGTCATCGTCATGGCGGCGACCAACCGCGCCGATATTCTGGACTCCGCCCTGCTGCGCCCCGGGCGCTTTGACAGGCAGATCTTCGTCGGCGTCCCTGACATCAAGGGCCGGGAGGCCATTTTGAAGATTCACTCCCGCGGCAAGTCCCTGGCGGAGGACGTGGACCTTTCCAGCATCGCCCGCGGCACCCCCGGCTTTACAGGCGCGGACCTGGAGAACGTGATGAACGAGGCCGCCCTTTTGGCGGCGCGGCAGTCAAAGCCCTTTATCACCATGTCCGACGTGGACGAGGCCATTCTGAAGGTCCAGATGGGCCCGGAGAAAAAGTCCAAGAAGATGAGCGACAAGGCCAGGCGCCTCACTGCCTACCATGAGTCGGGCCACGCCGTTGCCGCGGCATTCTCGGAGCACTCCGACCCCGTCCACTATATCACCATCGTTCCCCGCGGACAGGCTGGAGGCTACACTCTCTACCGCCCGCTGGAGGATTACGAGAATTTCCAGTCGAGGTCAGAGATGTTCGAGCGCATAGTCACGGGCCTTGGCGGGCGCATTGCTGAGAGGATCTTCCTTGACGACATATCCACCGGAGCCTCCAGCGACATCCAGAATGCCTCAAATATCGCAAGAGCCATGGTCACCCGCTACGGCATGAGCGACCGCCTGGGTCCCATAAGCTTTGACAGCTCCGACCACTCCATCTTCATCGGCCGGGACTTCGGCACCACCAAGTCCTACTCCGAGGAGACCGCCGCCGTCATCGACGAGGAGGTCAAGCGCATCTTCGACGAGGCCGCCGCCCAGTGTGAGAAGATACTCACCGAGCACCGGGACGTCGTTATCGCCACTGCCGAGTACCTCCTTGAGCATGAGTCCATCTCCGGTGAGGACTTCAAGTATATCTGCGACCACAACGGTGAGCTCCCCGGCTCCTCCGCCCCCGGCGGAAGTGATGAGGAGAGCGCCCCGGAGGACAGCGACATAATGCGTGAGCTCCGGGCCCAGGCCCTTGAGGACGCCAGGCGCACCGAGCTTGAGGAAAAGCGCGCCCAGAACCCCTTTGAGCAGGGCTGAGGCAAAAAAACAGCGAAAAAGAAATAGCTTTTTGACAAGCTGAAAAATAAAAGGGCGGATTTCCCGCCCTTTTATTTTTTTATTTGTTTCTCCCCAAAAGCATCATTTCCAGCTGTCCTTCGCCCCTGCCCCGCCATGACAGGTGACTATTGGAAGCCTCGGTCCGAGGCGGCTTAAAAGCTCGTTTGTTATCGTCCCCGCGCTTTCGGCAAGGTCCTCGGCACGGATCATGCTCTCCCCGTCAACGCCGATCAGCGTCGCTGTATCTCCGGGGCGGACATCGGGTATGTCCGTCACATCCACCGCCAGCTGGTCCATGCACACGCTCCCGACGACGGGCGCGGCCATGCCCCCAATGAGCACATGGCCCGCCCCCTTTGACAGGGACCTGGGGTACCCGTCGGCGTAGCCGATGGGCAGTATGGCGATCCGGCTCTCCCTTTTTGCCGTAAACTCCCGCCCGTAGCCCACACACTCCCCGGGGTGTACCTCCCGGACAAGGGCGACCCGCGCCCTGAGGGACAGCGCCGGACGAAGGTCCGCCCTTCGCGCGGTCTTCTCACCCGGCGCGGAGAGCACGCCGTATATACCAAGCCCCGCCCGGCAGCACCCCTCCTCTGGCACGGACGCGTTTAAAAGCCCGTATGTGCTTTGAATATGCCTGCACGGGACGCGAAAGCCCATCCTCTCAAGCCCTTTTACCGCCTGCTCAAAGCGCTCGCCCTGGAGGGCGGAAAACTCCGCGTCCTCCCGCCCTGTCCCCTCGGAGCGGGAAAGGTGTGTAAACACCCCGGTGATTTTGAGGTTTTTCATCTCAAATATGCCTCTCAGCGCCTCAAGGTCGTCCCACCTGGTGCCAAGCCTGTTCATACCCGTGTCGATTTTCACATGGACGCGGAGCCTCACTCCGCGCCTGCCAAGCTCCCTTGCGTGCTCCGGGCTCACCACCGTCTGTGTGAGGCGGTATTTTCCGAGGGTCCCGGCATATTCAGCGTCGGTGTAACCCAGAATAAGTATCTCCCCCCGGATACCATAGCGCCTTAATCTCACCCCCTCGTCAACGCTCGCCACGGCGAAGGCTCTCACCCCGGCGCGCTCCAGCTCCGCCGCCGTCTCAAAATCCCCGTGACCGTAGGCGTTGGCCTTAACCACCGCCATTATCTCCCTGCCCGGTCCGCACAGCCTCAAAAGCTCCCCCGCATTGTGCCTCAATGCGTCAAGGTCCAGCTCCCGCCATGCCCTGCGCGTCCCGGCGGGGCCTTCCTTATGGCGCAGGCGGTCACAAATCACCGCCGCCGGGATGCTCACTGCCCATGTGAGGGCGCTCACCGCGAGGAACCTTAAAAGGCTGTTCTCCACAAGCGCCTCCCACAGGCCCGTAAGCCTCGCGGCGGCCCGGAGGGCGATCAGCACCATGGGGTGAATGATGTACGCCGCCAGCGCGGCCCCGCGGCATCTCAGACGCCGCCCGTGGAAGGTGAGAAGGAACGAGAACAGAAATAAGCTCACCGCCGGGAGGGCAAAGTACATTGTGTACCTCCTGCCCCACCCGGCACGGCGGAGTAAGAGCGCCTCCAGCGCCATCGCCGCCAGCGACAGCCCAAGGCCCAGAGCCGATCTGCCCCTTTTCTGCCCGCTTCCCCGCTCCCGGAGCCAGCCCCCCAGAACAAAATACAGCCCCGGGAAAAACAGCCCGCACCTTGTGCCGGAGGTCAGGGTGAAAACCTCGCCGTAGAACCATCGGAGCGGCGGGATCAGCTCCGAAAGGTCGTACCAGCTGTCGCCGAGAACGCCGAGCATATAAAGCGCCCCCGTGACGGCAAAGGCCGCGGGATAGCCGTGCCTTCGCACAAGATACCAGGCCATGGCCCCGCCTGTCATCGCCGCCGGAAGATACCACAGGTGGTACATGGTCCCCTCAATGAATATCCCGCGAAGGAGCCTTATGAAAACTTCATGCCCGGCAAAGTCCCCCTTATATATCATCACCGGAATGTACATGACCGCTGCGGCGAGGTATAAGAGCAGCGTGCGTCTTTCAAACCTCCAAAGCCTACCGACGTCTTTTGCGTACCTCGTCACCATGAAATACCCGCTTGCCGTGAAGAAAAAGGGCACCGCGCACCGCGCCAGCACCGAAGTCAGGAGAAAATCTCCTGTCGCGGTGAAGCTCTCCAGGGGCGAGGTGTGGATGGCGATAACCAGCGCCGCGGCGATGAGCCGAAATACGTCCACCCCCGTGAGCCAAAGCTCCCCGCTCATCTGTACATCCCCAGAAGATTTGATATGAGCCCGGGAAAATCCATTCCCGCGCCCCGCATCATCCCCGGGAAGCGGCTGTGGGAGGTGAGGCCCGGGATGGTGTTTACCTCGTTAAAGACTATCTCCCCCTCCGGCGTCAGGAACATGTCTACTCTCGCAAAGCCGGAGCAGTCCAGCGCCCGGTATATCCTCACCGCCGCGTCCTGTATTCTCCGCTCCGTCCCGGGCGTCACCCGGGCGGGCATATGTATCTTCGCCGTCTTGAGGGTGTACTTCTCCTCGTAGTCAAAAAGGTCCCCGGAGAGCTCTATCTCGTCCACCCTGCCGCATATAAGGCTGTCGATCCCCATGACCGCGCAGCCCACCTCAAAGCCGGGAACGGCCTCCTCCACGATCACCCGGCTGTCGTACTTAAAGGCGCAGGTCAGCGCCTCCATAAGCTTCCCCGGCTCTGCGACCCTTGTCACGCCGAAGGAGGACCCGGCCCTCAGAGGCTTTACGAAAATCGGGGTCCGCAGCCTCCCCGATACTGTTTCCTCCGCCCTGCCCGCGTCCCGCAGCTCTATCACCACACTCTCCGGGGTCCTTATCCCGGCGCTCCTTACGATAGTGTGCGCCCGGTCCTTGTCCATGCACAGCGCCGAGGACAGCGCCCCGCACCCCACCACCGTCAGCCCCGCAAGCTCCAGCATCCCCTGGACGGTCCCGTCCTCGCCGTTTCTGCCGTGGAGCACCGGAAAGACCAGGTCCACATCGAGATACGCCCAGCGCGGCCCGGTCCTCACCATAAATCCCCTCTCGGCCCTTGTGAGAGAGACGGTTATCGGCCTTATGTACCTCTCCTCCCGCCATTTGTCCGTCTCAATGAGCTCCTCGGGACCTGAGTACAGATACCAGTCCCCGCCGGAGGTTATCCCTATGGGTATGACCTCGTACCTGTCCCGGTCAATGGCCTTTATTACAGAGTCCGCGGACATAAGCGATACCGCGTACTCGCTGGACTGCCCGCCAAATAACAAAGCGACTCTTCTTTTGCGCATTAATGTCGCCTCCTTCGGGGAAATCATGGTCCCGAAATGCATCAAAACTGCCAAGCATCTGCATCTTTCCATCCCCTCCGGCGTATCTTAATAACTTTATAAGCTTTCGGCACAAAAAGCCCCGGACCGAAAATCGGTCCGGGGTTTTTAACTCTCATGCTGTTTTTTTACCGCTCTTGCGCCAGTCGGCACTTTAAATTCCGATTTCTCAGAATACCATTGTGGCAAAGTAGTCTTCCACCGTCTCCGCCCGGCGGATAAGCTCGGTGGAGCCGTCCTCCCTGAGGAGCACCTCGGCGGAGCGGAGCTTTCCGTTATAGTTGTAGCCCATTGCGTGACCGTGGGCCCCGGTGTCGTGAATCACCAGCAGGTCCCCCATGTCGATCTCCGGAAGCTCCCTGTCAATGGCAAACTTGTCGTTATTCTCGCACAGGCTCCCCACCACGTCGTAGAGGTGGTCGTGTGGCGCGTCCTCCTTGCCGAGGACGGTGATGTGGTGGTACGCGCCGTACATCGCCGGGCGCATGAGGTTGCAGGCGCAGGCATCCACGCCGATGTACTCCTTGTAAATGTGCTTCTGGTGGACGGCGCGGGTGAGGAGGCACCCGTAGGGCCCCAGCATATAGCGCCCCAGCTCCGTGAAAATCTTCACGTCCCCAAGTCCCGCGGGGACGAGTATCTCATTGTACGCCTCCCGCACGCCGTTTGCGATTATCTCAATATTCGGCGCGATCTGGTCGGGGTAATAGGGTATGCCTATCCCGCCGGACAGGTTCACAAACTCAATATGCGCCCCGGTGGCCCGGTAAAGCTCCACCGCCAGGGTGAAGAGCTGCCTTGCCATCATGGGGTAGTACTCGTTGAAGGTGGCGTTGGAGACGAGGAACGCGTGTATCCCGAAATTCTCCGCCCCCAGCGCGAGCAGGTCCCGGTACGCGCTCTTCATCTGCCCTCTCGTCATGCCGTACTTTGCATCCCGGGGGTTGTCCATTATCTGGTTTGCCACGGAGAACACGCCGCCGGGGTTGAAGCGGCAGCAGATCGTCTTCGGTATGCCGCAGATGTCGTTTAAAAACTTGACGTGGGTGTAATCGTCAAGGTTGATTATAGCCCCCAGCTCCCTGGCCTTCTTCATGTCCTCCACAGGGGTTTCGTTGGAGGAGAACATGATGTCCTGCCCGGAAAAGCCGCATTTTTCGGAGAGTATGAGCTCGGTGAGGCTGGAGCAGTCCACCCCGCAGCCCTCCTCCTTGAGTATCTTCAGTATTCTCGGCGTGGGCGTCGCCTTTACCGCAAAGTACTCCCTGTATCCGGGATTCCAGGAAAACGCCTTGTTCAGGCGCCTCGCGTTCTCCCTGATGCCCCTCTCGTCGTAGACGTGCACGGGCGTGCCGTACTGACGGGCGATCTCCTCGAATTTTTCCTTAGAAGCAAAGGGACTCTTCATCAAACTACCCCTCCAAAGTGAAAATACACCTTAATTTTAATACTTTTCAATCACCTTTGCAACTATTTTGGGGAATTAATATTACACTTAATTTTGACCTCGTTTTGCCCCATTTTCATTCTTTTCGACAAAAAACCATATATTGTGCCTTTGCGCTTGACACAGACACAAATCGAGTGGTATATTCATCACAGTGAAAAATTACAAAATGGGGGTAAATGGAAAATGAATCTGACTTACAACATCAAAGACAAGCCCGGTTTCGGCAAGACTGTGGTCTTTGCTCTCCAGCAGCTCCTCGCCATTATGGCGGCCACCATCGCGGTGCCCGGCGCTGTGGGCAACGGCATGAGCCAGACAGCGGCGCTCTTCGGCGCCGGCGTCGGGACGCTCGTGTATCTGTGCTTCACCCGCTTTAAGAGCCCCGTGTTCCTGGGAAGCTCCTTCGCGTTCCTGGGCTCCATGTTCGCCGCCTTTGCCGGAGCCGCCTCCGTCCAGATAGGCTACGTCGGCCTCATCCTCGGCGCCCTGTTCGCGGGACTTGTCTATGTGCTCCTCGCCCTTATCGTCAAGGCCGTTGGCGTCAAATGGATAGACAAGCTGATGCCTCCCGTGATAATCGGGCCCACCGTTGCCATCATCGGATTGAGCCTTGCCGGGAACGCCGTGGGCGACCTGCTGGGTAACTCCGGGGCTGTGGCTGCCGGAGCCTCCACCTATGTGTGCATGATTTGCGGGCTCATCACCCTCGCCGTGACCACCCTCTGCTCCGTCTACGGCAAAAAGATGGTAAAGATGATCCCCTTCATCATCGGCATACTGGCGGGCTACTGCGTGGCTCTTGTGTTCACCCTTATTGGCCGCGCCGCTGAAAACCCCGCTTTGATCATTATCGACTTCTCAAAGTTCTCCACCATGACCTGGCTTCCCGACTTCACCTTCCTCACCGCCGCAAAGGGCCTCTCCGGCATAACGGGCACCTACATCGCCACCATCGCCGTGGCATACGTCCCCGTGGCCTTCGTGGTCTTTGCCGAGCACATCGCCGACCACAAGAACCTCTCCTCCATCATCGGTGTGGAGCTTCTTAAGGACCCGGGACTCCACCGCACCCTCCTTGGCGACGGTGTGGGCTCCATCGCCGGGGCCTTCTTCGGCGGCTGCCCCAACACCACCTACGGTGAGAGCGTGGGGTGCGTGGCTATCTCCGGCAACGCCTCCGTCATTACCATAGTCTACACCGCCGTCCTCGCCATGCTGATAAGCTTCTTCGGCCCCTTCGCCACCTTCCTCGCCACAATCCCCAGCTGCGTAATGGGCGGCGTGTGTGTGGCCCTCTACGGCTTCATCGCGGTCTCCGGACTTAAGATGATCCAGACCGTGGACCTGGGCGACAACCACAACCTCTTCGTGGTCTCCGTCATCCTCATCGCAGGCGTGGGCGGGATGTCCGTCTCCTTCGGCAAGGTCACTATCACCTCTGTGGCCTGCGCCCTCATCCTCGGCATCCTGGCAAACCTCATGCTCTCCAAAAATGTCCCCCAGCCCGCCCCCAAAAAGGGCAAGAACAAGAAGTGATCCCACTCCATTCTTCTTCCATAAAAAGCCCCGCCGTGATCCGGCGGGGTTTTCATTTGCTGATATTATTCTTTGCCGTCAAGTTTCTCTCCAATAAGCTCCAGCGCCCTTGTGAAATCCGCCGCTCTCTGCTCCATCGCCGCCTCACCCGGCGTCAGCAGGTATAGCCGCACCACGTCTCCGCCCCGGAAAGCTATGCACTCGGCATAGGAGACCCGGACCCGGTCCCAGCCGGAGACCGCAATCTCCCTGTATTCCCCTGGGTCCCGGGTGAGATGCGACCTCTCCATGATAGTCCTTGAGTATGTCTCCGCCAGCGCCGGGACCCGAAGCTCATATATGTCCTGGTCAAAGCTCGCCCACCCGCCGTCAAGGCGTATCTCCTCCCGCGCCATTGTGATGTCCGCCGTGGGGGACCAGACGCGCTCAAGCGTGTTGACGCCGGAGCTGCCAAACATATTGTACCGCTCCCCGGCATACCCCAGCTCGTCAAGTGTTATGTAAACTCCATCGGATTCCTCCGGCAGCGCGACCCGGCGGGCGGAGGCCAGCTGGGCTGCTGTGACGCCGAAGCACAGGAGGATCGTGATATAAAGCACCCACTTGTGGACCATCGGTCGCTTTTTTGGGGTGTGGTCCAGCGGCTCCCCACGCTTGAGCCTCCGGTAGAGCGCGCTTATTCGGATGGTGCCCTCCATGCCGATGGCGATGGCGTACAGAAGCGACGCAAAAAATACGGCAATGATTCCCGGCGCCATGACAACACTGTTAAAGACCCCCGCGGAGACATCCCGCCAGCCGTCCCCGATGGACAGCATCAGCGCGATGTACGCCGTGACTATGGGCAGGAGCAGCAGATTTGTCATCCACGTCCTGCGGCGCATACGCCTCAGCGTCCTGGCCTGCTCTTTTGGGTCCGGGTAGAGCTCCGGGGGCTCGGCGCCGGAGCTTGCTCGAAAGACATTTATGTAGCCCTTTTTTGTGACAAACTCCCAGCCGCAGTCGGCATAGAGGTCCAGCCTATCCTCGTCGAACTCGCTGTAATCCACCTCGATGCGGTATATGTCGTCGGAGGGGTCGCACTTTTTGAATCGGCTCAGCTCCACTCCACGGTGCTCCAGCCTCCAGCCCCGCCCCGCCATATCGGTGTAAAAGCGCTCGTTCTCCCCTATGCAGTAGTCCTCCGGATGAAACAGCAGCTTATATTTCATGCTCAAGCTCCTTTCCGTCCTCAACAAGCCGCTTAAGCCGCCTGTACTCATCGATAAGTGCCTTCCGGCCCTTTTGGGTTATGAGGTACGTCTTTCGCCGCTCGTCCTGCTCCTCCAGTGTTATGAGGCCGTCCTTTCGGAGCCGGGTTATTATTCCGTAGAGCGTCCCCGGCCCCATCGCCACCCTGCCGCCTGTTATATCCCTTATCCGCTGCATCAGCCCGTAGCCGTGGTCCGGGCTCGTCAGCGCCAGGAGCACATAGTACATCGCCTCGGTCATCGTCCCTGCGTCAGACACGCCGCCACCTCCCAAAAGTATATCGTCTCGCGATATATCGTCTGACATAATATTACCACCGCCCTGCCCCTCTGTCAACGGTTATTTACAAAATAAGGTCTCCCCGTGGGGAAGGATAATAAATTCAGTTGACAGACAGCAAAGGAAATGTTATACTTTTATAAGGAATTCATTCCAATAAACAAAATTTTTTTCAATTAGAATTTGGAGGTGCAATATGGTTTATAAGGCTACTAACTTGATTGCGGCGGCGTTTGATGAGAAGGGCATCAAGTATAAAATTGAGGAGACCGAGTCCCTCTCCTTCGTTAAGGTCGGTTTTACCGGCGACAACCTCTCTGTCGTTTCCAACCTTATCTCCACCGACAATGACAATGACGTCAAAATCATGACCACAAACTTCGCCAAATTCCCCGAGGGTAAGATTGAGAAGGGCTATGAGGTAGTCAATCAGCTCAATAACAAGTACAGATTTGCCAAGTTTACTATTGACTCCTCCGGCAACGTCGCCGCCCAGTACGACCTCCCCGTCAGCACTCCTGACGCCGATGTCGCCGCCCTCTGCGTTGAGCTGGTGCTCCGCTTCGCCAAGATAGTTGACGGCGCTTATCCCGACGTCATGAAGGCCATCTGGTCATAAGCTTTTACCGCAATAAATTTGACCGACACGTCCCTGGCGTGTCGGTCATTTTTATCTGAGAAGGAATTTATCACGCCTTTACGAGGCCTTAAAGGCATGATATAACAGGCCGCAAATCGGCACAAACGGGTGAATTATATGAACAAAGAATGGTCTAATATAAATAAATCGATGCAGGCAAAGCTAAAAAAGAGAGATACCTTCCCGGAAGCCCTCGATACGCTGTTTGCGCTGCGAAACGAGCTGATGGGAGTTTTATTATCCTTCAGGTCAGATTTGAAAAGAGAGGATTTTAACGCGATACCTTTTGTAAATGCAAACGGTTACCACTGCAAAACCATTGCTTATTCCATTTGGCATATTTTCCGTATCGAGGATATTGTCGCGCACACGCTGATAAACGGAACTGAACAGGTCTTTTTTTCCGGCGGCTATCAGCGGCGAATCAATTCTCCCATAATTACAACGGGTAATGAGCTTGTAAAATACCAGATAGCCGATTTTTCAAAGCAGCTCAATTTAGACGAGCTTTATTCATACATATCAGAGGTAAAGGAAAGCACGGAAAAGATATTATGCGGTCTTACCTTCGAAATGCTTAAAATGAAAATATCGGAAGAGATAAAGGAACACTTAAAGTCCTTGAAGGTCGTAAGCGGCGATGAAAGCGCAATATGGCTTATTGACTATTGGTGCGGAAAGGATATTTGCGGATTGATCAAAATGCCCTTTTCAAGGCATTGGATCATGCACATAGAGGCAAGCCTGCGTATAAGGGACAAAATCATAACTCATAAATAAAAACCCAACCCCCGCCGACAAATATGTCAGCGGGGGTTTGAGCCTTCGAAAAATGCCTGACGGCTTTCAGACAGGTGTCACGCTTTTTCGATCGCGCCGCGCTTGAACTATTTCTCTACATCGAATTGGAGGGACTTAAAATCTTGCGCGCAGGGCGGACTCATACTCCCCGTGTGGGAAGTGCCCCAGGTCCACCCACTCGCCCCTCCAGGCCGAGAGGAGCGCTCCGTTCGCCATCGTCAGGGCGAAAAGCCCCTCCTCCCCGGGCGCCGTCAACGGCGTACCGCGCAGCACCGCGGAGGCAAAATTCTCAATTATTGCGGCGTGGCCCTCCTTCGCGCACCTCTCCACTGGTATCTCCAGCACGCCGCACTCCGGCCTTGCGAAGGGCTCGGTATTGACCCGCTCAAACTCACGCTCGGACACGGCGTTTTTAAGGAAGGTGAGCTTTCCGGCCTCGCACACCACCCTGCCCATGTCGCAGGCAACCTCGAGGCGGTTTGTGCCCGGCGTCTCACCGGTGGAGGTGATGTACTCCCCCGTGACGCCGTTTTCGTACTCAAATACGGCGGTCACGTCGTCCTCCACCTCTATGTCGTGATATTTCCCAAAGCCCGCCCTGGCCCAGACCCTGTCGGGCATACCGAAAATCCACTGCCACAGGTCCAGCTGGTGGATGCTCTGATTGAGCAGCACTCCCCCGCCCTCCCCACGCCAGGTGGAGTGCCAGGGGCTTGAACGGTGGTAGGCGAGGGACCTGTACCAGTCCGTGACTATCCAGGTTATCCTCTTTATCCCGCCGAGCTCTCCCCCTCGAACCATCTCCCGGAGCTTTGCGTACATGGGGTCCGCGCGCTGGTTGTACATTATCCCAAACACCCTGCCGGAGCCTTTCGCGGCTTCGACCATAGGCAGCACCTGTGCGGTGTAAATTCCCGCGGGCTTCTCCGTCAGGACATGAAGGCCGTGCTTAAAGGCGTCTATTGCCTCACCCGGGTGCTCGGAGTGCGGGGTGCAGAGTATCACCGCGTCGCACGCCCCGCTTGAGAAAAGCTCCTCCGCGCTCCCAAATGTCTCCATATCCGGGTTTTCCTCCCGGAAGGCGCGCCTTCGCTCCGGCGAGCGTATGCATACCGCTGTAACATCCGCCTCCGGGACGCTCTTGCGGATAGTCTCAATGTGCTTTGCGCCGATAGCCCCCACGCCGACAATACCGAATCTCACTCTCTCCATATCACCTGCCCAGCTCCACGGTCCTGTCGAAGGAGGCCCTGACGGCCCTCCCGACCTCGGCGGCAAAATCTCCGGCCTCTAAACTCCTGACGCCCTCTATGGTGGATCCCCCCGGCGAGCACACCTGATCGCACAGCACCCGGGGGTCCTCCCCGGTCTTGACGGCGAGGGACGCCGCGCCGAGGCATGTCTGCCTTGCCAGCCTCAACGCCGTGTCCGGGGCAAGGCCCACGTCCTGTCCAGCCCTCGCGAGGGCGAGGATGAACTTATACACAAACGCCGGGCCGCAGCCGGAGACGGCGCACCCCGCGTCGATAAGCTCCTCCGGAGTCTCCACAAGCTCCCCCGTGGGCGACAGCGCCGCCAAAATCGCCGCCTTGTCCCCCGCCGTGAGCTCCCCGTTTCCGGCGTAGAGCATACACCCCGCGCCCACCGCCGCCGGGGTGTTGGGCATTATCCGCAGCACCGGGGCGCTCTGTCCGTACATCTCAAGGAGCTTTTCCATCGTTATCCCCGCCGCCATTGTCACCAGCGCGAAGGGCTCCGCCCGGGACCTTAACACCGGGCCGATCTCCTCAAAAAGCTCCTCCATATTCTGGGGCTTTACGCCGAGGAAGATGTATCGACAGCCCTCCGCGACCTCATTTGCCCTCAGCGCGGCGCAGCCGCTCTCCCAGGCAAGGCGCCTCACGCGCTCATTGTCAGCGTCGCATACCGCCACCTTCTCCGCCCCGGCGGCGGAGATAACCGCCTTTGCCAGCGTGGCGCCCATGTGCCCCACGCCGATGAAGCCAAATTCATACATAGCCATTCTCCTTTCACGGGGCCCGCTCCGTCACCGAACCTGCCCGTCACCCTCGATGATATACTTGTAGGTCATAAGCTCCCGAAGGCCCACGGGCCCGCGGGCGTGGAGCTTCTGGGTGGAGATGCCCATTTCACACCCCAGTCCGAACTCGCCCCCGTCGGTGAACCGTGTGGAGGCATTGACGTATACCGCCGCGCTGTCCACCTCCCGGACGAATTTCTCCTGATTCTCCTTATTCCCTGTGATTATCGCCTCGGAGTGGTGGGTGGAGTGGGCGGCGATGTGAGAGATCGCCTCCTCCACGCTGTCCACCACCTTCACGGCAAGGATGTAGTCCAAAAACTCCGTGTCGAAGTCCCTCTCTCCCGCCGCGCTTCCGTCGATGATCTCCCCGGCCCTGGGGTCAAGCCGGAGCTCCACGGGAATATCCCCCCGGGCCGCCCTGTCGTCCACCAGCGCCCTTTTGAGCATGGGCAGGAATTTCTCCGCCACGGCCGAGTGCACAAGGCACACCTCCTGGGCGTTGCAAACCGAAGGGCGGCTAGTCTTGGCGTTGACGATTATCCTCACCGCCATCTCGAGGTCCGCGTACTCGTCCACATAGACGTGGCATATCCCCGTGCCCGTCTCAAGGCACGGCACCGTTGCGTTCTCAACGCAGGCGCGTATAAGCCCCGCGCCGCCCCTGGGGATGAGGAGGTCGACATATCCGCTGGCGGTCATAAGCTCCCTCGCGCTCTCCCGGGAGGTGTCCTCCACCAGGGAGACGAGCTCCTCCGGCAGCCCCAGCTTTGCAAGCCCGCGTCTCAGCGCCCGCACCACTGCCCAGGCGCTGCGCCACGCCTCCTTCCCGGAGCGCAGCACACACACGTTGCCGGATTTAAAGCACAGCGCCGCGGCGTCGCTGGTCACGTTCGGGCGGGACTCATATATTATGGCGATAACGCCCAGCGGCACCGCCACCCTGTATATCTTCAGCCCATTCGGCCTTATGGCGCACTCGAGGGTCGTCCAAGACGGGTCCGGGAGCCTCGCCACGTCCCGCATTCCCTCCGCCATAGCAGCGATCCGCCCCTCGTCGAGGCGAAGCCTGTCCAGCATCACCTGGCTCATGGCGCCCTTCGCCGCCTCCATGTCCGCCGCGTTGGCGGAGAGTATCTCCCCCGCGGCCTCCTCAAGGTTCGACGCCATCTCATACAGCGCCTCGTCCTTGCGCTGGGCCGAGAGCCCCGACAGCGCCGGGACGGCGGCCTTGGCGCTTTTTAAAATTTCACTTGTTGTCATATTTACCTCCTTAATACTCCAAAGGCGCTGCCCAGCGACCCTCCGGCAAGGAGCATCCCCTTGACGGCCCGCTGTAGGCTCGTCCTCTCCTCAAAAAGCTCCACGGGGGTGTCCGGGGAGGTGTAAAAAAGCCACTGGACGAACTCCCGGCTCTCTGAATCCCGCGATTTGATGTCAAAGCGCCTTTGAAAGGACAGGATATTTGAATTTTCCCCCAAAAGCGGTATCAACGATGGCGAGAGGAGCCAGGAGCGGCAGGTGTAGGCGCTCCTGGGCCCGAAATGGCTCCTGAAAAATATATCCGCCTCTTTGAGCGATCTGTCCACGGCCTCCGGGGAGAGATCGGCGTCCGATGGGATGTGTATCGCGGCGGCGGGAAGGCCGTCATACTCCTTAAGCTCATACTCAAGCTCTCCCAGCCTAAATAATTGAAGGCTCAGCTGTCTGTACGTCCACCAGCCCCGGTCAAAATCCTGACTTCCGGTGCGCCTTACGCACTCACGGATGAACCGGGAAAAGCAGCCCATGGTGGCGGCGAATACGTCCTCGGGGATGCGGCGCTCCAGATACATATCATATGTCCCCAATGCGCACTCCAGCTGACAGCGGAGCATCTTCATGCCCTCCGGGTCGTAAGACAGCCTCTCGCAAAGCTCGCTGTACGCCGCGCCCGCGTTCTCCGGCGAACGCAAGCGCGCGATGACCGGCCAAAGGGTGAGAAGCTCCTCATCAGAGAGCGCCCCGCAAGCCCTCTCCAGCACCTCCGGACTCAGGCCGATGAGGGCGGCGAGGTCAGAAAGCTCCATTTTCACGCCTTAAAAACCTCGTGCCGACGCTCCTGCCCTCCGCCGCGTCGTAAAGGCGCTCGGGCTTTGCGCCGTTCATTATCACCATGTCCACCCCTGCCGAGGTCGCGATTTGAGCGGCGTGGAGCTTCGTCCTCATCCCCCCGGTGCCAAGGGCGCTGCCGGAGCCCCCGGCAAGCTCCATTATCTCCGGCGTCAGCTCCCGGACAGTCTCAATTAGCTCCGCCCTGTCGTCCCGCCGTGGGTCCGCGGTGTAAAGCCCGTCGATGTCCGTCATGAGTATGAGCAGATCCGCTCCCACCGACGCCGCCACCACGGCGGCGAGGGTGTCGTTGTCGCCGATAACTATCTCTTCCGTGGCAACGGTGTCGTTCTCGTTTACCACGGGTATGGCCCCTATCTCCAGAAGCCTCAATACGGTGTTCCTGAAGTTCTCATGCCGCCCCTCATCCTCAATGTCCGCCGCCGTGAGAAGTATCTGCGCCACGGTGTGGCTGTACTCGGAAAACAGCTTGTCATATGTGTACATAAGCTCGCACTGCCCCACCGCCGCCGCGGCCTGCTTTCCGGGTATGTCCTCCGGGCGGCGGGAGAGCCCCAGCTTCCCCACGCCCATGGCGATGGCGCCGGAGGAGACAAATATTATCTCGTGTCCCGCGTTTTTAAGGTCGCTTAGCACCCGCACAAGGGTCTCCACTCTGCGGATGTTCATTCTGCCCGTGGGGTAGGATAAGGTGGAGGAGCCCACCTTTATGACGATTCGCATATAAATTCCTTCTTTATCGCGTTATCTGGCTGAATTATCCCTATTTAAAAGAGGGCCGACGCGCGTCCGGCCCTGTACTTATGTTCTCGGAACGATATTGTCCTTATCCTTCCAGATATGACCCGCCGGGACAACGCCCCGGACGCAGCTCGTGGGATAAATGCTCACGCCCCTGCCCAAGACCGTCCCGGGGTTGAGGACGCTGTTGCAGCCGACCTCCACAAGGTCGCCCAGCATCGCGCCGAATTTCTTTCTCCCGGTGTCTATTGCCTCCGCGCCGTCCTTCACCACGACATGCGTCTTGTCGGACTTGACGTTTGAGGTTATGGACCCCGCCCCCATGTGGGACCTGTAGCCCAGAATGGAGTCGCCAACATAGTTGTAGTGCGGTACCTGAACGTTATCGAATAAAATCACGTTTTTAAGCTCCGTGGAGTTGCCGACCACGCAGTCCGCGCCGACTATGGCGTTTCTGCGGATAAAGGCGCAGTGGCGGACCTCGGTCCTGTGACCGATTATGCAGGGCCCCGCGATATACGCGCTCGGGAACACCACCGCGTCCCTGGCTATCCATATGTTCTCCCCGCGCTTTTCGTACTCCTCCTCGGGAAGGCTCTCCCCCAGCTCAACGCACCACCTGCCTATGAGGTCCAGCGCCTGCCAGGGGTACCCGCACCCGCCAAGAAGCTCTCCGGCAATAGAGTGGGAGAGGTCATAGAGGTCAACCGTCCTATACATTTTCCGCGTGCCCCCTGTCCTTAAGAGCTTTCACTATCATGTCCACGGCCTCCTGGCACTCGGCCTCGGTGGGGGCCTCGGCCATGACCCGGATGACGGGCTCCGTGCCGCTCTTTCTCAGCAGCACCCGCCCGTTGCTGCCCAGCTTCACCTTCGCGTTGTGCTCGGCCTCCCTCACCGCCAGGTCCCCGAGAGCCGCGTCCTTGTCCGCGACACGGACGTTTTTCAGCACCTGCGGGTATATCGTCACGGGCTCTGCAAGCTTTGACAGCGGCAGCTTCCTGTCCAGCATCGCCTGCATAAGCTTTATCGCTGTCAGGACGCCGTCTCCCGTGGTGGCGTACTTGCCGAAAATGATGTGCCCGGACTGCTCGCCGCCGATGCGGTTGCCCGTGCGGCGCATATTCTCCCAGACATATTTATCGCCCACGTCCGTGACCTCGAAGCCTATCCCGGCCTCCTCCAGCGCCTTGTAAAGGCCGATGTTGGACATGACGGTGGTGACGACCTTCGTCCCCTCAAGCTTCCCCCGCTCGTGCATATGCCGCCCGTAGATGTACATTATCTTGTCCCCGTCTACAAGCTGGCCCTTCTCGTCCACCGCAAGGCACCTGTCGGCGTCGCCGTCAAAGGCGAAGCCCACGTCAAGCCCGTTGCCCACCACAAGCCTCTGGAGGCCCTCGATGTGTGTAGAGCCGCAGTTTAAGTTGATGTTCAGTCCGTTGGGGGTGTTGTTGATAACGTAAGTGTCCGCCCCCAGCGCGTCAAAGACGCTCTTCGCTATCATCCATGTGGAGCCGTTGGCGCAGTCAAGTCCCACCTTCTTGCCCTTGTAGGAGTGTGTGGCGAGGCTTATGAGATAGCCTATGTACCTGTTGCGCCCGGCGGAGTAATCTATGGTGCGCCCGATGTCCCCCCGGGTGGCGTAGGGCACCTCCCCGGTCTCGCCGTCGAGGTAGCGCTCGATCTCCTCGAGCACCTCCTCCTCCATCTTCTCCCCCCCGGAGTTTAAAAGCTTAATCCCGTTGTCGTAATAGGGGTTGTGGCTGGCGGAGATCATTATCCCGCAGTCAAAGTCGTCTATCCTCGTTATGTAGCTAACGGAGGGAGTGGTGGTGACATGGAGAAGGTAGGCGTCGGCTCCCGAGGATGTAAGTCCCGCGGTCAGCGCGGCCTCGTACATATAGCTGGAGCGCCGCGTGTCCTTGCCGATGACCACCCGGCATTTCTGTCCCCTGCCGAAGTACCATCCGATGAATCTTCCTATCTTGAAGGCGTGGTCAACCGTCAACCCCAGGTTGGCCTCGCCGCGAAATCCGTCAGTACCGAAATATTTACCCATAAGGTGTTCCTCCACGCAGATCATGATTATCCTATCCTATGTAGTTTATCCTTTTCCGGGCCTTGTGTCAAGGAAATACTGGACAAAAAAACGTCCCGCGCCGCGATTCTTTCCGAATAAAAAAGCCCATTTCGGGAAAGCTGACCTAAAAGGAGTGTATTCCATGGCAGTCAGCTTTATAAGGACGCTGATAGTCTTTTCCCTGCTCATTTTTTCCCTGCGGGTCATGGGGAAGCGCCAGCTCGGGGAGCTGGAGCCTCTGGAGCTTGTCACGGCTGTGCTCATCTCCAACCTCGCCGCCCAGCCCCTTCAGGACACCGGCACACCGCTCATCTACGGCGTAGTCCCCGTGCTGACGCTGCTGTCCTTTCAGCTTTTAATTTCCGGCATATCCGTCCGCCTTCCCCGGTTCCGGCGTTTCCTCTCCGGAAAGCCCAGCATACTGGTGGACAACGGCGTGATAGTCCAGTCGGAGATGCGAAAATGCCGCCTCTCGGTGGACGAGCTGTATGTGGAGCTGCGCGTCAACGGCATCACCGACATATCTCAGGTGAAGCACGCCATCCTTGAGACCGACGGCACGCTCTCCGTCCTGCCCTACGCCAAATTCTCCCCCGCCACAGCGGAGGAGCTCAAAATCGAGGCGCCGGACAACGGCCTTCCGGTGCTTGTCATAAACGAGGGCCGCGTGATGAGCGAAAACCTGAGCCTCCTCGGCAAAAGCCCGAAGTGGCTGGAGTCGGAGCTCAAAAGCCGTGGCGCCCGTGGGCCGAAGGACGTGTACATCATGGCGGTGGACGGCGCCGGGAAGATTTATTTTGCGAAAAGGGAGAACACGCGGTGAAAAAGGAGCTCTTCGCGGCGCTGCTTCTGGCGGCGCTGCTGATTTTGTCACTGATAAATACCCACGTCATCGACGGGCTGTGCTCCGGCATCTCGGAAAATGTCCGGGCCGCCGGGGAGCAGGCCGCCCTTGGGGATTTTGAGGGCGCCGGCCGCTCCGTCAGCCGCGCTCTCCGCCTCTGGCACGGCGCGGAGAGCTACACGATGTGCGTACTGCGCCACACGGACCTTGAGTCCATAGACAGCGCCCTCTACGCCCTCCTTGAGGCCGTCAGCCTCGAAAGCCCCTCCGCCGTGGTGGCCGCGGAGGCGGCGCTGGAGCACCTTGCGGAGCTTTCCAAAATGGAGGGCATAAACCCCGGGAGCATCTTCTGACAGTCAAAACCTCCGGCTAAGCCGGAGGCTTGAATAGCCCTAAAAGGGCATAATACGGACGAAGC
>CANRIU010000002.1 GCA_947630755.1 uncultured Oscillospiraceae bacterium | reverse complement strand
ACGGTTATTTTTCCACACAAAAAACAGGGGCTGTGAAAAGCTGAACTTGTTGATGCTCTTTTTTTCACAGCCCCTTTTTTCACTAATGGATTTGTAATGCTGCGATAATTCGGAAATCCGGTTGTGCAGAGCAGGATGCTCACTCTATGTTCAGCTTAAAATAATGGGCATCAAACCAGGTCTCTTCTCCCCATTTTTTATATCGCGTTTTTCTGTCCTCCGAAAACCCGAATTTGTGAAGAAGCGAAACCGACGCAATATTGGCATCTGCCACTTCTCCCGTGACAGACTTGCCGCCCTCTGCCTTGAGCCAGCGAATGACAGCATCAACCACTTCGGTTCCGAGGCCTTCCCTCCAATGATCTTTTGAGATGCAGTACCCGATGTCGTAATTCCCGTTTTCAGGGAATATGCAGCAGGTACCGACAGGCGTACTGTCCTCTTTCCATTCAACAATCAGATAATATCCCTCGGGGTTGTCCTCCATCTCATCGACACATTTGAGATACGCTTCATCCATGTTCTCACGGACAGGGTCGATCATGTATTTTCCGTTTTCTTTGTCTCCCCATAGAGACAGCGTAAAGTCCTTATCGGACTTCTGCCAGGAACGAATAAACAATCTTGGCGTTTCTAAGCTCTTTATAAAAAGCAATGTGTATTTTTCTCCTTCAACTCCCGATTTGCCGAACAGTCAACCGCTCAATACTGCACAAGATTATTTTTAAATTATAATGAATAACGCTTAATGGCTTACGGGGCGGTCACAGCTTCACCGGGAGGCCGAGGGAGGCGGAGCGGTAGGCGGAGAGGATGAGCTTCACGGCCTTTTTGCCCTCCGCGCCGTCGATCAGAAGCTCCTCCCGCCCAAGAATCGCGGCGGCGAAGTTGGCTATCTGGCGCTCATGCCCCTCGCGGCTTATGTTCATGGGGTCGGAGCTTCCGTGAAGCCCCTCCAGAGTGAGCTCCGGAATGGCGTGACCGTCCACGTCCCAGTGGACGATGCGGTCCTCCTCCAAAACTATGGTCCCGGCGTCCCCAAGAAGCTCCAGCCTCCGGGGAAAGCCGCTGTGGAGGGAGGTGGCGGCCTCGATAACGCCCAGCGCCCCGGATTTGAAGGAGGTGACGCAACTTATGGTGTCCTCCACCTCGATATTCCGCGCCAGTGTCGCGGAGCGTGCGAAGATGCTCTCCACAGGTCCCGCCAGGTACTGGAGAAGGTCCACCCCGTGGATGCCCTGATTCATAAGCGCCCCGCCGCCGTCCATGGCCCGGGTCCCGCGCCAGGCGGAGCTGTCGTAGTAGCTCTGGCTGCGGTGGTATTTCATGTAGAGGTCCGCGCTGACGAGCCTTCCTATGGCCCCGGCGTCCATGGCGCGCTTCACCTGCCGGACGGCGAGGGAGAAGCGGAGCTGGCTTATGACGCCGAGCCTTAAGCCGCCTTGCCGGGCCGCGTCGATGAGCCTGTCGCAGTCGCTCTCCGTCAGGGCGAGGGGCTTTTCCACAAGGACGTGCTTCCCGGCGGCGAGCATCTGAAGGGCCACGGGGGCGTGAAGGCCGCTGGGCGTGCAGACGCAGACCGCGTCCACATCTGGGCTCCCGGCTATGGCCTCGAGCGTGGGGAAGGCGGCGATGCCAAGACGCCGGGCAAGCTCCTCCGCCCGACCGGGGAGGGCGTCGTAGACGCCGGAGAGAACGGCGTCGGGACAGGAGGCTATGGCTCCGGTATGAAAGCTCGATATTTGCCCGCAGCCGACAACGGCAAAGCGCACCTTTTCCACCTTAATCACTCCAAATCATTCCGTCAAGCTTGTAATATTCATCGGACAGCGGATAAAACCCGCCGCGAAGCTCCGTCCAGTCCCGCCCGAAGGAGGGGCTTTCCCGGCAGAGCCTGTCCCAGTTTCGGTAATTCTGCCCGCCGTTTGTCTCAAATGCCCCGGCGCGAAGTCCGGGAATGGGGCTGAGCCCCGCGGCAAAGCGCCTGTTCTCCTCCACCATCGCCGGATTCACCGTCAGGTCCGCGCAAAAGCAGGGCACGCCGCGCCTGCCCGCGGCCTCCAGCACCTCCAGGGAGACTGACAGGGTCTTTGCTATGGGCTTTAAGGCCATCGCCGAGTAGCCGAAGTCGTCCATGAGGCGCACCGCGTCGGCGGCGGAGTGGGCGCTCTCGTCCCCGGCGACGCGCACGGGGAGGGAGCGGACATCCTGAAGGTTGTCCTCGCCGAAGGGCTCCTCAAGAAGTACTATTCTGTCAAGTGCGCCCATGCTCCCGGCCGCGTCAAGCAGCTCCATTACCCGCTCCGTGGTGTCGTATCGGCCGTTGGCGTCCAGGTAGTAGGCGGGGTGGCCGCTGTCCGTCCAGGGCGTGTCGATGCCGCCGAGGATGGAGTGGATGTGGGAGAGCCTTTCGATGTCCCAGCGGAGCATCTCACTGAGATCCCCGCGCCCTCCCGGGTTGGAGCCTGTCTTTATTTTGAATATGAACCTGCCCGTCCCGGCAAGCTCCCTTATTACCTCGTCGGAGGTGTCGTAGGATATGAGGGGTATGCTCCCCAGCGCCCGCTGGCGCCCCTGAAGATACCCTGTAAAGGGGCGCGTCAGAGCGTCAAAGTCGGGAAAGCCGCGCTCCATCCTGTAAAGCCTCCAGATTGCCCAGTCCAGGCCCGTGAGGGCGTTGAGGGCGAAGGTCTCCCTTAAGGCGGAAAGCCCTGTGATGCTCCGCCCGTATTCGAGCACGGAGGGCAGTATTGCCCGGAGCATCTCCGTGGGGTCGGTGAGCTCCATCCCCCGCAGAAGGGAGAGTGCGTAGCGGGTGAGGAACAGCATGAGGCAGTTGCCCTCCTCCTGACCGAAGATGGAGTAGACTGCGGCGTCGCTCCAGAGCACGCTCTGGACGCTCTCCCCCCGGGCGGAAAGCCCGGTGTCGGTTTTCAGCGTGCACTTCACCTGCCAGAGCTCCGTCAGCGCCCCGCCCTTGAAGCCGAAGCCCGTGTTCAGCGGTTCCCGCCGCCAGTCCAGGGCGGCATCAGCTATGACCGACATTACGCTATGGTGGAGAGCATCTCTTTTGTGACCTCTCCCTCAAGGGGCTTGCCCTCTATAAGGTTGACTATCTGCCTGTGGCAGTGGTCCCCAAGGCGCATGAGGCCGTTGCTTGCCTGCCCGGCAAGGTGCGGCGTCACAAAGCAGTTGGGGAGGGAGCGCAGGGGGCTGTCGGCGGCGGGGGGCTCGGGGTTCGTCACATCGAGGCAGGCGCACTTGAGCTTCCCGGACCTGAGGGCCGCGGCGAGGGCGTCCTCATCCACAAGGGAGCCCCGGGCGGTATTTATGAGTATGGCCCCGTCGCGCATGGAGTCAAGCCGCGCCGCGTCCACCATGTGGTAGGTGGAGGGCAGCTCGGGGGCGTGGAGGGAGACGATGTGGCTGCGGCGGAAAAGCTCGTCAAGCTCCACCTTTTTGACCCCGTACTGTGCCATTTTCTCCGCGCTGACACCGGGGTCGTAGGCTATGACCTCCACCTCAAAGGCCCGGAGCAGCTCCGCGTAGTGAAGCCCGGCAAAGCCGAAGCCCACGATGCCGATGGTTATGTCGTAGAGCTCCGTGATGCCAGTGTGGGACCAGCCGCCGGAGCGTATCTCGTCATTGAGAAGGAAGAAGTTCTTCGCCGAGGCGATGGTGAGCCCCAGCGCTGTCTCCGACACCCCGGTGCTGAGGATCTTGGCGGAGGAGACGACCTTTATGCCGCGGTCGTAAAGCTCGTCGGTGACAAAGCCCTTGACGCTGCCGGCGGCGTGGGCGATGAGCCTGAGGTTCGGCGCCTCGTCGAGAATATCCGCGGTGAGCTTCGGGCAGCCCCAGCTTGTTATGGCGAAATCCGCGTCGCGGAGCACGGCCTTCACGGTCTCGGGGGCGTTCTCACGGGTCTCGTTGAAGGAGAGGACGGCGAGGTCCGAGAGCTTTTTTTCGGTCTTCGGATTTATTACCTGATTATAGATGATTTTGTCAAGAAGCATGGCAATTTTCATGGAAAAACCTCCGATTTATTTAAAGGTTTTGGGATATTCTACCCCAAAATTATTATAGCACCATCGTAATTTGGACGTCAACGGGCGGAATTTCCATGAAATTTGCGCAATCTTCCACCGTCGGGGAGTTATTTTCAAAAAATCAAAATCGTAATTTGGACGTCAACGGGCGGAATTTCCATGAAATCTGCGCAATCTTCCACCGTCGGGGAGTTATTTTCAAAAAAATCAAAATCGTAATTTGGACGTCAACGGGCGGAATTTCCATGAAATTTGCGCAATCTTCCACCGTCGGGGAGTTATTTTCAAAAAATCAAAATCGTAATTTGGACGTCAACGGGCGGAATTTCCATGAAATCTGCGCAATCTTCCACCGTCGGGGAAGTTATTTTTAAAAAAATCAAATAAAAAACAAGAATATGGACAAATCGCGGCGGAATAAAGTTTTTGAGATACTGCTTTAAAGGAGGAATGACTTCTGCTCACAATGACATTCGCGGCGCTCGTCGCCTATCCGCTGCTGCTTTTACGCATAGCAAACCCCGTGGGGTCCTTCCCCAGACCCCTCACCGCGGCGGAGGAGAGGGAGTGCGTGGAGCGGGCCGCCCGGGGCGACGAGGAGGCCCGGGCTAAGCTCATAGAGCACAACCTGCGCCTTGTGGCCCACATAATCAAAAAATACTACACCCGCACCCGGGACCAGGACGATCTCATCTCCATAGGGACCATCGGGCTCATAAAGGGCATATCCACCTACCGCCCGGACAAGGGGGTGAGGCTGGCTACCTACGCCAGCAGATGTATAGAAAATGCTATACTCTCTTTACGGCCCCTGTCCTGCGGCGAAAGCTCCTTCCGAGCCTTTGGGGAAACGGGCTTACGGCCTGCCGGGCTCGCTCCTGAGGGCGCGGGCGAGCCTTTTAAGGAGCTTTCGTTTCTCCGCCGCTGGGAGGGGCAGGGAGGCGACCTTTGACACGATGAGCCGGGAGTGGACCATTGTGACGGCGCGCTCAAGCTCCCCTTTATCTCCCTCGGGGAGCACGGTCTTTATTTCCATATTACACCTCCTCTCAAGGGGCATTGCGGATAATATGCTGTAAAAATGCGGATAATTCCGGGGCGGAAGGCGGAAAGGTACGTTTACATAATACTTTAGCAGAAAAAAGACGGCCCGGGGATGCATTTTTTGCTTGATAATCGCAACAAAGCTTGTTATACTGGTATGTAGTTTTTTGTCAAAATAGCGCGCCCGGAGAGGGCGGCTATTTGCCGTTTTCATTTTGAAATGGGGGATAAAGAGATGAGAAGAAAAAGAGTCCTGCTGATCCTTGCCCTCGCCGCGGCGGTGGTGATAGGCTGCGTGCCTGTGAACGCCGCTGTCTCCAGCGAGCCTGACAGGGTGATAAATCTCGTCTATGACGACTCCGGCAGCATGATCTCCTCCGGCGGGCAGCTCGTGGACACATGGTGTCAGGCGAAGTACGCCATGGAGGTGTTCGCGGCGCTGCTTGGGGAGCACGACACCATGAACATCTACTACATGAGCGACTTTGACTCCAACGCATCCGCGGGGCCGAAGCTGGTCCTCTCGGGTTCCGACAGCCAGCAGACGAACGTCTCAAAGATACACGACACCGTGTCCCGGGCGGGGAACACGCCCTTCGGCGCCGTGAGGAAGGCCTACTCGGACCTTGAGGCGCTGAAGGCGGATGAGAAGTGGCTGGTGGTGCTCACCGACGGAGAATTCCAGAACGTGAACGACATCGACGGCTTCTTCGCCCAGAAGGCGGCGGACGTGAACGTGATGTTCCTGGGAATGGGGCCGGACGCCGACGCCATAACCGAGAACACCTCCGCCGGGATATTCTTCAAAAAGGCGGAGACGAACAGGGAGATCCTCCACGAGATAACCGAGATCTGCACTCAGATCTTCAACAGCCACCGCCTGGAGGTCAACGTCTCCGCCAGGACAGTGGAGTTTGACGTGCCCATGGGGGAGCTTGTGGTGTTTGCCCAGGGCGCGAACGTGACGGTAAATAAGATAACCGGGGAGAACGGGAAGGAGTACCTGTGCTCCACCCAGCCCGTCACCGTCCAGTATTCCGAGCAGGCGGCGACAAACAGGACGGACTTTACCGTGGCCCGGGACCTTAAGGGGAGCATCGCGACCTTCAAGGACGACTTTGACTCCGGAAAATACACGCTGGATGTGTCCGGGGCGGACACGATAGAGGTCTACTACAAGCCGAACGTCCAGATCGCCGCCTATTTGCAGGATATGACCGGGGCGGAGGTCACGAGCATGACGAACCTCAAGACCGGGGACTACACCATAACCTTCGGCCTCGTGAAGGCGGGCACCGACAGGAGGGTGAACGAGTCCGAGCTTCTGGGGGAGGTCACATACTCCGCCGTTATCTCCAACAACGGCGAGGAGCTGACGGACGTGCACTCCGGTGACAGGATACATATCACCGAGGGCGAGCTGGAGATAGACGCCGAGGCCAGGTACCTTGAGTACCACACAGTCTCAACGCACCTGTCCTACAGCATCTTCGAGGACAAGGCCGTGGGCTTTAATGTCAGCGGCGGCGTAGGGGAGAAGGCCTACACCGTCTCCAACGGCGGCGCGGGCTTCGGCGAGCCCATTGAGCTCACAATGGACGTGAGCGGCGGCATCACCGAGGAGCAGTGGGCGCAGCTGGAGCTGCCGGAGGTCGCCATAACCGGGGAGAACGCGTATATGTTCGGGCAGCCCCGGGTGGAGAAGAGCCCCGAGCCGGGAGTTTACCTCATCTATCCCACCGAACCCGACGGGGGACTGAGCGACGAGAAGTACACGGGCTTTGACTACACCGTGAAGCTCGACACCAGGGTGGGCGAGGCGAGCTGGGCCGGCGAGGTGCAGGGCCACGCCGAGGTCAACGACTCGCGCACGAGAGTTACATCCATCACCGTCGGCGACAGCCCAGATTACAGCGTCACCACAGAGGGGCTTGACAACTCCGAGGCCATAACGGTGAAGGTGGGCTTTGAGGGCGACGCGCCGGACGCGGACTACTGGGAGAGGATGCCGCTGCTGGACGTGGAGATCGTCGATGGGGACGGAAGCTCCAGGTACGGCGACTTCACAGTGAAGAAGGGCTCGGAGATCGGAGAATACAGGCTCTATCCCAACCTGCGCACGGGGCTCATGAGCTACGATATATATGACGGCTACGATTTCACAGTCTCCTACCCGGGAGGGGAGGGGCTGCTGGGCTATGACGGTAGCGCCGAGGGGTCTGTGCGCGTCACCGACAACCGCACATGGCTTGAGAGAAACCTCCAGCTCGTCATAAGGATTTTGATAATCGCGGCGATCGTGCTTCTGATACTGGGGTACATACCGCCTTTCAAGAAATACCTGCCGAAATCTCTGAAGCGCCGCCCGACGATAGACTGCTCGCCCAACAAGCGGGGCGTCCACGCGGCGACGGCAAACGGCAAGTACGTCAAGAAGCTCTCCAGCACAATCATCCCCTACAAGGCGGAGCGGGGCACCATAAAGTTCGTGCCCCAGGGCGCGCCGGGCGTGGCGCAGCTCCAGGTCAAGGCCGCGGGCGGCTCGGGGATGCTCATAATGAACGTCAAGTCCTACGCCGGGAAGGACAACGTACAGTTTAACGGCTCACCCCTTGAGGAGGGGCGCACAAAGCCCTATCCCATCTCCGCCGGCACATTGATCACAGTGGACACAAAGGAATTCACCTATACCTGCATACCAAATTCCTAACAAATAAAGGGAGGACAGAAAAATGATAGCTCCAACATTACTTGTCGGTCTGGGCGGAACAGGCTCAAAAATCGTAACGAAGGTCTCTAAGCTTGTCAGCGAGGAGCAGAGGGACCACCTGGGCTTCGCCGTGTTTGACACGGACATCAACGAGCTGCGGGAGATCCAGCGTGAAAACCCCTTTATCAAAATCATCCAGACCTCCACAAAGCTCTCTGTCGGCGAGTACCTGAACATCGACACCCACGCGAGGGACTCCTGGTTCCCGGTGAACGCCATCCTCAACAGCAAGACGCTGACGGAGGGCGCGGGGCAGGTCAGGGCCATCTCACGCCTTGCCTTTGACACGGCCATAAGGGCGGGGAAGATGGAGCAGCTCCACGAGGCGATACAGGACCTCTACAAGCTGGAGGAGGGCCAGGCCGAGCAGGCGCTGAGGGTCATTATCGTCAGCTCCCTTGCCGGAGGCACGGGCTCCGGGCTCATTCTGCCCGTGGCGCTGTATATTAAAAATTACCTTGCTACCCACTTCCGCCAGAGCGCGAATATTACGAGAGGCTTTTTCATCCTGCCCGAGGTATTCGACCAGGTCATACCCGGTCAGGCGGAGCGCAACAGCCTGCGCTCCAACGCCTACGCGACGCTGCGGGAGCTGGACGCCTTCCTCATGAAGGGCGACGCCACCCTGCCGCGGCAGTACAAGGACTCCGTGAAGATAGAGTTCCCCCGTGTCAGCTCCGAGGGCTACGACGAGTACGACGTGCGGCCCTATGACTTCTGCTTCCTCTTTGACGCTCAGAACGCCGAAGGCAGCAAGCTCAACTCCTTCAACCAGTATCTGGACCACGCGGCAAACTGCATCTACGCCCAGTCCATCGGGCCAATGAACAAGCGCAGCAACTCCTCCGAGGACAACACCATACGGCGCCTCGCCGCGGAGCGCGGGCGCAACCGCTACGCCGGGGCCGGCTCATCCATGCTCATCTACCCCGTGGAGGACGTGAAGGAGTATATCGCGTTAAACTGGGCCAAGGAGTGCGTCTCCAAGCAGTGGCTGGTTTTTGACAACGTCTATAAGGACATAAAGCGCCGGGACGCCGCCATGAGGGCCCAGGGCCTGTCCGTTGCCGAGACCGACCCGGCAAGGAGCTACATAAACACCGTGGAGTCCATGGCGAAGAACAAGGACCCCTTCGCCAGAGCCATAGTCAACGCCTGCGCCACCTACGACGGGGACGGGCTCTCAAAGGTCTCAGACAAGTGGGACGACTATGTCGACGCGCTGAAGAAGAAAATCACCGACGACGAGTCCTCCGGGCAGAGCGACCTTGACGCCCAGAGGCAGCAGGTGATGATAAACATCGCCGGCATCGAGGGCGGCAGGGACTCCTGGGAGGCGTTCCAGGGGACCTACCGGGAGATGGAAAAATACCGCGCCATGATAAACAAGCGCACCGAGGACACCGCCCGGACCATAGCCTACACCATGTTCCGCGCACCCACGGAAACCGCCACCTCCGACAAGCTGGCGTACAGGATAGAGACGCACCTTCGCGACAGCGAGGGCAAGTTCATGCACCCCAACGCCGTCAGGTACTTCCTTTACAAGGCTCTCGACGCCCTGAAGGAGGAGAAGCAGATGGTGGACAAGAAAAACTCCGACGCCGTGAAGTTCTTCGATAACTTCGCGAAGGCGCATTTCGACGACACCGAGACCGACGAGGTCGAGACTGTGGAGAACCTCACCGAGCGCAAGCTCGCCCTCATAAACAGGCTCACCGGGAAGCTCTCCGGGGAGCAGCAGGACCTGAAGAGCGCCTACACCAACTATCTGACGAAGTGCAACGAGTACAGGGTCAACGCCGTTCTGGCGCTGGTGTACGAGGAGGGCATCGCCTACGTCACGGGGCTGTGCGAGGCGTTCATGAATTTCTTCGCCACCTTCGACAGCCGCGTTTCCGACATCGAGAAGCGCATCGCCGAGATCGCCAAGAAATACGGCAACACCAAGGGCACCACCGCAAGGTATGTGTGCGCCTCCAGACTGTGCCTTGAGTATATGGCGGGCAAGCTCATCTACATGGGCAGCTCCATAACAATCGACGACAAGCTGGCGGAGGACATTTACAGCAAGGTGCGCAAGTACTCGCTGCTGCTCACAAAGCCCCAGAACAGCGGGTATTTCAACGAGCTGTTTGAGGACGGGATACTTGGCTACTTCAAGGGCGCAGTGATGCGCACATACTCAAATGAGGTGGACATGGACATCATCACCGCCCTTGAGACGGAGGCGGAGATAGAGCTTGAGGAGGAGGCCCGGAGGGCGTCCTCGAGGAGCAAGAAATTCGAGTACGACAGCAGCACCATCAACGCCTATGTGGAGAAGGCCATACGCAACTCCCGGGCGCTGTCCTGCCCCTTCATCGAAAAGCCGCTGGGCATGGAGAAGCAGCCCATCTACGCCTGCGCCTTCAACCCGCAGCTCATCACCGAGGACGAGTCGCCCCGCAGCAAGCTTGTGGACAGGGAGCTTCGCAACAACGGAGGCGTGGCCGACGACGACATCAGCAAGAACATGATACTGTTCTACCAGTCCTTCTACGGGCTGCGCGCCAACGAGCTTAGCAAGTTCGCGCCGCCGGAGCGCACCATCACATCCTCCAGGGACGGCGGAGAGTATTATAAGGCGTACTACGAGCTCATCTCCAGCGTCCACCCCGTGGCGCACATGAGCAAGGCCATAACGCCCCACATCGACAGATGGTGGCACATCGTCACGAAGATGCCCGACCTTGACGAGGGCAGCCAGGCCGCGCAGGAGCAGCGAATCTACGCCGCGTTCTTCTGGGGGCTGCTGGGCAGATATGTGGACCTCTACGACGTGCGCAGCGACGAGAAGGCGTACCTTCTCAACATCGACGAGCTGGGCCTTGACGACGAGAGGCTCGTCGTCAGCAACGGCACGCCCTGCGACAGGCTCTATGAGGTGCTGGACGCCTTCGCCATTTATCCGGAGCTTGTGAACAAGGTGCTCTCGAGGGTGGAGCTGCTCACGGGAGCGGACATCGACAGGGCGGTGAAGCTGGAGGACGGCCTGCTGCTCACCAACCTCCGGGAGTTCAGGGTCAAGGAGTACCCCCTGGGCGAGGACAACAGGGTGAGGAGCATCTTCGACATCCCGTATCTTATGAGCAAGTCCGTGAAGTCCGACGCCTATAACGAGGAGAGCATCCTCCAGATACTCAAGGCGGAGATAGGCGAGATAAAGAGATACCTGCTGCGCTTCTGCTCCGGGAAGGACCTCCCCGACGCCATGGGAAGCATACTCACAGAGCAGTTCAAGCTGTTCATGGGCTCCATGGAGATAGAGGCCGAGCACAACAGGAACATTTACAAGGATTACCTCTTCAGCCGCACATGCAGTATCATTGCCAAGGCCTATGAGGACCTGGGCCTTATCAAAGAGGCAAAGGATGTCCAATCCAGGGCCAGGGAGCTGAGCAAGTGATTTCCCTGACGGAGGACATCCAGGGGGTGATAATTTGTACTCCGTATTGATCCAGAATCAAAAGACGATGGACAGCTTCAACCAGTTCCACCCGCTGTTCATGGACGCCCTCAACTCGGGGCGTATCGGCGTGTGCCAGTGGTTTGAATCGGGCATGAGCATAGAGACCGCCGTGCCTGAGCTTTACAGCCAGGTCAACGACAAGGAGGAGTGGCGCGCCGTCATTGTCCGCGTGGAGGACGAGGCTCCCATGGCGGGGTTTGAGACATTCCCCGACAACCCCTACGATTTTGTGGAGAACATCGGCGATGACACGCATATGAGGGAGAGCGACATCCCCCTCATACGCCTCACCCATATGTTGGGCGGTATGCCCTCGCCAAACGTGGTGTTCAAGCCGGAGCTTGTCCGCGAGGAGAATAAGCTCCCGAAAATGGTCTACGTTCCCTCGGTGAGGGAGGAGGACCAGGAGGAGTACAGGCGCCTGAGCGAGAAATACCACCTGAGCTCCACGCCGCCAACGGAGATAATACTTATCTCCCTCACCCAGCGGCAGGACACCCGGGTGGAGAACGTCTCCAGCGTCTGGTCCCAGCACAAGGAGATAGACAGCTCCGGGTTTTGGAAGCGCAACGGCTACCCCAGCTCATGCAGGTTCTGCTTCTATGAGCTGTCGCGCCAGGGCCCGGTGCAGCACGTCGCGGATATGTTCAAGGTGTGGCTGTGCGTGCTGCTACTGGCGACAAACGACATCGACGCCAGCACCCTTCAGGCGTATAAGCTCCACAGGCTCGACGTGGAGATAGACAGGACGAAGATGACCGAGAACATGGAGGCCACCGCCGGAAAGGTCATCAGCGCCAGAGACTTCATAACCAAGAGCATCGAGCGGGAGCTGGAGCAGAAGATAAACGAAAAGACCGTGGTCCCAAACTACAAGCTAAAGGCTCCCGTGGTGGTGGACCTTCCGAAAAAGCAGAATTTTCAGGTGACGCCGGAGGAGTTTAAGCTCACCTCCTCCACGTCGACGTCGGACATGGAGAACTGGGAAGCCGCCCGGGAGCGCGCCCGCAGGGCGGTGAGGGACTCCGCCATCACGGCGGAGCGGGCCCTTGACAGGACAGCCGACAGGATGCGGGACTACTGCACCTACACTCCCGACGAGATAATGCCCCTGGACGCCTACCAGCTGGAGGATTTCAACACCTCCCTCGGGGAGGTGCGCGAGAGCATATTCGAGCGCCGCAGGCAGCTTCCGAAGGACAGCGGCAAGGACACCGGGAGGATGGACGAGCTGGAGGAGAGCGTCAGGGAGAAGCTCGTGCGCCGACTGACACGGCGTCAGGCAGTGAGGATGTGCCTTATTTGCGCGGGGGCGTCGATCCTCACGGGAATCCCCGGCGCGGTGCTGCTGCTGACGGGAGAGCCCGGCGGCTGGGGCGGAGTCGCTCTGGCGGCGGGCCTCGGGGCGGTGCTGTCCGGGGCGATACTCCTTGTGCTGCTTTTAAAGCGCGGCGCCCTTCGCGCGGAACTCAGTGATTATAACGGCGCCGTGGGGGCGCTTGTGCTCCGGGTGGCGGAGAACTCCTCGAGGTACTCGGAATACATGAGCGACCTTGCGTCCTATGCCCACGGGCAGTCATACCTTGACGAGCTGAGCCGTAAAAACTTCATGAAGGACGAGGCGCAGTATTTCAAGCGCAACCACATCGCGGCGCTGAACGCCTTTTTGGCGAAGCTCAAGGAGTGGACGGTGGCCTTCCACCTTCCGGTGCATCTGGAGTCCGCGGAGCTCCAGGAGGACCTGTCCTTCGACACCGCCGTGCCGCCGCATTTAAATCCGCTATACACCTTCAACGACTCGGGGAGCTGGCCCGCGGACGTGAACTCCACGGGGGACAGCGTGGAGAGCCCCTTCATCTTTGTGAGGAAGCTAAAAATAGAGAGGGAGGAGCTGTACGATGACGCACGGTGACGCCATACGCGCTCTGGTGGTTCTCGGGGCCATCGCGGCGCTTACGTTTATCGATTATCTTATCAGCGCAAAGCGCCTCAACCGTGCGCGGCTGCCCTTCATGCCCATACTTGCCCTGGTCTACGCCGTGGCGGGGACGGTGTTCCTCACGGTGAAGAGGAAGCTGGTGTCGGTGATATGCACTCTCCTGCCGATTTTGGCGGACGGGGAGGTGCCGATACTCAATCTGCTGCTTCTGGGCGGGTTCATCGCCCTGAAGACCGTGGCGCTGCCGATCGTCCTTGGCATATGGTCCGACGATGAGCGGATAGAGCGGTGGAGCGGGAGATACTATGAGCTTGACGAGCGCTACAGGCAGTGGTTTTTGAGGAAAAAGACCGCAGACCTGAGGTCCGTGGCCCTTGGCGTCATGCTCGCCGCCGCCGCGGGAACCTTCGCGGTGCTGGCGGTCGTATGGTGCGCGGGGGAGGACAGCGCCATGTGGGCGTACGTTTTCCCAGCCGCGGTGCTCATCCCCGCCGTTGAGATCTACGGGTTTTTAAACGGCAAGACACGGGAGGAGTTCTCCCACGACGTGGGCGGCGTGGAGTCAGACTCCAGGCGGATAAAGAATTACTACAAGATACGCGAGATCTATGAAAAGCTCTTTGAGCCCAACGTTCTGGCCTCCCACACCGGGAGCGAGTTTGCCGCGAGGTCCGGCAGCACCCAGACGCTCCAGGAGCTCTCCGGCAGCGACGACGGGATAAAAAAGAGCGTCGCGGAATACTTCAACACCTACGACGACGGCAGGGCCTTTGACAACGACAGCATTCAGGCCACAGTGAGCCTTCTGGAGGGCAGGAGCGTTGTGTTCTTCAACCCCTTCTACCGGGACCTGACGGCGTATCTCACACTGCCGCTGGTAAATACTCTCCTTCATGGGAAGCGCTGCCTTGTTATCGCGGGGCGGGGCTCCACCGGGGAGGACGCCGCGGCGTGGCTGGAGGAGACGCTGAAGGACTACTCCCACGTCCGCTCGCTCTGGCGGGTGAGGGGGCTTACCAACGCAAAGCCCGACTGCGAGGTCGGGGTGCTCAGCTTCCGGGAGCTCTACGATGTGGACGTGCTGGCGGCGAACAGGGAGTTTTTCAACCGGGTGGGCTTCATACTTCTGCTGGAGCCGTCGGTAATGGTGAACACCGGGCAGGTGGGCCTGAGCGTCATATGCGAGGAGTCCAGCCGCTTCGGAGACAAGCCCGTCTACTGCATCTGCGACAGGTACACCGACGGCCTTGTGGACACCATGTCGCACCTTCTGCGCACGGAGATAACCGACGTCGTCGCGGCCCCCACGCCAAGGAGCACATACTCCGGCATGGCCTTCAACGCCGACGGGGACTTCATCCGGCAGGACCTCTTCGACAAGCAGGTGAGGTTCCTTGGAAACGGAGTGGAGCTGGCGGCAGTGGCGGTGAAGAATCAGGTGCCGCTCGTCACCTGGTACGGGGAGAGAAAGGCGCCCCTGCGGGACATAAAGTGGATAGCGGGGCAGTATTACTCCTCCATCTGCCGCTACATGGGCATACCCTCCCACCAGAAGTCGCTCTATGAGCGGATAAGATTCGTCTCCACGCTATGGAGCACCGTTCCGGAGAAGGAACAGTTCATTATTGTGGAGGATGAGTTCTGCAACATATTCAGCACCATGCGGGCGTTTTTGTCCCGGGGCTCGGAGAGCTCGTTTGTCAACGTCCTCTCGGAAAACTACCTTCTGCGGGACTATATGCGCTGCAACCAGCAGATGTTTTTGTCAAACCCCAACGCTATACCCTCCATCGTCCCCGACTACGCGAAGACGGAGCGCAACACCGTATTGAAGCTCATATTGAAGATGGCGGTGGCGCCCATAGCGGAGGACGAGATAATGAGCGAGCTTTTGCTGGTGGGGTGCAGGGTGGACGACGTGCTGGACACCTTCTCCGGCCTCATGCTCAAGTACACGGGCGTGGACGGCACTATACTGGAGATACGCAGCGTCACGGGCGGCGACGAGAAAATGAGCGTCCGGATGACAAACTACTACGGCATCTCCCGGGGGGCGTTTGACAAAAATTTTGCCAGGACCCTGAAGACCGCCTACTACATCGTGGAGGACGAGAAGCGGGAGACGGAGTACATCGACGCCAAGATGTTCGGCCATGTGGCCCAGACGGTGCTGCCCGGGCAGTTCGTCACATATTTCGGCAAGTACTATCAGGTCAAGATGGTCTCCCCCGTGAACGGGATAATACTGCGAAGGGCCTCCGACCTTTATAACGGCAGGCGCTATTACAGGCAGCTCCGGACATACCACTTCGGCGACGAGGACTGGAGCGAGGTCAAGTATTCCCGCACGGTGATGGATGTGGAGGTCAGCGTTGTCTGCGCGGATTTCACCGTCACAACCACGGGGTATCTGGACATGGGCGATATGCACGACCTGCGTTCGGCGAAGCTCGTGGGCTACGAGGGCGACCCGAACAGCGGCGACTACGACAGGGAGTACCGCAGCAAGAACGTTCTGCGGATAAAGCTCCCGGAGACCGACGAGAGGATACGCTTCACGATGTGCCTGTTGCTGTCGGAGCTGTTCCACAGCGTCTTCCCGGACGCCTGGCAGTATCTGGCTGTGCTGGCGAAGAGACCGGATGACATAGAGGGCGTGCTCAATTACGCCGTGTACGCCGCCGACGGGAACATCGGCGACGAGTACATATACATCGCCGAGGACAGCAGCATAGATCTGGGGCTGCTGGACGCGGTGAACAGGAACCTCCCAAGGCTGCTGGAGATCATCGCCGACTTTTTGGACTGGCACTTTGAGAAGATGTGTGAGCCCGAGATGGAGGACCCGGTGCCGGAGAAGGTGAAGATGCCCGAGGAGGCCGTAAAGCGGCGGAACGTGTTCCTGCGCATGGCGGACAGGATACGGAGCATCTTCTCCCGGAAAAAGCACGAGGACGAGCCGCATATCGGAACGCCCGGGGAGGCGGAGCTCTCCGGCGGGAGCGGCGCGCCGGGTAATGAGATGCCCGGAGAGGCAGCGCCGGAAAGCGGCGCGGAGGACCGTCCCGCCGCCGGGGAAGGCGGCTATGGGCCTGGCGCCGCAGACACCGGGGAGGATAAGCCCGCGAAGGAGCTTCCCGACGGCAGCGGGGGCGAGGCGGAGCCTGTTCACATCGACGGCACGGGCGTATTCGAGGACGAGACAATGCCCGGCGACGGGCTGTGGCTGGAGGACGCCTTCAAGGCCGCGGGGATAGCCCCGGCGGAGCAGACGCGCTATCAGCGGGAGTGCTACCTTAAATACGGCTTTGACGAGATAGACGGGCACCTGAGGATTGAGGACGTGCGCAGGTATCTGCACCTGCGGGGCTACTCCGACAATGCCCTCACCCGTGCGCGCAGGGGCGGCAGGCAGCCGGAGACGGACCTTGAGGCCGTGAACCACTGCGACTTCTGCGGAAAGGCTCTGAGCGGCGTGAGCTACGACGTGCTCTCCGACGGGCGGGTCAGGTGCAACGACTGCTCATCCAGCGCCATCGTCACGGTGGAGGAATTCACCGAGGTGTTCTACAAAGCGCTGGAGCTCATGGAGATGTTCTATGAGGTCACCTTCCATGTGCCCATAACCGTCAGAATGGCTGACGCCAGGACCGTGGCGAAGGGTTCCGGGTCGGTGTTCAAGCCCTCCACCGAGGTGGCGGCGAGGACACTGGGTTACGCCCAGCGCAGGTTCGGGAAGTACAGCGTAATAATGGAGAACGGCAGCCCGAGGCTCGCCACTGTGGACACCATGGTGCATGAGCTTACGCACATCTGGCAGTACCTCAACTGGGACGACGGCCTTGTACGCCGGGTCTACGGCATGGGGCGCAGAGAGTGCACAGCCACTGCCCGGGACATAGTCTACGAGGGCATGGCGATGTGGGCGGCAATCCAGTACCTTTATCAGATAGGCGAGACGTACTATGCCTCCCAGCAGGAGGAGGAGACGGCCCAGCGCAGCGACGTTTACGGCGTGGGCTTCCGGCTCTACCGGGAGCAGTACCCGCTGGTGAAGGACATGTCGATAATCAGGAGCTCCCCTTACAGGGATTTCCCCACCATAGACCCCGAGAAGGTGAAGGAGGCAGTCCGGGGGCAGTGCCAGAACAAGCACTGCCGCTGCTGATGCCGCGGAGGCAGGCAGGGAGAAATGAGCGTTTCGGTCGAGGAGTACGATCGGCTCCTCTCAAGGACCTCGGCTGCCAGCAGCCGCATATGCGAGACACAGGATGCCATCGCCGCCCTGAAAAAGGGCGGCGACAGCACCATTTTCCGGATAAGAAGAAGGAGTTTACCCGCCGGATAGAGCAGACGGTATACGGGGCATACAGGAAATCCGACGGCTCTCCCGCCTTAAGGTGACGGGCGGCGCGCTCCGGAGCAGACAGGCGCCGATTTTGGAGGAACAAGGCTATGGAATCGAGCTTCCTTATCATATCCCTGACGGCCTTCGCGGCCTGCGTCGCCCTCTGGGCGGTGTGCAGGGGCGCGGGGCAGTGGGGAGGGCGCTTCACGCTGAGAAGCGCGGTGCTTCTGGGCACGTTTTTGGCGCTGCTGGGACTGCACTTCCCGATGTACTACGAGGCGTACTCAGGCCAGCCCGACGCCGTGCTGAAGGGAATACTCGTGTCGTTGCACAACACCATGCGGGTGTTTATCATGGACGGCGAGGTGGACCCGCTGGTGAGCTTCGCCTCCAACGCCGGGGAGGCGGCGGAGGCTTACAGGCTCGCCGCCGTGGCGCTTTATGTGCTGGGCCCGGTGCTGACCTTCAGCTTCGTACTTACATTTATCAAAAACATATCCGGCGCGGGGAGGATGGCGCTCCGGTTTTTCTCGGAGACGTATATATTCTCCGCGCTCAATGAGTCCTCCGCCGCCCTGGCGGGGAGCATCAGGCGGGGACACCGCCGGGCGCTCATCGTGTTTGCCGGGGTGGAGGAGCAGGAGCGGGAGACGGAGCTTGAGCAGCAGGTGCGCGGCCTCGGCGCGGTTATTTTCCAGCGCGAGGCGGCGGCGCTGCGCCTGGGGCTGCATATGCTCACAAACCGGGTCACGTTTATCGTCATGGGCGAGGACACGGATCAGAATACCGCCCAGGGACTGGCGGTTTTTGAGCGCTGGGGCTCCAAGCCGGGGACGCGGCTTTTCGTTTTTTCCGACAGCACCCAGTCGGAGCTCCTCTTTCAGACGGCACGGGAGGGCGGCATGGTCGTCCGCCGGGTGGACATGAAGCGGTCGATAGTGAACTCCATGCTCTATGAGAGCGGGCGGGAGATATTTGACTCCGCCCGGGAGGACGGCGGCGGGAGGTACATCGGCGCCGTTATATTGGGGCTGGAGGGCTGCGGCACCGAGGCCTTCAAGGCCCTTTGCTGGTACGGACAGATGACGGGCTATGAGCTGCACATAGATGTATTTGACCGGAGTGAGGACGCGCAGGACAGACTTTCCGCCCTTTGCCCGGAGCTCATGGAGATGAACGGCGTGCGCATATCCGGGGAGGCCGAGTACTTCATAACCGTACATTCCGGGGTGGGCGCCGATACCGGGCGCTTTGCCGGGGAGTTTACGGCGCTTAAATATGTGACATGGGTCTTTGCGGACCTTAACAACGACAGCGAGACGCTTTCCGCCGCCGTGCGGGCGCGGGAGCTCTCGGCGGGGATGGGCATGGACCCGGTGGTGCGGGCCGTAGTGCGAAGCTCCCGGATGGCGAGAAGCCTTAAAAACGCCGTGAACTTCAAAAATCAGCCCTACAACATTGTTTTCACCGGGGACATGGACTCGGCCTGCCGCGAGGAGACGGTTATGAGCTCCGCGCTGGAGCAGGAGGCGCTGGCCCGGCATAAAAAGTGGGGCACGGAGCGGGATTTCTGGGAATTTGAGTATAATTTCCGCTCGTCCGTTGCCTCCGCGCTCCACGTCAGGCTCCGCCGGGAGCTGGGCATACCCGGGGCGGAAAAGCCCGCGGGGGAGCGCACACACGAGGAGCGGGAGGCGCTTCGGATCGTGGAGCACCGCCGCTGGAACGCCTTTATGCGGACGGAGGGCTACCGCTGGTCCGGCTCCCGGGACCGCTCCAGCCGCAACGACCTTGCGAAGCTCCACCACGACCTTGTGCCATACGATGAGCTCAGCGAGGAGGAGAAGGCGAAGGACGACATTTGATACTGCTTTCCAATAAAAAGCAGGCAGTTTATTGGAGAAGCGCCGCCATGCGCCGCGGTTTTCGCGGGGCGGGGCGTTAAAAGAGGGAGATAAAATGGAGCTTTCAGAGCTTGGCATCGGCGATTTGGAGTCGGTATTCGACCTTTTTTTCAACTGCTTTAAGGACGACCACTACTACGCCCAGGTAATGGAGGGCGAGGCAACACGGGAGAAAATGCGGGAGCTTTTTCTTCCGGCGCTGAACCACTGCCTTGAGAACGGCTTCTGCTTTGGCGTGGTTGACGGCGAGAGGCTGGAGGGGTTCATCCTCTGCTTTGACTACAAGCGCCTGCGGCGGGAGCACACCGACGCCTTCCGCGCCATCTTCGGCGTGGAGGACATGGGGGAGCTTCCCTACGCCAAGGGCCTCCACGGGAAAATCGAGAGCCTAAATGGCGAGGTCATGTACATTTTGTCCATCGCCGTGAGGCCGGAAAACCGGGGCATGGGCATGGCCTCGGCGCTGGTGGACCACATTATCGCCGCATACCCCGACAGGTTTATCGTAAGCGACGTCTCAAACGAGGGGTCGCTTGAGATATATAAGGCAAGGGACTTTGAAATTACCGCCCTCGACGAGGGCTATTTCTACATAAAGCGGGACCCCGGCCCTCCCGGCGGCGGGGAACTGCAAAACAGGGGCAATATGCTCCTTTTGCCGGAGAGCGGGCTTCTTCGGCGCTGGGGCATTGAGCATGAGCTTGTGCGAAGCGGAGTATTCCTCATCGGCGTGGAGCAGGGAGAGGAGTACGGCGTGACGTTTTTCAGGCAGAAGGACCGGGCGGTGACAAGGGCGGACCTTGTGTCGATAGACTATGGCGCGCTGCTGGAGTACCAGCGGCGGATAAACATCTGCCGCTTCAGGGAGGAGATCCGGGGCGGGAGGCTTTTATACATACAGCTTGAGAGCTACACCTGCGAGCCGCTCCTCAACGACACGCTGAGGGAGATGATGAAAAAGCGAAGCGCCGAGTGGTCGCTTATCCCGGACCTCTTCGTGTCCATCCCGGTGGAGTATTCAGACCCGGAGAGGCTCGGCACGGGAAACTCCGACCCCACGGCGGAAAAGCTGATAAAGCTCCTGGATTACAGGACCTACTACGAGGCGGGGATACCCTCCCGGGCGGACGACGTGGACGACCTTGCGGCGCTCAAGGAGCGCATAAGCCGAAGCTATCTCGGAAAGCTCGCGGTGAAAATATTCGAGGAGCCCACGGTGGACACCTACGAGCATGAGGCGGACAGCATCGGCCCGGAGGCGCTGGTGGATGTGTATATCTCCGTGGACAAGCGCAGCCGCTGCGGGGTGCTGACCTTTGTATCCATGTCATGCCCGTTTCTGCTGAGCCACTTTCTCGACAACGTGGCCCGCAACCAGCTGACAGCCGTCAGCGGCGGGAGGGAGTACAATCTTTTCGACTTTTTGAAGGAGCGCTTCGGCATCGTAAAGCAGGGCGCGGCAAAGTCATTCATTGTCATACCCCGGGAAAAGAGCTGCCTCTCCACAGACCAGCTCGCGTCCCTCATCGCGTCGGAGACGATCTACCCCGACGGGGAGTCCTTCGGGAGGATAATCGATGAGGAGATAGTGGCCCTTGCAAGCTCCGAGCAGGGCTTCGGGCAGTACGACAGGGCGTATGTCTGCGCCTACACCAACGTGGTGCTCCAGTTCTCCCCGGAGCTTATCGGCACGGTCTATCAGAGGCTGGAGGACGAGGCGATAACCCTCTTTTACATGGAGCTCATACTTTTTGAGGAGGCGGCGATACGGATAGCCAACTCCCAGATGGTGAAGCTCGTCTCCGAATACAGCGCCCGGGACCCCATCGAGTTTCTCGAGCGCGTGGACCGGATATATGACGACTACTCAAAGACGATAGATTTCTGGAACATCAGGGTAAATTACCCCACATCACAAAAGTCCCTGACGCTTTTGAGGACGGCCTTTAAGACGGATGAGCTCCTTGAGGCGCTGAACCGCAGCAGGGAGCACCTTCAGACGGTCTATGACACGAAAAGCGACATCGTGGACAGGCGAAACTCCAAGCGCATGGACGTATCCCTGGCGGTCATATCCTTCCTTGCGGTGTTCTCGGCGTGGATAGACGGGCACGACTACATCGGCACCTGGTCGGACACCTTCCCTCCGGCGGCGATACACATAATGCAGCGGTGCCTTTTCGTCCTTGTGCTCTTAACGGCTGTGTACGCGCTGGGGCGGATATTCTTCGGCAGAGACAAGCTCAAACCCCGCCGTCTCAATGGCGGCAGAAAAAAAGACAAATAAGCGAGGTAGAAAGATGAAAAAGAAACTGAGACAGTGGTTAAGCATTGAGACGGCAAAGAACCCCGGCAGGATGGTCCTTGCGGTTATTCTGCTGTTCAACGTGGTATTTTTCTTCCTCGCCGCGGTAGTAATAAGCAAGCTCTCCCTTTCGGGCACGGAGCAGATGGGATTTCTGGAGGCGGCCTTCTGCACCGTCACCATGATACTTGACGCGGGGTGCATACAATTCGTCGTCTCCGACATCGGAAGGGCCGGGGTCGGCGTGGTGGTCACATGCCTTGGGATAATCCTCGTGGGGATGATCTCCTTCACGGGCGCCGTGATAGGATATTTGACCAACTACATCTCCAACTTCATCGAGGACGCCAACACAGGCTCCCGGAAGCTCCACATCTCGGGGCACCTGGTGATATTAAACTGGAACACCCGTGCGTCGGAGATAATAAACGACCTTCTTTACTGCCGTGGACCGCAGAAGGTGGTGGTCCTTGTGAGCTCCAGGAAGGCGGAGATAGAAAAGGAGATAAAGGAGCGCATATCCGACACCATCTCCCGGGAAAACCAGCAGCTGCGCCGCTCATGCAGGGGGATGGGGGTATTCAGGCGGCTTTTCACCGTGCTGCGGGATAAGATGCATGACAACGTGACGGTCATTGTCCGTGAGGGCGACGTCTTCTCCTCAAAGCAGCTCCGCGACATTTGCCTTGAGCAGGCAAAGACGGTCATAATCCTTGGAAACGACATAAACGCCTCGGTGTGCAGGTTCGAGACCATGGAGCGCTCTGCGGAGAGCGAGCGGGGCAACTCCCAGACCGTCAAGACGCTGATGCAGGTGGCGGACATCACCGCCGCGGAGGATTCCAGCGACAACCAGAAGATAATCGTGGAGATAACCGACGACTGGACTGACGACCTTGTTAAGAAAATCATCGCCTGCAAGCAGGTCCGGGAGAAGTGCAACATCATCCCCGTGCGTGTAAACCAGATACTTGGGCAGCTCCTCTCCCAGTTCTCCCTCATGCCGGAGCTGAACCTTGTTTACAAGGAGCTCTTCTCCAACAAGGGCTCCGCCATATTCACCGAGCCCTTTGAGATAATGGAGGGGAAGGATTTCATCCCCGAGTACCTCCGGGAGCACCGCCGGGCGATACCCCTCACTTACATGATGGGCGACGACGGCCTTGCCTACCACTATTTCTCCTCCGCCAGCGAGAGGGACGTGCACACGGCAGGGCCCGTTAACCCGCCGTCCTTCAAGGCCAGACTCAACCGTGACTACTGGATAGAGAGCAAGTGCGTCATCATACTGGGCCACAACAGCAAATGCCGTGACATCATGCAGGGCTTTTCGGCCTTCGTCAGCGAGTGGAGCCGGGAGGACAGCGAGATACTGCGCATTGTAGTCATCGACGACAAGAAGAATCTGGAGAAGATGGACTACTACAGGGACTACCCCTTTGTGGCGGAGACGGTGTCCGCCAGCATCTACGACAAGGACCTGATATGCTCCACCATAGAGCGGATAGTCTCCGAGCACGGCTCCGAGACCAGCATACTCATCCTCTCCGACGACGCGGCCCTCAACGAGGACATCGACGCCGGGGCGCTGGCGAACCTTGTGTATGTCCAGGACATCATCAGCCGCAAGGTGAGCACGGAGCCGGGCTTTGACAGGGACAGCATGGACATTGTGGTGGAGATAATCGACCCCAAGCACCACGACATCGTGACGACGTACAGCGTCAACAACGTGGTCATAAGCAACAGGTACATAAGCAAAATGATAACTCAGATAGGGGAGAAGGAGGCGCTTTTCGACTTCTACTCCGACATACTCACCTACGACACCGATGTGTCGGAGGGGTACAACAGCAAGGAGATATACATCAAGAGCGTGAAGCTCTTCTTCGAGGAGCTGCCGCCCAGGTGCACGGCGGAGAGCCTTATCCGCGCGGTGTACGAAGCGTCGATGGACGAGTCCATCCCTCCGGAGGTGCGCAACCCAACCGTGGTCCTTGGCTACGTCAAGGCCGGAGGCAAAACGGTGCTGTTCGAGGGCGACCAGTCGCTTATAGATGTGGAGCTCGAGGAGCAGGACAAGCTTATCGTATTCAGCAGCCATTGACGGAGGCGCACAGTGGACAGGCAATGCTATGAACGCTGGTGGACGGAGACGATGGAGTACATCCGCACCGTCCCGGGAAAGGTATACCTTGACCAGCTCACGAACCTCACCCGGGAGAATATCAAAAAATACGGCGGGGACGCCGAGGTCACCGAGCGGGGCGTGGTGGACCTGTTAAACGGCACGGGCAAATATCTGAAGGCGGACGTGGTCACGGGGGGCATCTACACCGTCCCGAGCCAGCGCCGGGAGCTGGACAGGCGTCTCAAGGAGGCAAACCCGGAATACAGATACAACCGCTATCTGTACGAGCCCTGCCCGCCGGAGGGCCTTGAGGACGGCGCGGCGGCGTTTGAGGAGCTTATTGAGCGCCCCGGCGCGGTGAGCTTTGACCGGGAGGCGCTGGAGATAACTCTTGACATCTCCGCCCCGGCGGAGCGGGAGGTCGTGACGGACTACTTTGACATAAACCTCATCCCGAGGCTTTTACTGAGGCGCTTTCCGGACCTTTCGCCCATGGAGCGCTCAAAGGCGCGGTTCGGGAAATTCACCGCCTCCGGCGTCGTGTTCACCCGGGGCGCGTGCCTGAGGTGGGACGGGGATGTGCCCTTCGCCCCGGTGTTTTCAAAGGGCATGTGCTTCAGCGAGGCGGCGTTCTGCGGGCCCGTGGACGTGGGGAATCTGACGATAGACTTCGACTCCGACGACGGGGTGCTCGACGACGGGTACGAGACGGCGAAGGCGGACTTCAGGAACGTGCGGTTTTTTGCCGGGGCGCGGTTCAGGGACGTGCGCTTCACGGGAGAGGCAAGGGACATGGAGATCTCCTTTGAGGACGCCAGAGTCGGGGAGAGCCTGGAGTTTATAAACGTGGATTTCGGACACACGGCGGTGAACCTTTTCCAGATGGTGCTGGGGGACTTTGTGTGGTACATAAAGCGCCCGGAGACGCCGAAAAAGGACGGATACACGCGGCTTTTGAGGTTCGTGAACGTGGACATATCGGAGGAGTCGTCGATTGATATGTCCGACGCCGAGATAGACGGCGCCATGATAATCTTTGAGAACGTCCCGAACATCCCCCTCACGCGGGTGCTTCTGGCGCCGAGAAAATACGAGGACGCGCCGGAGAAGGACGAGTGCCCGGGGAATTTCCTCAAATTCAAAAACTGCGAGATAGACAGGACCCTGCACATCGGAAACGTCTCCGCACTGTCGTTCTTGCGGACCAGCAACTACGGCAAGGTGGTGGGGGCGTCAAACTGGGGCGCCTTTACGGCGGTCACGCCCTCCGGCGGGAGGAAGCACATAATCGACCCGCTGCTCCGGGCGGTGTACAACAACTCGACTCCCGACGAGCCGGACAGCCCCAACGCCGTGAATGAGCTCAATTACTCCAAGGCGAAGGACTTCGTGATGCTCAAGGAGAACTTCAACGCCGCCGGAAAGTACGACGAGGAGGACGAGGCGTTCATCCTCTATATGCACTATAAGCCGTATATCGACTCCGTACAGCACCCCGCAGGGGGTAAGGCGCTGCCAAGGGAGTACCCCTGGACAAAATATATGTACCGCCTTCTTGAGGTCGTGGGACGATACGGCATATCCCCGGTGAGGGTGGTGGTCTCCCTGGCGCTGGAGGTGCTGTTCTTTACCCTGGGCTACTGGCTCGTCGCCATGTCGCTGGGCGCCGGGGCCTTCAGCACGGGAGAAACGGTGCTGAGCGCCCTCAGGGCCGGGGGCGCGGCGGCAAACATACTGCCGTCGTTCATATTCAGCCTGAGCAATGTGGTGCCATTCGTGTCGCAGTTTGAGCCGATACACTGGTCGGTGACGGTGCTGTCGGTGCTTGAAAACGCCATCGGCTCATTCCTTGTGGGCTACTTCTCCGTAGCCGTTGTGAGAAAGACTTTGAGGTAAAGCAATGATAACACTGAGAAACGCAGCGGGCTCCGACGCGGGGCTTCTGCGCCATATGGCCCGGTCCTGCCCGCCGCTGGACCTGCACACCAGCTACACCTACTGGGTGGCGGCGGAATATTTCGGCTCCGGGAGCTATATCCTTGAGGACGACGGCATATGCGCGGGGTATATCATGACTGTCCAGACACCGGAGACGATATTTGTCTGGCAGATAGGCATCCTCCCCGAGTACCGGGGCAGGGGGCTTTCCCGCAGGCTGATTGACCGGGTCCTTGACGACGCCGCCGCCTCCGGGCGCGGGGTAGAGGTCACCATAGCGAAGAATAACGCGGCGAGCTTCGCGGCATTTACCTCCGCCGCCGGGGCAAGAGGGCTCGTCCTTGAGCCGAAGGACACCGTGGAGCTTAAAGACCCGGACGACCCGGCCTTTTATGAAAACGAGATAAGGTACGGGATAAAAATCTGAATTCCGGCAATAAACCGCTTTGCCGGGGGGGACCCAGTCCCCTCCGGCATTTTCCTATTCTATGGGACCTGCCCGCCGACTATATTGGCAGGAGGGGGCGGTAAAATGGATGAGGGCGTATTCGCCATATACTCAAGAAAGTCCCGGTTCACGGGAAAGGGGGAGAGCGTGGAAAACCAGATCGGCCTGTGCCGGGGGTATCTGACGGCGCACTTCGGGCCGGAGGCGTCGGACAGGGCTGCGGTCTACGAGGACGAGGGCTTCTCCGGCGGGACACTTGACAGGCCGCAGTTTAAGATGATGATGTCCGACGCGCAAAAAAGCCCATTCCTGGCGATAGTCGTCTACCGCCTTGACAGGATAAGCAGGAGCATCGGGGACTTTGCGGGCCTCATTGAGGAGCTTGGGCGGCGGGGAATCGGCTTTATTTCCATCCGGGAGCAGTTTGACACCTCCTCACCCATGGGCCGGGCGATGATGTACATAGCATCGGTATTTTCACAGCTTGAGCGGGAGACGATAGCGGAGCGCATACGGGACAATATGCGTCTGCTTGCCCGAACGGGAAGGTGGCTGGGGGGTGTGACGCCCACGGGCTACCGCTCGGAGAGGGTGACAGGCAAAGGCCCGGACGGCAGGGCGCGCAGCTTAAGCCGCCTTATTCTGGAGCCGGGGGAGGCGGAGATGGTGGGGGAGATATTCAGGCTTTTTCTCGCGACCGGGTCCCTCACGGGAACCGACGCTGAGCTTTTGAGGCGGGGCGCGGTGACAAGGACCGGGAAGCCATTCTCCCGGGTCGCCATAAGGGCAATTTTGACAAACCCGGTGTACGCCGCCGCCGACGGCTGGACCTGGGAGTACTTCTCCGCCCGGGGCGCGGACCTGTGCTCGCCGCGGGAGAGCTTTGACGGGGAGCACGGCGTCATGGCCTACAACAGGACGCTCCAGACCCCGGGTAAGGGGGCGGTCATCCGCCAGATGTCCGACTGGGTAGTGGCTGTGGGCGAGCACCCGGGGATAGTCACGGGGGATGTCTGGACCAGGGTGCAGGATATGCTGGAGCGCCGGGCCGTCACCGGGCGGGGAAGGCCGCGCAGCCGCGCCGCGCTGCTATCTGGACTTCTCAGGTGCGGGTGCTGCGGCGGATTCATGCGCCCGAAGCTCACCTCCGGGGACGGGCAAAAATATATATACATCTGCGAGACCCGGGAGCGCAGCCGGGGGGCGCTGTGCCGGATGGGGAGCCTCCCCGGGGCGGAGGCCGACAGGGCGGTGCTGGAGGCGGCGGGGAGGCTTTCGGGGCAGGGGCGGGAGGCTCTCGCCGCCATGCTGGAGGCGGCGGACCGGGGGCGGGGGGGAGACGGGGATGGGCTTCGCGCCCTAAGAGAGCGGATACGGGAGAACGAGCGGGAGATAGAAAACGCCCTCAACGCCATAACAGGCGGCTCGGGCCCCGCGGAGGAGTATCTCCTTGAGCGGATAAACAGGCTCCACGCCGAGGGGGGCGCGCTGCGCCGGAGACTCCTTGAGCTGGAGAAGGCCGCCGATGAGACCGGGGGAGCTAAGGAGCTTTTGAGCTTCCCCGCGGCCCTCGCCTCCTGCGGGATCCCGGAGCGCCGGGAGGCGCTGCGCGCCGTAATCGGAAGGGTCGAGTGGGACGGCGAGGCGCTCACGGTATATTTCCGCGGCGCCGGAAAAGAAAAATACAGCGGTACTGAAGTGGCGGAAAAGGGCGAAAACTCAGATCCGCCAACAAGCTCCGGGACGTTATGTAAGGATAGCAAATGAGATACTTATGTACTTTCGCTCACAGCGCAAGAGCGCGGGGGAGCTGTCGCTTTCCGACACGATAGACGCCGAGGGCGACGGGAACAGCCTGTCGCTGATGGATGTGATATGCGCCGAGGACGACGTTTTTGAGCGCCTGAGCTCCGAGGAGATATATCTCCACCTGCGCCGCCATGTGGAGACGGCCCTTGACGACCGGGAGCGGGAGATAGTGACGCTGCGCTACGCCCTCGGGGGAGGCAAGCCCCTCACCCAGCGGGAGACGGCGGAGAGGCTGGGTATATCAAGATCGTATGTTTCAAGAATAGAAAAGCGCGCGCTGGTGAAGCTAAAGACGCTCCTTGAGGCGGACGGCGGAGTGTGATATAATTTTCCCGAGAATGTCACATAGCCCCGAAATTTGCGACTTATTTTATGAAGGGCCCATCAAATAAAGGGGAGACGGGATATGCTGGACGAGGGGATCATAGAACTGTATTTTGCCAGGGACGAGCGAGCCATCGAGGAGACGAGAACGAAATACGGCGTATTCTGCGAGACGCTTGCCCTGCGGCTCCTGGGCGTGCGGGAGGACGCGGAGGAGTGCGCCTCCGACACATACCTTGCGGCCTGGGACCGGATCCCGCCGGAGAGACCTGGGGTGCTCCGGGCGTTTCTCGGCAGGATAACAAGGAATCTGGCCGTCTCCCGCTTCAGGAGAAACCGGGCTTCAAAGCGGTACTCCGGGATCGAGCAGCAGCTTGAGGAGCTGGCGGACTGCCTGCCGTCGGCGGACAGCGTGGAGCTGGAGATGGAGCGCCGGGAGCTCGCGGAGCTGATCTCCCGATGGCTGGACGGGCTTCCAAAGCGGGACAGAGATATTTTCATCCGCCGCTACTGGTACTGCGAGAGCGTGGAGGCCATCGCAAAAAGCGAGCTTGTCCGTCCGAACACCCTCGCCCAGAGGCTGCGGCGTATGCGCGCCGCGCTCCGGACGGAGCTTGAGAAGGAAGGAGTTACAAATGAAAAGTGAGGACCTTTTCGACGGCGTCACCGACATCCGTGACGACCTTGTGGATGGAGCAAAAAGGAAAAGGAAAACAAAGTCCGTCTGGCGCGGCGCCGTGGCGGCGGTGCTCGTCCTCGCCATAGCTGCCGGTGGCTTTGCCATTCTGCGTGACACCAGTGGCGCCCCGGAGGCGCCGGGGAGTCCATACCCGGGCGACGAGCCGACGGACGAGAGTGTGGAGCTTCTTGTCCGGGTCGAGTACCCGGACCGTCCACAGTACCCCGAGACGAAGAACGGGATCGATTATAACGAGAAAGACTACGATAAGTGGGTGGAGGACAACAGACTGAGACGCCTCTCCACCGATGAGCGCGAGAGAATCACAAACTTTACTAAAACCGCGCTTCCCGCGTTTTTTGGATCGTCCGGAGACGGAAACAGCGTTATCTCCCCGGCGAACATCTACCTCACCCTCGCCATGCTCGCCGAGACTACGGCGGGGGAGAGCCAGAGGCAGATACTAGACCTCCTCGACCTCCCCGCTGATAGCCTCACTGAGGCCGCCGGGAGGCTCTGGGACGCCCTATATAACGCCGACGGCACATATAAGAGCGAGGCGTCCTGCTCACTCTGGCTCCGGGACGACTGGGACTACTCTCAGCAAACCGTGGATGAGCTGGCCTCAAACCTTCGCGCCTACGTCTACCGGGGAAAAATGGGCTCCGCCGGGATGGACCGCGCGCTCCATGACTGGCTCAACGGCCACACAGGTGGGCTTCTCGATGACAGCGCGGGCGGCATCTCCCTTCCGGAGGACACCGCGATAGCCCTTGCGGGGACGCTTTACTTCTCCGATATGTGGGGCAGTCAATTTGACCCGGCGGAGACGACGGCCATGACCTTCCACGCACGAAATGGCGACGTGGAGCGGGATTTTATGCGCAAGACCTTCAGAGAACTAAGCTATTACTGGACGGACAATTTTGCCGCCGTCAGCATCCGGTTTGAGAGCGGCGGCGAGATGCGCCTCATACTCCCCGACGAGGGCGTGTCCCCGGAGGAGCTGGCGTCGGATGAGACGGCCCTTGCTTTTCTCACATACTACGGGGAGATACCGGAGGGAGTGGAGCAAAAGAGCCTCAGAGTCCATCTGCGGCTGCCGAAATTCGACGTGGCAGGGGAGGCGGACCTGTCCGGGGCGCTGAGCGCCCTCGGGGTAAAGGACATTTTCGACATGGGTGAGGCGGACTTCTCCCGGATAGTACCGGAGAGCTCCGTGCCTGTCTGGGTGTCCTCCGTTCTCCACGGGGCGAGAGTGAAGGTGGACGAGGAGGGCTGCGAGGCCGCGGCATACACCCTGATAATCGCCCCCGGGGCAGCGCCCCCGCCGGACGACGAGGTGGAGATAACATTCGACCGCCCCTTCATATTCAGCATTACGCAAAACGGCCTTCCCCTGTTCGCCGGGATAGTAAACGAACCGTAAGGTATTTATAATTGGTCCCTGCGCCCGCCTTTATCAAAGGCGGGCGCTCAAGCCGTCGACAAAGGCTTTGCCTTTGCCGACGGAAGAAATTTGCCGATCCCCTGCGCGCACGGCCCGAAGGGCCGCACACATCTCCGCGCTAAGAGCCGCCCTACGGGCGGTTGCGCTCCGAAATGGCGCCTGCGGGCGCACATCCGGGGACCTAAATGGGGCAAAATCCGACGCACATGTCGCCGGATTTTGCATTGAATTTTTTTCGCGCCTGCGGGCGCGAAATTCTGCGAAGCTTTTTCAACACTCTGTGCGCCCACCTTTATCAAAGGCGGGCGCTTTTTCGACTGTGGTGATTTTTCAGCAAGAATCGCAATCAAATATTTATAAAAACCCGTGGTAATTTAAATCACCCTGTGTTATAATGAATTTCCTTGCGAGAAATATGGGTTGCGCGCAATTTTTATTCACTGCGAGAGGTTAATTATGATTTTCGGTAAGCATATAAACAAATACTACATAAAGTACGGCCCGTGGCTGCTGATTGGGCTTGTCGCTCTGGGGCTGGTGGACTATATGCAGCTTGTGGTCCCGAGGCTCTACCAGATGGTGGTCAACGGCATGAACGACGGCGAGGTCATGCTTGACGGCGTGATGAGGACCTTCGACATGGACTTTCTCCTTGATGAGATAGCCCTCCCCATGCTGGTTGTTGTCGTCGCCATGGTGTTCGGGCGCTTTTTGTGGCGTGTGAGCTTCTTCGGCGCGGCCATAAGGGTTGAGACCGACATCCGCAACGCCATGTTCGACCACGCAAAGGACCTGAGCCAGCAGTACTATCAGGTGAACAAGGTTGGAAACCTGATGAGCCTTTTCACCAACGACCTGGAGACTGTGCAGGACTGCTACGGAAACGGCCTTCTGATGCTGGCTGACGCGCTCATACTGGGCATCATGTCGATTGGAAAGATGTTCCAGATGGACGGACTTCTCACCGGGCTCTCCCTCATACCCATGGTGCTGCTCTTTTGCATCTCCACCATCGTGGGCAACTACATGGAGAAGAAGTGGGACATCCGTCAGGCGGCGTTTTCAAGCCTCTCCGATTTCTCTCAGGAGTCCTTCTCCGGCATCGCGGTTATTAAGGCGTTTGTCAAGGAGGCAAAGGAGCTCTGGGCATTTAAAAAGCTCAATCAGGAAAACGAGAAGGCGAATGTGGACTTCACCCGGGCATCGGTGCTGCTGCACATACTTGTGACGCTGTTTGTGGAGTCCGTAGTATGCGTGGTTCTGGGCTACGGCGGGTATCTCGTACACAAGGGAGTATTCAACCCGGGGCAGCTGGTGGAGTATATCGGCTACTTCACCGCGATCGTCTGGCCCATAATGGCGGTTTCCGAGCTCATCGACATGACAAGCCGCGGCAAGGCGTCCTTAAAGCGCATTTCGGAGCTTTTGGATGCAAAGCAGGACGTGGTGGACCGGGAGGGCGCCCGGGAGCTTAAGCATGTGCGGGGGGACATTGAATTTCGCGGCCTCACCTTCCGCTACCCCGACGGGGAGTACGACGTGCTCAAAAACGTCTCCTTCACCATAAACGCCGGGGAGAGCGTGGGGATAGTGGGCCGCACAGGCGCGGGAAAGACGACGCTGGTGGACCTGATACTCAGGACCTACAACGTGCCCGACGGGACTGTATTTGTGGACGGAAACGACGTAAACGACGTGAAGATCCACGACGTGCGTGCCGCCTGCGCCTATGTTCCACAGGACAACTTCCTTTTCTCCGACACCATAGCAAAGAACATCGCCTTCACCACCGGGGAGCCGGACATGGAGAAGGTCGTCCATGCGGCGGTCCTCTCCGACGTGGACGACAATATAAAGGAGTTCTCCGAGGGCTACGGCACTGTCCTCGGCGAGCGGGGAGTCACGGTCTCCGGCGGGCAGAAGCAGCGAATATCCATAGCCCGGGCGCTTTTGAAGGACGCGCCGATACTTATACTTGACGACTCCGTCTCCGCGGTGGACACCGACACGGAGAAAACCATACTCAACAATCTTGCCTCCTCCCGGGAGGGCAAGACCACCATACTTATTGCCCACCGCATATCCACCATAGAGCGGATGGACAAGATACTCTATTTGGAGGACGGCGAGCTCGTCGCGGTGGGTTCCCACGCGCAGCTCTATGATACCTGCCCGGCGTACCACCACATGGTGGACCTCCAGAAGCTCGAGGAGGAGGGAGGCGAGCACAATGGGTGAGTTTGCACCGCTCTACATCGTCGGCGCCATAATCGGCACCTTCACCGTTATTTTCGTCGCGGCGTATATCTCCTTAAAGCGCCGCAAGGCCGCCGTGACCTACGACAGGAACGTCCCTGACGGGGAGATCATGGCGAGGATGCTGCCCTACGCCAAGCCCTACTGGAAAAGCTTCGTCGCAGTGCTCTTTATGATGATGCTCGCCATTGCCTACGACATAATATCACCTCTCCTTGTGGGCAATATCGAGAAGATAATTAAAGAGGACTTTGAGCTGAAGGAGCTTTTCATCCGGGTCGCCATCTACGCATCCATACTCATAATCTCACTTGTGAGCACATACTTCCAGTCCATACTTCTCCAGAAGACAGGGCAGAAGATACTCTCCGCCCTGAGACAGGACCTGTTTATCCACATTGAGAGCCTCTCCCACAACCAGTTAAACCAGATACCCGTGGGAAAGCTCGTCACCCGCGTCACCAACGACACAAACGCCATATCCATGATGTTCACTAACATCCTTGTGAACATGATACGCAACGTGTTCGTCATTGCGGGCGTTCTGGCGGCGATGCTCCTTTTAAACTACGAGCTGACGCTGATGGTATTGTGCTTCATACCCTTCCTCGTGGCCTTCACGGTTATCTTCCGAACCTTCACCCGCCGGGCCTTCCGCACGGTGAAGGACCGGACCACGGACATAAATACCTACCTCTCTGAAAACCTCTCCGGGATAAAGATAACCCAGATATTCAACCGCGAGGACGCGAAGATGGAGGAGTTTCTTGACAAATCCGACAAGCTCCGGGTGGCCCGGCGGAACATGACGCTGGTGTTCGGCATTTTCAGGCCCATGGTCTATATGCTCTACATCAGCTCCATACTGTGCCTTCTTTATCTCTGCGGGCGGGGGTATATCCGGGACACCACCTTCCTCGGGCAGACCATCGCCAGCGAGACGCTTGTAAGCTTCTATATGTATATCTCCAAGTTCTTCAACCCCATCCAGACGCTGGCGGAGCAGTTCAACCAGCTCCAGTCTGCCTTCGCCTCCGCGGAGAAGATATTCTCCATCTTCGACATGGAGCCGGAGCTTGTGGATGAGCCCGACGCCATGGAGCTCGACCACATAAAAGGCGAGATAGAATTTAAGGACGTGTGGTTCAGCTACATCCCCGGGGAGTGGGTCCTCAAGGGCGTGAGCTTTCACGTCAAACCAAAGGAGACAGTGGCCTTCGTGGGAGCCACGGGCTCGGGAAAGACAACGATTTTGTCCCTTATTTGCCGTAACTACGACATCCAGAAGGGGCAGATCCTCATCGACGGGATAGACATAAGGAAAATCAAGATCGCATCCCTCCGCCGCCATTTCGGGCAGATGCTCCAGGATGTGTTCCTGTTCTCAGGCACCATCCGCTCCAACATCGTCCTCCGGGAGGAGTCCTTCACCGACGACGAGGTGTGGCAGGCGTGCAGGTATGTGAACGCCGACCACTTCATAAACAAGCTGGACAGCGGCCTTGACGAGCCTGTCCGGGAGCGCGGAAACAACTTCTCCGCCGGACAGCGCCAGCTTCTAAGCTTTGCCCGCACGATCCTCCACCGCCCGGAGGTGATGATCCTTGACGAGGCCACCGCCAACATCGACACGGAGACGGAGCTTCTGATTCAGGACTCCCTTGAGAAGATGAAGAACATCGGCACCATGCTCATCGTGGCCCACAGGCTTTCCACGATACAGCACTCCGACAACATCATCCTCCTGAGCCACGGAGTTATAAAGGAGCAGGGCACCCATCAGGAGCTTCTCCACAAAAAGGGCCGCTACTACAAGCTGTACACCCTCCAGTTCGACGAGCAGGAGAGGGCTCTGGCGGAGAAAAACGCAAGATAATATCGGCGCGCCTGCGCGCACGCAGCCGCCCCCGGAATTTTGCCGGGGGCGGCTTTTTGTGAAGCAGTTTATTAACAATTATTTTATTGCAAAATCTCTCTTTTGGAGTTATACTTCATATTTAGACTGGAATACTGTTGCCGAGGGCAAATGGGAGTGTAGGATTTGTATTTTAAGGCGCTGGAGATGAGGGGGTTCAAGTCCTTCCCGGAGAGGACCGTCCTCACCTTTGACAAGCCCCTGACGGCTATAGTTGGGCCCAACGGGAGCGGAAAATCGAATATAGCCGACGCCATACAGTGGGTGATGGGCGAGCAGTCCACAAAGGCCCTCCGGGGCGGGAAGATGGAGGACGTCATATTCGGCGGCACTGAAAAGCGCGGCCAAGTCGGCTACGCCGAGGTGTCACTCACTCTTGACAACACCGACAGGCGCCTTGCCGGGGACGTGGACGAGGTCCAGGTCACCCGCAGGTATTACCGCTCCGGGGAGAGCGAATATTACATCAACAAAAAACCCGTCCGCCTTAAGGACATAAACGAGCTTTTTATGGACACCGGACTTGGCAGGGACGGCTATTCCATATTCGGTCAGGGCAAGATAGACTCCATCCTCTCCGCCAGAAGCACCGACAGGCGGGAGATATTCGAGGAGGCGGCGGGGATCTCCCGCTTTCGCCACCGCAAGGAGGAGTCGGAGCGCAAGCTTGAGCGTGCGGACGAGGACCTTCTTCGGGTCAACGACAAGATAGCGGAGCTGGAGCTCCAGGTGGAGCCGCTGCGGCGGCAGTCGGAGGTGGCAAAGAAGTACCTCCTTCTGAGAGACGAGCTGCGGGGACTTGAAATATCACTGTGGATGTGCGACCTTGAGAGCATCGCCGAGCGCACGAAGGCCCTGCGGGAGGAGTCATTGCGCAGCGCCGGGGAGCTGGAGAGGGCGAAGGCGGAGCTTGAAAAGCTCTACTCCGCCGGAGAGCTCTTCGCCCAGCGTATGCGGGAGAAGGACATGGAGGCAGAGGGCGTCCGGGAGCAGGTCACGGGCCTTGAGCAGGAGGCCTCCGAGGAGGAGAGCCGCGCCGCCGTAATCAGGACGAGCATCGAGCACACCGGGGAGAATATCGCGAGGATAGAGGATGAGCTCAGGCTCCGGGAGGACAGGCGCAGCGGGCTCACCCGGCAGATAGATGAGCGGCTTTGCCGAATCGGCGAGATCCGTGAGGAGCAGTCCGCCATCGCCGCAAGGCTCGACGAGCTGAAGGCGGAGAGCGGGGAGCTGGAAAACAGCGAACGGCAGGAGGAGGAGACCATCTTTGCCCTGCGCAAATCTGCGGAGGAGATAAACGGGAGACTCTCTGCTCTCGGGCTGGAGCTTTCATCCATCACCGCTTCAGCGCAGGAGATCGAGGAGCGGCGCGCCGCCCTCGAGGGGGAGAGCGGGGCGGAGAAGGAGAGACTTAAGGCCGCCCTGCGGGATATGGAGGAGAACGGCGCCGCCCTTGAAAAGGCCCGGGAGAGCGTGGACTCACTTGCAAACGTCTGCCGCGGCTATGAGCTGCGGGCAGAGGGTCTTCGCCGCCGGGCCGAGGAGGCTGCGGAGCGGTGCACACGGGCGCAGATGGACTACAACGCCGCCGCCTCCCGCCGACAGATGCTGGAGGACATGGAGCGGGAGTACGAGGGCTACTCCAAGGCAGTCAAGGTGGTCATGCGGGACGCGGACCGGGGCCTTCTGCGCGGAGTGCACGGACCCGCCGGGGAGCTTGTGAGCACCGGGGCCCAGTACGCGCTGGCAATCGAGACAGCCCTGGGCGGCGCGGTGCAGAATATAGTCGTGGGAACTGACATCGACGGCAAGAACGTAATAAATCACCTAAAGCGCACCGACGCCGGGCGGGTGACGCTCCTGCCGATGAACGTGATACGCGGCTCAAGGCTCAACGAGCGGGGACTATCCGAGGAGGAGGGCTTCGAGGGCCTTGCCATTGACCTTGTGACCTTTGACGAGCAGTACAGGGACATATTCCTGAACCTCCTTGGCAGGACCGCAGTGGCGGACACCCTGGACTCCGCCGTCAGGATAAGCCGCCGTTTCGGGCACAAATTCCGCGTTGTCACTCTGGACGGGCAGGTAATAAACGCCGGGGGCAGCATGACGGGCGGAAGCGCCTCAAGGAACACGGGAATACTCTCCAGAGCCAGCGAGCTCAAGTCGCTCACCGGGCAGGTGGAGCAGCTCTCCCGGGCGCTTGACACTGCGCGGGAGAAAAACGAGGAGCTGAAGCGCAGCCTTAACGCCGCATCCTATGAGCTGTCGGTGGCATCGGATGAGAGGCGGGAGGCTGAGAACACGGTGCTGAAGCTCACCTCCGAGGCGAGGCACTACGAGCTTCTTGTGTCCTCCCTCCGGCAGCGGATAGAGGAGCTTGAGCGGGAGTACGAGGCCGTGGGCACACGGCGGGAGGACTCCGAGGCCAGAGTGCGTGCCATAAGGGAGGAGACAGGCAGGCACGAGGATGAGCTGGGGAAGATACAAAGTAAGATCGACATCGAGGAGAGCGCACGGGCGGCCCTCACATCACGCCGTGAGGAGATAGCCCGGGAGGAGAGCGGCCTTCGCGAGAGGCGCGCGTCCCTCACCTCCGAGGCCGAGGGCGCGGAGAGGACGGTCGACGAGCTCGGCAGGCTTCGGGAGGAGCTTTCCGGGGACCGGCAGGCACAGGAGCTCGCCCTGACGCAGCTTCACGAGAAGGCGGACGAGCTCGAGGGCGAGAGAGCCCTGAGGGAGGAGTCCGCAGTGCGCCTTCGCGCCGAAGCCGCGGCCCTCCGGGAGCGCATCCTTGCCATCACCGAGGAGAAGCTTAAGATAGAGGCGGAGCGCTCAAAGAGCGATAAGCTCCTTCAGGAGAAAAATAACGCGCTCCTTGATCTGGAGCGGGCGGCATCGCGGCTGGATAACCGTCTGGAGGCCGCCGCCATGGAGGAGAAGCAGATAATCGACAAGCTGTGGGACGGCTACAACCTGACAAGGTCCGCCGCCATGGAGCAGCGCATACAGCTTTCCAGCATCCCACAGGCAAAGCGCCGCACCGGGGAGCTCAAGCGGGAGATGGGGGTGCTGGGCGCGCCGAATCTGGGCGCGATAGAGGAATTTGAGCGGGTCAACTCCCGCTACACATACCTAACCGACCAGCGGGACGACATCGACAAGGCCCGCCGGGAGCTTTTGGGGATAATCCGTGACATCACGGGCTCCATGGAGACTATATTCATGGAGGAGTTTGAGAAGATAAATCAGGGCTTCCAGCAGACGTTTCTGGAGCTCTTCGGCGGCGGGCGGGCGAGCCTGTCGCTGGAGGACCCGGAGGATGTGCTGGGCAGCGGCATCGAGATAAAGGTACAGCCCCCGGGCAAGACGTTAAAGACGATAACGCTTCTCTCCGGAGGGGAGAAGGCCTTTGTCGCCATAGCTCTTTACTTTGCGATACTCAAGGTCCGGCCCACGCCCTTCGTGGTGATGGACGAGATAGAGGCGGCCCTTGACGACGCTAATGTCGTGAGGGTGGCGGAGTACATGCGCTCCCTTGCGGTCAAGACGCAGTTTTTGACCATCACCCACCGCCGGGGAACCATGGAGGAGGCCGATGTGCTCTACGGCGTAACCATGCAGGAGCAGGGCGTGAGCAAGGTGCTTGTCATCGACCTTGACGAGGCCGAGAGCGCCATTGGCAAGTGAACGGAGCATTTCATTACACAACATACCACCAGAAACGGAGTACGGCATATGGGATTTTTTGATAAAATAAAAGAGGGTCTTGCCCGCACAAAGCAGAGCATGACCAATAAAATCAACTCCACCATCGCCTCCTTCACCGGGGAGAACGAGGAGTTTTTCGAGGACCTTGAGGAGGTGCTTATCCTCTCCGACGTGGGGGGCGAGGCGTCCATGGAGGCAGTGGAGCAGCTTCGGGAGAAGGTAAAAAGCGAGGGCCTTCGCGGAAGCGAGCAGGTGAAGCGGGCCCTGGGACAGATCCTCGCCGGGATGCTCGGGGAGAACCGGGAGCTCTCCCTCGGCACAAAGCCCTCGGTGATACTCGTAGTGGGCGTCAACGGCGTGGGCAAGACCACCACAATCGGAAAGCTTGCCCTCATGCTGCGCAATCAGGGCAAAAAGGTCCTCCTCGCCGCCGGGGACACCTTCCGCGCCGCCGCTGCGGAGCAGCTTGGCGTCTGGGCCCAGAGGGCCGGCGCGGACATAGTCCGCCACGAGGAGGGCTCAGACCCCGCGGCGGTGGTATTCGACGCCATTTCCGCGGCGAAGGCCCGGGGCGCCGACGTGATAATCGTTGACACCGCCGGGAGGCTCCACAACAAGTCGAATCTTATGAATGAGCTCAACAAGATAAGCCGCGTCATTGACCGGGAGCTCCCCGGGGCGGACAGGGAGACGCTCCTTGTGCTGGACGCCACCACGGGGCAGAATGGACTTATGCAGGCGGAGGAATTTAAGAAATACGCGGGGCTCACGGGGATAGTGCTGACGAAGCTCGACGGCACTGCGAAGGGCGGGATAGTGTTTGCCATAGCCTCACGTCTGGGCGTCCCCGTAAGATTCGTGGGAGTGGGGGAGAAGGCCGACGACCTCATACCATTTGACCCCATGGACTTTGCCACGGCCCTTCTCGGTGAGTGAACCGCCGCTTTTTTCAGAGGTGAGCATATGAAAATAATCTTAGCGTCAAATAATAAAGATAAGCTCCGGGAGGTGAGCGAGATACTTGCCCCCCTGGGCATCGAGGTCATCTCCCAGCGCCAGGCGGGCGTGCGGCTGGAGGCGGAGGAGAACGGCTCCACCTTTGTGGAGAACGCCAGAATAAAGGCCCGGGCGGCGATGGAGGCCACGGGGGAGGCGTGCGTCGCCGACGACTCCGGCATCGAGATCAACGCCCTTGGCGGCGGGCCGGGGATATACTCCTCCCGCTACTGCGGGGACAGCTCCTACGCCGAGACCTGCCAGAAGCTCATAAAGATAGTCAACTGCTCCGACGACCGGGGCGCAAGATTCCGCTGCGCCGTGGTGTGCGTGTTCCCCAACGGCGACGAGATCGTCTCCGAGGGGGTCATAGAGGGCTCCATCGGCCTTAAATACGAGGGGGAGAACGGCTTCGGCTACGACCCCATCTTCGTGCCCGAGGGCATGGGCAGGACCATGGCGTGCCTCACGGACCAGGAGAAGAACGCCATATCCCACCGCGGGCGGGCCTTCCGGGATTTTGCGGGGAAATTGAAGAAATACATTGAGTCCCAGGGGACAAAGGAGTAAAATATGCTTACGAGCAAGGACAGAGCGCGTCTCAGGTCTCTGGCAAATACGCTGGAGCCGTTGATAATCGTGGGGAAGGGCGGCGTCACCGAGGCCGTTGCGGCGGAGGCGGAGAACGCCCTGCGCACCCGGGAGCTTGTGAAGGGCAGGGTGCTGGAGTCCTCTCTCACCACGGCGAGGGAGGCCTGCGACGCCATATGCGGCGCCATCGGCGCCGAGGGCGTTCAGGCGATAGGGTCTAAATTCGTGATTTACAAGCCAAATACCGACCTTCCGGATGAAAAAAGGATAAAACTATGACAAAGCAGGGATGATATGAAAATAGGGATTTTTGGAGGGACCTTCAATCCGCCCCACAAGGGGCACGTCCGGGCGGCGGGGGAGTGCGTCCGGACCCTTGACCTGGATAAGCTTCTGGTGATACCGGACTCCAACCCGCCCCATAAGGAGCTGGCGGAGCCGTCTCCCGACGAGCAGGCGCGGCTGGAGCTCACGAAGCTGGCATTTTCCGGCGTGAAGCGCGCCCACGTCTCCGACATGGAGATACGCCGGGGCGGCGTGAGCTACACCGTGGACACGCTGCGGCGGGTGAGGGAGAAATTCCCCGACGCAAGGATCTATCTTCTCATGGGCGCGGATATGCTCATGTGCTTTGAGGAGTGGCGGGAGTTTCGGGAGATAATCTCCATGGCGACGCTTGCCGCCTTCGCAAGGCGGGACGGCGAGGAGAACGCGGTGGAGCGGGCAGCGGCTGATCTGAGAAACAAGTATAACGCCTCGGTCCGGGTGGTGGGCGTTGACGCCCTGGAGGCGTCCTCCACCGACGTGAGACGGCTTTTGCCGGAGCGGCGGGGAAGGGAGCTTCTTACCGACGAGACATACTCGCTCATAATAAAGCACCGCTGGTACGGCGCGAAGCCGGAGTTTGAGTGGCTGCGAAAAAAAGCCTACGCCATGCTGGAGCCCAAGCGCGTGGCCCATGTCAAGGGATGCGAGGAGGAGGCCGTGCGCCTTGCCCGGCGCTGGGGCGCGGATGTGGAGAAGGCGCGGGAGGCCGCAATACTTCACGACATAACAAAAAAAGAAAAGCTCGACGAACAGTTGCGCCTTTGCGCAAAATATGGTATCCTGCTTGATGAGGTGGAGAGGGGCGAGGGAAAGCTCCTTCACTCCAAGACAGGCGCCGGGATAGCCAGGTACGAGTTTGGCTGTGACGAGGAGGTCTGCGGCGCTATCTACTGGCACACCACCGGCAAGGAGGACATGGGCCTGCTTGAAAAGGTCATATACATGGCAGATTACATAGAACCAAACAGGGACTTCGACGGTGTGGACAAGCTCCGCCGGGCCGCCTATGAGAACATAGACAGGGCGCTTGAGATGGGATTTCGGATGAGCATCGAGGACATGGTCTCCCGGGGAATAGTACCCCATGAGAGGACCATGGGGGCGCTTCAATGGATAACGAAAGGATAAAGATATAAAATGAAGCTTTTTGGCTCCAGTAAGGGCTCGAGACATACGGCCGGGCACACGGGAAACGACAATAGAAGGAGCTCCTCCGGCTCCTCGGGCGCCTCAAGGAAGAAGAAAAAGAAGGGTATGCCCGGCTGGGCGAGGGCCATTGTCATAGTGCTGGCGGTGGTGGTCTCAGTGACGGCGGTGGGCGTTGTCTGGTACAAGACAAAGGTCAAGCCCCCGAAGATTACGGACTCCTTGAACGACCCCACAAAAAATGATCAGCCTCAGACGCCGGAAAATCCCGACGACAACGCAGGCACCGCAACGCCGGGAATGACTGTTGACCCGGATTTTGACCCGGCAAACCCCAGCGTCCTTGACGACCCGGACGATGAGGGCGACGGCCCCGCGTCCCGTGTTGACGGGGTTTACACCATGCTCATAGTGGCGAAGGACAAGGTGGGCGCCAATACCGACGCCATAATGGTGCTTAAATTCGACGCCAACAACTACACCCTCAACGCCGTGAGCATCCCCAGAGATACGCTTGTAAACGTCTCGACGCGTAATAAGCGGGTCAACGCCCTCTACGCCAACGGCAAGGAGGAGGGACTGGTCCAGGGCATAGCCAATCTCATAGGCTTCCGCCCGGACTTCTACGGCATCATTCAGCTTGGCGCCATCGAGAAGCTCATCGACTCCATCGGAGGGGTCACCTACAACGTGCCCCAGAAAATGGACTACGACGACGACATACAGAACCTGCACATCCACTTCAAGGCCGGACTCCAGACCCTCAACGGCAAGCAGGCCGTGGAGTATATGCGCTTCCGCAAGGGCTACTCCGACGCGGATATAGGCCGCATAGAAGCCCAGCACAACTTCCTCATGACCATGGCTGCCCAAATCTTGAAGGACAAGTCGAAGATCCCCGTCACCACCATCGTCGATATATTCATGAATGAGGTCAACACCTCCCTCACCGTTGCGGAGTGCACCTGGTTTGCCAAGGAGCTTCTGAAGATGGATATGGAGAATATCCACTTCTTCACCATGCCGGGAAATTACAACGACTCCTGCGGCTATCCGACGATATACCTTGACGAGTGGCTTGAGATGATAAACGAGAACATCAACCCCTTCGACAAGGACATCACCACAAAGAACGTGGACATCCTGACCCGGGACGCCAACGGCAAATTCTACGCCACCACTGGAAACATAAAGGACCCCTCCTGGGCGTCGAGCCACTCCAAGGGCGGCGGAAAGACCACAACTCCATCAAAGCCGCAGACCCCGTCAACCCCGGATACTCCGGACACGCCCGACACCCCGGATACGCCGGACACCCCGGACACCCCGGATACGCCGGACACTCCCGATACCCCCGATACCCCGGATACCCCGGAAGACCCGGACACGCCGGAAAATCCCGATACGCCGGAGGACCCGGACGCCCCGGAGGACCCGGATACACCGGAAGACCCGGAAAATCCCGACACGCCGGACACTCCCGATACTCCCGACACGCCCGATACCCCCGACACCCCCGACACGCCCGATACTCCGGATACCCCCGACACGCCCGATACTCCCGATACGCCCGATACGCCCGATACCCCCGATACCCCTGATACACCGGACACGCCGGATGTGCCGGACCCGGGATTCGGCGGGGAGGACCCGGGAGACGGCGGGACAGAGGAATGAGAATAATTTATAATAAATATAAAAACAGGAGGTACGCTATGCTTACACCGAGAGAGATGGCTGACATTGCGGTCAAGACCCTTGACTCCAAGAAGGCGGAAAACATAAAGGTCCTTGAGACAAAGGATGTGACGGTGCTGGCGGACTACTTCGTCATATGCACCGCCGGGAACGTGACACACATAAAGACTCTGGCGGACGAGGTGGACAAGGCCCTCTCCGACCAGGGCGAGGCCCCTCTGCGCACCGAGGGCTACCACGGCGGCGGCTGGATACTTGTGGACTTCGGATGCCTTGTGGTACACATCTTCACCGATGAGACACGGAAATTCTATAACCTTGAGCACCTCTGGGGCGACGCGCCCCAGGTGGATATTAGCGGACTTCTGACCCATTAAGGAGAGACGATCCAAATGAAATACGACTTTTCACGGATAGAGAAGAAATGGCAGGACATATGGGAGGAGGAGCGGCCCTTCCGGGCGGTGACGGGCTCCGACAAGCCCAAGTTTTACGGACTTATCGAGTTTCCTTACCCCTCCGGTGACGGGCTCCATGTGGGACACCCCCGCCCCTACACCGCAATGGACATAATTGCCCGCAAGAAGCGGATGGAGGGCTACAACGTTCTCTTCCCCATAGGCTTTGACGCCTTCGGCCTCCCCACGGAGAACTTCGCCATAAAGCACCATGTCCACCCCCACGACGTGACGAAAAAGAACATCGCCCGCTTCACCCAGCAGCTCAAGATGCTCGGCTACTCTTTCGACTGGGACAGGGTAGTTGACACCACTGACCCGGAGTACTACAAGTGGACGCAGTGGATATTCATCCAGATGTTCAAAAAGGGCCTCGCCTACAAGGCCCACATCCCCGTGAACTGGTGCACCTCCTGCAAGTGCGTCCTCGCCAATGAGGAGGTCGTCAACGGCGTGTGTGAGCGTTGCGGAAGCGAGGTCGTCCGCCGGGAGAAGAGCCAGTGGATGCTGAAGATAACCGCCTACGCCCAGAGGCTTTTGGACGATTTGGACGACGTGGACTTCATCGACCGGGTCAAGACCCAGCAGCGCAACTGGATAGGCCGCTCCACCACCGAGGGGGACAAGCTGCGCATCTTCACAACCCGCCCGGACACCATGTTCGGCGCCACATACATGGTCATATCCCCGGAGCACGCCATACTTAAGAAATGGCAGCCCCACTTTGAGAACCCGGATGAGATCGCCGCCTACCAGGCCGCCGCGGCCCGCAAGTCCGACTTTGAGCGTACCGAGGTCGCCAAGGACAAGACCGGTGTTGAGATAAAGGGCATCCGTGCCATAAACCCCGTGACAGGCACCCAGATCCCCATTTACATCTCCGACTACGTCCTCGCGACCTACGGTACCGGCGCAATAATGGCCGTCCCTGCCCATGACGAGCGTGACTGGGAGTTTGCCAAAAAATTCGGCCTGCCCATTATCGAGGTGGTCAAGGGCGGCGATGTGGAGAAGGCCGCCTTCACTGACTGCGAGACTGGCGTAATGGTGAACTCCGGCTTCCTTGACGGGCTCTCCGTGGAGGAGGCAAAAAAGAAGATAACCCGGTGGCTCGAGGACAACGGCGTGGGCGAGGAGAAGGTCAACTTCAAGCTCCGTGACTGGGTGTTCTCCCGCCAGCGCTACTGGGGCGAACCCATACCCATCGTACACTGCGACAAGTGCGGCTATGTCCCGGTGCCTGAGTCCGAGCTGCCTCTGCGCCTTCCCGAGGTGGAGAACTACGAGCCCACCGACGACGGCGAGAGCCCCATATCCAAGATGACCGACTGGGTCAACACCACCTGCCCCTGCTGCGGCGGCCCCGCCAAGCGCGAGACTGACACCATGCCCCAGTGGGCCGGCTCCAGCTGGTACTTCCTGCGCTACATGGACCCCCACAACCACGACGAGCTGGCATCCAGGGAGGCCCTTGAGTACTGGTCCCCGGTGGACTGGTACAACGGCGGCATGGAGCACACCACGCTCCACCTTCTCTATAGCCGCTTCTGGCACAAATTCCTCTACGACATCGGCGTGGTGCCCACAAAGGAGCCCTACCAGAAGAGGACGAGCCACGGCATGATCCTCGGCATGAACCCCAGGTGTTTTGACAACATGAGCGACGAGGAGCAGGCCCGGATGATAGCCGAGCACGGCTCCGAGGAGGCCGCCAGGGCGTGGCTCTACGAGCACTACGGCGATATGACTACCCACCCCATCGTTAAGATGTCCAAGTCCCTCGGAAACGTGGTGAACCCCGACGACGTGGTGAAGGCCTACGGCGCCGACACCCTCCGGACATACATCATGTTCCTGGGCGACTTTGAGACGGCCTCCCCCTGGCAGGACAACGCCGTAAAGGGCTGCAAGCGCTTTCTCGACCGCATCTGGAATCTGGCGGAGAACCGCCTTGCCGGGGACGAGAGCCTCAGCCACGCGAATGAGGCCGTTATCCACCGCACCATCAAGAAGGTGGGCGAGGACATCGACTCCATGAAATTCAACACCGCCATCGCTGCACTCATGGGACTTCTGAACTCCTTCGCCCAGAATCCCCCCTCCCGTGGCGATGTCAAGGTCCTTCTCACTATGCTCTCACCCTTCGCGCCCCACATCGCCGAGGAGCTGTGGGAGATACAGGGCTTTGAGGGCCGTGCCGCCGGGAGCCCGTGGCCGACCTATGACGAGTCGAAAATGACCGAGAGCGAGCGGGAGATCGCCGTTCAGGTCAACGGCAAGCTCAGATGCACCGCCGTTGTGCCCATGGATGCCCCGGACGACACGGTTCTGGAGATAGTCAAGGCTCAGGAGAAGGTCCGCCGGGCCATGGAGGGCATGACCGTCGTCAAGACGATAGTCGTCAAGAACAAGCTGGTGAACCTCATACTCCGCCCGGAATCCGGCGGGAAGGGCAAATAAGCCTCATTATTTAGTGATATTATTAAATTTTCCGGTCCCCAACGGGACCGGAAAATGTTTTTCTCCAAAGGTTGTTTTATTTTGACGAATGTGGTAATATATCCGTTAGAGATACATTGAGAGGACGGTGATCTTGTCTTGGAGCAGGAGAAGGGGAACTTTCGGGGGCGTGTATTCGGCGGCTTCAACAGACATGACGTTATCGGCTATATCGAGACGCTGGCGGCGGAGCGCAACGGCCTTCTCAAGGAGAACAGCGAGCTCCGCGGGCGCATAAGCGAGCTTGAGGAGAGCGGCTCCGACACCTCCGAGGAGGCCCGGCGGGCCCTGGAGGAGGCCAGGGCGCTTTTGAGGAGCCTTCGGGAGGAGTATGAGGCCCTCTGCGCCGACATAAGGATCAACACCTCCCACGCCGATGGGGAGCTCAAGGGCATATCCTCACGGCTTTCGGGCATAAACGACACCTTGAGCTCGGCGGGGGAGAAGCTCCGGGCAATAGAGGAACAGCTTAACGGGGATGAGGAATGAGCCATGCAGAAGGTTTTTGACATAAGGGCGGAGGAGCTGAGAAAATATTCGCCCGAAATGCGCGTGGGGGACAGGGTGCTGCTGACGGGGACGATATACACCTCCCGGGACCAGGCCCATATGGCCATATTCCGCCTTCTTGACGCGGGGGAGAGGCCGCCCTTTGACATCCGCGGCGCCGTTATCTACTACGCCGGGCCGACGCCCGGACATGGCGGTATGCCCACAGGCGCCTGCGGGCCCACCACCTCCAGCCGCATGGACAGCTTCACGCCGAGACTTCTTGAGCTTGGCCTTGCCGGGATGATAGGCAAGGGACAGCGCTCCGACGAGGTCCGCCGGGCAATAGCCGCGAACGGCGCGGTTTACCTGTGTGCCGTGGGCGGAGCCGGGGCGCTCATCGCAAAATCCATAAAATCCATGGAGGAGATAGCCTTCCCGGAGCTGGGCTGCGAGTCCGTAAAGCGCCTTTATGTTGAAAAAATGCCCATCATAGTGGGCATAGACTCCCAGGGCGGGGACATTTTCCGCCAGGGGATGGAAAAGTACAGAATCGATACGGATAATAATAAAATGTAATATAAGCATGACCGGAGGCGGGAAACCCTGCCTCCGGTTATTTTGTCATATTATTATGATACAAGAGCATTACACGGTCTGACTTTGCCGCTCCGCCGCCTCCACGGTGTGGGCGGCGAGCACCGCGGTGGTGACGCTCCCCACGCCGCCGGGGACTGGCGTTATGGCGGAGACTATCGGCTCCACCGCGCCAAAGTCCGCGTCGCCCGCCATTTTTCCATCGGGACTTGTGTTTATGCCCACATCGATTACGATCTGACCGGGGGAGACGTGCTCCGCCCCGAGGGCGTTTAAGTGCCCCACGGCGGCAACGATGATGTCGGCGCGCCTTGTCTCCTCGGGCAAATCCCGGGTGCGGGTATGGCAGACTGTGACGGTGGCGTTTCGCGCCAGCAAAAGCTGCGACACGGGCTTTCCTATGACGAGGCTCCTTCCCATCACCACGGCCCGCCTTCCGGTGCAGTCCACACCGTAGAAGTCAAGGATCTCCGCGCAGCTCTGGGCCGTGCAGGGGCAGAACCCCCGCCCGCCTCCGGTAAAGACTCCGGCGAGGGAGCCGTCGGTTATTCCGTCCACGTCCTTCTCCGGTGAGAGCGCGTCCCGCACTCTGGCGTCGCTTATGTGCCGGGGCAGGGGGCGGAAGATGAGCACGCCGTGCACGCCGCTGTCCCGGTTTAGACCATCGATAACCTTAAGAAGCTCACCCTCGCTGACATCCTCCGGCAGGACGACACGCCTTACCCCGACCCCCACTGCGGCGCAGCGCTTCACAGCGCCGCGCTCATAGTATATGTCCGCGTTGTTCTCCCCGACGCGCAAAAGGACCAGCGTCGGCTCGATGCCGCGCTCCCGAAGGGCGCCGGCCCTTGACCTTGTCCTCTCGCTGATTGCCGCCGCCACGGGCGCGCCCTTTAATAACTGCGCCATTTGTCATCCTCCATGCTCCTCCGCGCCGCGCTTTGGGGCGGGAAATTTCATAAAACAAATATATTTGCTTTTGCCGCCGCTGTCAACATTAATTTTGATACTGTCCCGCCATGAAAATAACCCGGCGGCAAAGCTATCGGTCCGAGATGCCGAAAAAATATGTACCCCGGTCCGACGGACCGGGGATAGATTATCGAACAGCGTTGGCAGTGCGGGAGAAGCGGGTCCCGGACATATTGCTCCGGGGAGCCTCCGACCCTGTGCCGGGGACGGTCCTGCCGCCCGCGGTACCTCTTCCGGTTCCGGTGGAGGTGTCATTGTCGTTTGTGGAGCCGTCCTGAGTTCCGCTGCCCACGTTGCCGTCCCCGGTGATGTCCCGTCCGGCGTCCTTAAGGTCACGGCCCGCGTCCTTGATGTCGTCCTTGAGGTCGTCCATATCGTCCTCAAAGCCGTCCCCAAGGACCCCGTCCTTTGTGTTGTCGCTCCTGTCCGCGTCGGAATTTCCGCAGGAGGCGAGGGAGAGCGTCAGCGCCAGTGCCAGCGCGATATATAATGCTTTTTTCATAATTCCTCCGTTTTAAGGTCAAAGACCATAGATTCGTGTGCGGAGCTTATTATTTGCCCGCGCCGGGTCTTTGATTCCGCGAAGGAGATATGAAATTATGGTCATGAAGTTATTTTTTATTTAAAAAATAATAATACAAATTTGCCGATGGGGGTGGTAAAAATTCAAATGACGGCCTCGGAGTGAATGACGCAGGTGAGCGAAAGCTCCCCGTCGTGCTCCTCAAATACAAGCCGCAGGGTGGACCAGTCGGTGTACTCCGCCTCCGCAGTGCCGGGATAGCACAGGTCCACGAAGCTCGCTCCGGGGAAGGAGTCGGAGACGTTCTCAAGGGCGTTTCCCGTGCGGATGGTGTAATTCACACCGATTAGGGGCGCCGCGGTGTAATCCCGGTCAAAAACAAACTCCTTCATGTATTCCTGCACCGTCATGCTTATCGGCTCGCCCCCGTCGGTGTGGACGCCCCAGACGAGTTTTTCGGTGCTCTCGCCAAGACCCGGAAGCTCCTTTACCGAAAAGCACAGGTTGGTGGACAGGTTTACGGTGGCAAAGGGAGAGAAGATGAGCCCGTAGTCCGGGTGCACCAGCTCCGACAATGCCTGAAAGTTCCCGGTTTTCAGATACCCCGCCGCCTCCAACGCCATATCGGTGAGCTGCTGCCCGGTCACGCCGGAGCTCTCATCCACCTTGTAGACATTTGCCGTCCGCGGGACCCTCACGGGGAAAATAAACACTATGACGAGAAGGCACACCAGCGCCCCGGCGAGAAATCCGATGATGGATGCCAGAACGGTATGCTTCCTGCTCATGCCGGACCCTCCTCTCCGCCGTCGTATTTATTCTTATTCCTGAAAAATATTATAATACGCCATATAAAAATTAACAACAAACAAATGGTTACAATTAGCAGAATTTGTTGGTTGTGTTAATTTGCACAAAACCTGCAAGACGTTTATAAAAATTAATTCATAATCATATGAAAATCACAGTATACACTTGCCAAAATGCATTTTTCGGCATATAATGAATGTAAAATCAAAAGCAAGTAAGGAGCAATGATCCATGAAACCTCTATCCTCCCAGGCACGCGCCATAAAGCCCTCCGCAACGCTCGCAATAAACGCCATAAGCCAGGACCTTAAAGCAAAGGGCGTCGACGTGGTGAGCTTTGGCGCCGGTGAGACTGATTTTTTCACCCCGGACCACATCAAGGCGGCGGGCATTGCCGCCATTGAGCAGAACAAGTCCTACTATACCTCCTCCTCCGGCATTGCGCCCCTGAAGAGCGCCATCTGCGGGTATCTTGACAGGACCTTCGGGCTCAAATATGAGAACAAAAACATCTGCGTATCCTCCGGCGCGAAGCACGTCCTGTACATAGCCATGCGCGTAATGCTCAACCCCGGGGACGAGGTCATCCTCCCGGCGCCCTACTGGGTGACATATGAGGAGGCCATCAGGATGTGCGGCGCGGTGCCCGTTATCCTGAACACTGACGAGTCCACCCGTTTCAAGATCTCCCCGGAGCAGCTCGCCGCCGCGGTGACGGAGAGGACGAAGTGCGTTATTCTCACAAACCCCTCCAACCCCACGGGTATGCTCTACTCCGAGGAGGAGCTTTCCGGCCTTGCGAAGGTGATAGTTGACAACGACCTCTACCTCATCGACGACGAGATCTACGCCACGCTGGTGTATGAGGGGAAGTTCGTCTCCGCCGCCGCCGTCGACCCGGAGCTTACAAAGCGCACTGTCATTGTCAACGGCGTATCCAAGACCTACGCCATGACCGGATGGCGCATCGGCTTTGCCGCGGGACCTGCGGAGATAATCAAGCTCATGGACACATACCTGAGCCACTCCACCGGCAACGCCAGCAATATCGCCCAGTACGCCTCCATCGCCGCCTACGCCGGGGACCAGGAGTGCGTCGCCAAAATGCACGCGGAGTTTACAAAGCGCCGCGCCTACTTCCTTGAGCGTGTCGCCGCAATGGATAAGGTGAGCTGCCTTCCCCCGGACGGGGCGTTCTACATCTTCATGAACGTCTCCAAAACTTTCGGCTCCACCCTCTGCGGGGAGAAAATAGACAACGCCGACGACTTTGCCCAGGCGCTTTTGAAGCACGGCCTTGTGGCTACCGTCCCCGGTGCGGCCTTCGGCTCCCAGAACCACATCCGCTGGAGCTACGCCACGAGCATTGAGAACATCAAAAAGGGCCTCGACAGGCTCGAGAGGTTCCTCAACAACGAGCCCACGGCATAAGTGCATATTCTGCGGCGCGGAGGATTTCCGCGCCGCGATATTTTTACGATTTTGATACTTGAATTGCTGTTTGAGTATGCTATAATAAATAGTTGTAAACCCCCAATTTTTACTTAGGAGTGAATTATTATGCCTCTGGTAACAACGACTGAAATGTTCAAAAAGGCCTATGACGGCGGATATGCCGTGGGCGCTTTCAACGTCAACAACATGGAGATAGTTCAGGGCATCACCGAGGCCGCCCGTGAGCAGCACGCCCCCCTCATCCTTCAGGTCAGCAAGGGCGCCCGCGCCTACGCCAACCACACCTACCTTGTGAAGCTGGTTGAGGCCGCGGTCATCGAGTGCCCCGACATCCCCATTGCCCTTCACCTGGACCACGGCCCGGATTTTGAGACCTGCAAGTCCTGCATCGACGGCGGTTTCACCTCCGTCATGATCGACGCCAGCTCCAAGCCCTTCGCCGAGAATATTGCTCTCACCCGCAGGGTCGTTGAGTACGCCCACGACCACGGCGTGGTGGTGGAGGCGGAGCTGGGCTCTCTTGCAGGTGTGGAGGACGAGGTCAACGTCTCCGCCGAGGATTCCAGCTACACCCGCCCCGAGGAGGTGGAGGAGTTCGTCTCCAAAACGGGCTGCGACTCCCTCGCCATCGCCATCGGCACCAGCCACGGCGCCTACAAGTTCACCGCCGCCCAGTGCACCCGCAATGAGCAGGGCGTCCTTGTCCCGCCTCCCCTCAGGTTCGACATCCTTGAGGAGGTCTCCCGCCGTCTGCCCGGATTCCCCATCGTCCTCCACGGCTCCTCCAGCGTGCCCCAGGAGTATGTAAGAATGATAAACGCCAACGGCGGACGTATGCCCGACGCCGTGGGCATCCCCGAGGAGCAGCTGAGAAAGGCCGCGACCCTCTCCGTGTGCAAGATAAACATCGACTCCGACCTTCGTCTTGCCATGACCGGGTCCATCCGCCAGTATTTCGCGGAGCATCCTGACCACTTCGACCCGCGCCAGTACCTCACTCCGGCCCGCGCCAACATCAAGGCCATCGTCACCCACAAGCTCATCGATGTCCTCGGCTGCGCCGGCAAAGCGTGATTTAAGAAAATAAGCTGAGACCGAATCGGGAAGCGATCGGGCCTTGTGGTTTCGGGGCTTCGAGCGCTTCCCGATAATTATCCGGGAGGTGAACTGATGAGAGATAAAGACATCCGCGCCGGGAGGGCGCAGGAGCCCTCTCAGGCTGAGGGCGGCGAGCTCTCCGTGGACCAGATCCTCCGTGAATTCGGTTCCGAGGGGGCCCGGACAGAGGGCGGCGGTGAGGACGCGCCCGTGAAGGACCGGGACCCGCAGCCTGCCCCGGAGGAGGCGGAGAGGACCGAGAACCCCTCCGGCGATGCTCCCGATGCTCCGGAGGAGCAGGCGGGGGAGAGCTCCGGGGACGATTTTCCCAATCTCGATGACAGCACAGCCCTCATGGACGGTGATGACGACGCCCCGGAGGACGAAAAGCCCCGGGAGGGCAGGGCGGAGAGGCCCGCCCGCCGGGAGAGGCGCGCCCTCATACCCCGGGGACTTGTACTTCTCATTTTGTCCATGGTCCTCGCCGTGGCGCTGGTGTGCGCCGCCGTCCTCCCGGACTTGGAGGACCCGGCGTGGAGCATCATGGTCATTGCGGGGCTCGTCATAGCCTGTGTGCCCATGGCGATGGAGACGTTCCGGTTTTTCCGCAACAGGGACGGCGTGCCAACGGGGCTTGTGATGCTTGCCGCCGCCGTTATCTTCGGCTGCTCCGGAGCGCTGGTGGAGGCCGCTGTCTCCGCGGCTATCTACAACGTGAGTAAGGGCATATTCAATGTTATAAAAGAGCGTGAGCTCAGCTTTGTGAAAAGCCGCATAACCGCCCTTCGCACCGACGGCGAGGGTCCCCTCGGGGAGCGGCTGGATGTCACCATCAGGGAGCTTGACTCCGCCAGGATAAAGCCCGTTGTGGACCTTCGCAGGTATGAGTGGACAGGGCTGCTGGCGGCACTTTGCGCCGCGGTTATTTTCAGCGTCATTCCGCCGCTTTTTGACGGAATGGATTTTCTAAAATGGATAGGCCGGGGCGCGGTGGTGCTCACGGTGTGCGTCTTCTCCGGCGAGGCCGGGGCGCTTATGACATATGTTAACGGCGTGGAGTCGGCTATCGCCAACACCATATGGTTCTCCGACGCCGGGACGGTCTACGCGGCGTCTGAGATAACCTCGGTGCTTTTCAACAAGACAGGGACGCTGACAAAGGGCCAGTACAAGGTCACCGCCGTGGACCCTGTGCGCATAAGCCAGGACCAGCTTTTGTATCTCGCCGTGCAGGCCGGGGCGTACTCCGACCACGCCCTTGACAGGGCGATACGGGAGTATTCCGGCCTCACTCCGGACAAGTCCCGGATAACCGTCCACAAGTCGCAGGAGGGCTACGGCTGCGTGGCGCGGCTTGATGGCGACACGGCGGTTGCCATTGGAAATATCGACTTCATGGAGAGGCTGGGCGTCAAGGGGGACCTGTACATCCCCGGGGAAACCTGCGTCTTTGTCGCGGTGGGCAGGACCTGCGTCGGCAGGATAGACTTTTCCGACACCATCGTAAGCGACGCCATCACCGTGGTCCACGACCTTAAAAATGTGGGCGTGCCGAACGTGGCGCTCATGACCGGGGACAACGCCCTCTCGGCGACGAATTTGGGCCGCCGGGTGGGGATAACGGAGATTTACTCCGACTGCCGCCCCAGGGACAAGAGCGAGCGGCTTCAATACATTCAGGAGAGCCAGATGGGCGGCGAGCGTGCCGCGTTCGTCAGCAGCGCCGGGAACGACCGGGAGCTTCTGGAGCTTGCAAACCTCAGTGTTACATTGGGCGTGGGCCCGGAGGCCACAGGGACCTTCCCGGATGTGGTCATTGCCTCCGGGGAGCTTTCCAAGCTCGCCGCCACCGTGCGCATAGCGAAGGACATCCGCCGGAAGCTGACCATAAGCGCCATAGGCGCCTCTGTCGTGAGGGGCATCGCCGCGGTGCTCGCCGTGACCGGGGTGCTGTCGCTCTGGAGCACGGTCCTGGTGATGATAATCCTCGAGGCCGCAGCTTTCATGAACACAAATATTTCCGTGGAGTGACAAATCAATATTTTCACACTTGGACCGCAGGAAAATTCTCCTGCGGTCCAAAAATTATCTTGACAATCTCGATTATCGAGATTATAATCAGGGCATGAAAACTCGAATATCGAGATAAGGAGGCGGGCAGGTGCCGAGAGCGAAATTTCAGACTCTGACGGAGCAGATGTTCTATACTCTCCTGTGTCTCCGGGAGGAGTGCTGCGGGATAGACATTCTTGACCGTGTCCCGGCGCTCACCGGGGGAGAGGTGACCGTGGGCTCCGGGACGCTGTACACTCTCCTTGACCAGTTCCTCACGGAGGGTTACATCCGGGAGACGCGGGTGGAGGGCCGCCGCCGGAGCTACATTCTCACAGATGCCGGAAGGGAGCTTTTGCGGCGGGAGTATATGCGCGTCACCCGTCAGGCGGAGGATTACAGAAAAATCTTCGGGGAGGATGAAGTAAAATGAAGGACAAAAAGCGGCAGCATCTGATATATTCCTTTTTGGACTATGACGGCATCACCGCCCACATGGAGAGGATGTCGGAAAAGGGGTGGCTTTTCGAGAGCGTGGGCCCCTTCTGCTGGATTTACAGGCGCGTGGAGCCGAGACGCCGGAGCTTTCATGTGTCCTATTTCCCCAAGGCGTCGGAGTTTGACCCGGGTTTGAGCGACGCCCAGCTGGAGTTTGTGGATTTCTGCCAGCGCACGGGCTGGCGCCTTGCCGGGACGGCGGCACAGATGCAGATTTTCTACAACGAAAGCGAAAATCCCATGCCCATCGAGACGGACCCGGGCTTAGAGGTGGAGACGATAAACCGCGCCGCGTGGAAGAACTACCTTCCCGCGCAGTTTTTCCTGCTTGCGGTTGCGATTTTTGAGATGTTCACTATGGGCATGAGGCTTTTTACGGATGTGGTGGATTTTCTCTCGCGGGGAAGCTCCTTTTTCACCGTCACGGCAGCCGCTGTACTGCTGACGTTGAGCCTTGTGGAGCTCATCTCCTACTTTTTGTGGCTGCGCCGGGCAAGAAGGGCCGCCCAGGTGGGGGAGTGGACGGCATCGGTGAGCCATCGGCGGTTCCAAAAGGCGTGTCTTGCCGTCATTTTCGCGGATTTGGCCCTCTTTCTTGTGGATATGGCGGCGCGGGGAAACCGCATTCTCATTATGGCGTTGCTGCTGATGATGTCCCTCATACTGGTGTCCGCAATGGTGACATGGGGCGTGAAGGCGCTTATGAAGCGCCTGAGAGTGCCGAGCGGCATAAACAGGACCTTGACCTTTGTGACGGCGGTGGTGCTCAGCGTTGTCGTCGTGAGCTTTTCCGCATTCACCATTGTGGGGTTCAGCGACAGGCTCGCGTGGCTCCGTGGCGCTGACAGCGTGCCGCTGACGACCGCGGAGCTCTACGGCGGGGCGGGGAAGACTTATGAGCTCAACCGCCGGGACGGGTCCTTCCTTATGTCGCGGGTGGACAGCTACCAGCGCCCCGACAGATCCTCCTGGCACAGTGACGAGACCCTGGATTACACCGTGTACGCCTCCCCGTTTCCGGCCTTGGCGGACCTGGTGTGCCGTGAATTATTGGACAATAACATGAATGATTCCTTTGAGAACGGCATCCTTTACTTAGACCACTATGACCCCGTGGACCCGGGCCCCTGGCACGCCGATGAGGCTTACAGGCGGCTTCACAGCTGGGGCGGCGAGGACGGGGCCGTGTACATGAACTGCTGGTTTCTCGTCTACGGCGGCAGGGTGGTGGACCTGAAGCTGGGCGCGGAGCCCACGGAAGCGCAGATGGAGCTTATCGCCGAAAAGCTCGGCGGGAAGGGAGCTTAAAATGAAGAGGTATGAATTTTATTCCCTGTTCGACTACACCGCCATAGAGGAGCACCTTGAAGAAATGGCGGAAAAGGGCTGGCTTTTGGAGAAAATCGGGCCGTTTTTCTGGACCTTTCGGGCGATACCGCCGCAAAAGCTCCGGTTTCACGCCGCGTATTTCCCCCACGCCTCCCGCTTTGACCCGGGTCCCTCAACGAGGTTAGCGGAGTTTACGGACCTTGCCGACCATACAGGCTGGCAAAGGTGCGCGGAGCTGGAGTTTATGCAGATTTTTTACACCGCCGATATGTCCGCCGCGCCCATGGAGACTGATCCGGCGCTGAGAGTGAGGTCCGTTCTCACGGCCTGCGCCCGGAGCATCCTGCCGTTTGGGCTTTGTATGATCATCGGCTGCGGGGTGATGCTGACCATGCTGGAGACGCTCTCCGGGCTCACGGCGCTGTTTGCGGGGGCGGTGTCCGGGCTTTGCATATTGTATTACGCCATTGAATTGTGTGCCTTTGCCCTCTGGATTTGGAGGGCTACCCGGGCATCAGATGCGGGGGAGATGGCGGACTCGCCCCGGCACAGCGGTGTCCTGCGGGCGCTCCAGTGGACAGCCTTCGTCCTGATGGCGGCTTTCGCCCTGGGGAGCGCGGCACTGGGCGCGGGAAATGCCAGATTCGCGGGGCTTTTGCCGATAACGGCGGCAGCGGCGCTCGTCATGGGGGCGGAACACATCAGGGAGAGCCTGCGGCGGAGGGGGACACTGCGCAGCCGGACCGCGCCTTCGTCCTTGCCTACTCCGCGGCGGCTTTCGCGGTGATGAGCGTCCTCTCAGGAATAGTGAGGTGACATATGGAAAAATTGAAATACCCCGGCGGGAAGGCGAGGGCCTTCACGGTCTCCTACGACGACGGCGTCACTCAGGACGTGAGATTTGTGGAGCTTTTAAATAAATACGGCATAAAGGGGACATTCAACTTAAACTCCGAGCTCATGCGCCGGGAGTTTGAGTGGGTCCACGAGAGCGGCTTGGTGATAAAGCGCCTGCCCCCCGGCGCGGTCCTGCACCTCTACGACGGGCACGAGGTCGCAAGCCACAGCCTGACCCACCCATATTTTGAGGGCAAGCCCCGGGAATTCATACTCCATGAGATGGGCAAGGACCGGGAAAACCTCCGCGGCCTCTTCGACCGGGAGGTGAGCGGCTTTGCCGCGCCCTTTGACTACTGGAGCCCAGAAATGGCGGATGCCGCCAGGGAGTGCGGCTTTGAGTACGCGAGAATATCCGAGATGAGTCTCTCCTATGCTCCGCCGGAGGACCTGTATCACTGGCGCCCGGGCATCTTCCACCTTGACGAGGGGCTTGACAGTTTTGTGGACGGCTTTCTTGACACGGACACCGACCTCGCCCTGTGCCAGATAGTAGGCCACTCCTACGACCTTGACGCGGAGAACATGTGGGGGAGGATGGAGGACATTTTCCGCCGCGTCTCCGCTGCCCCGGATGTCGCCTTCATGACAAACATAGAGATCGTCCGCCATCTAAAATCCATAGGCGTGAGATGAGCAACCGCCCCGGAGGGTCAATCCCTCCGGGGCGGTGTTTGTCAACAGTGCTTTCGCATTTTTTGCAAGTACAATCTGGTTTGTCTTGCTGTGTTCGCGTGTGTGCCGGGTTCTCCTTGCCCGCCACGCGCGATTTTGTTTTTCTCCGGCGTGTTTTGGCCGGGGGCGCCACCTCCCTTACAGCCCCCCGGCCCCCGCCGTGAGAAAAACATTTTTTTAAAAGGAGGAAATCCCATGAAAAAGCTTCTCGCAGCACTGTTATCCCTCGCCCTGATGCTGACCCTTGCCCCCATGGCCATGGCCCTGACAGTAAAAGACGACGACGATGTGGCCTACTCCGTGGAGGGCGGCAGCATCTACGTCGATGAGGCCACTAAGACCGTCACCGACGCGGATAAAACTGTCACCTCAGTAGTTATCCCCGACGGTATCATGAAAATTGGGAAAGAGGCGTTCTATCGTTGCACCAGCCTGACCAGTGTGACTATCCCCGACAGTGTCACGAGTATTGGGGAATCCGCATTCAGTCGTTGTACCAACCTGACCAGCGTGACTATTCCTGACAGCGTCACGAGTATTGAGAGGGAAGTGTTTCAGTTCTGCACCAGCCTGACCAGTGTGACCATCCCCGGCAGCGTCACGAGTATTGGGAGAGCCGCGTTCAGTCGTTGTACCAACCTGACCAGCGTGACTATCCTTGACAGCGTCACGAGTATTTGGGATGGTGTGTTCGATGAATGTACCCGTCTTACCAGCGTGACCATCCCCGACAGCGTCGTGAAGATTGGGGAGGCGGCGTTCTGGGGCTGTTCCAGTCTCACCGACATCTACTTCGGCGGCACCGAGGACCAGTGGGCCCGCATCACCGGGGACGGGGCCGGACCCGGCTATGACCCCGGCATCACCACCGTCCATTTCAACACCATCCCTGTCTCGGTCGACGACTTCACCGATGTGGCCGCCGCGTATAAGGATGCCGTGAAGTGGGCCGTGGACAACAAGTATGCCGACGCCGAGAGTACCACCAATTTCGGCGCCAGGACCCCCTGCCCCCGCTGGGAGGTGGTGAGCATCCTGTGGAAGGCCATGGATTGCCCCGAGCCCACCATCACCTCGGCACCCTTCACCGATGTGAGTACGGACGCCCCATACTACAAGGCCGTCCTCTGGGCCTATGAGAAAGGCATCACCACGGGCAACAGCCCCACCACCTTCGGCGCCAACGACACCGTGCTGCGCCGGGACGCTATGACCTTCATTTATCGCGCCGCCGATGAACCCGAGTTCCAGGCCGCCGGGTCCTTCGCCGACGTCCCCGCCGGCAAGTACTACACCGACCCCATCGCCTGGGCCTACACCACCGGCATCGCCCAGGGCACCGGCAACAGCAACTTCTCCCCCAATGGCATCGTCACCCGGGCCCAGATGCTGACCTTCCTCTACAGACAGCTGGGGAAGTAAGCGGTCCCTCAGATTATAGACAAATCCGCCCCGGCATGCCGGGGCGGATTTGACGATTTTCGGGAATTTATTTACCATAGCCCCGCGATGAAAACCGCCGCGGCAGTAACCGCAAGGACTACCCAGCAGATGTATCTTGTGAGGTTATAGAGCTCCGAGGGCCGGGCGTCCTCGGGGTCTTTCACAACGAATGACATCCTCCAAGAAAATAACGATTTTTCAAATATGATGCTGATGGCGTTGACGGCGCATATAAGGACCCCGAAGAAAAAGACGCCCCACTCGCCCTTGTGGGAAAGGGCCGGGCCGTCCACAAGCTCCAGTATGTTCCGCACCGAGGGCTCGACGGAGGCCTCCCGGTTTCCGCCGCCGCTGTAGCTGCTGCCGACGATAAAGCCTGAGTACAGGCTCCCATCCTCATTGTAGAGATAATAGAGGTCCGAGACTTTTAAAACGCCGCCGCGGAAAATAAGCTCATTCCCACGGCGAATCTCCAGCCCGGTCATATTCTCGGCAATATCGCTCTCCTCCGGGACAGCCTCCGGGACCTTCGTCACTGTGTAGGGGCCGTAGACCGTGTCCCCGTGGCGAAACTCCACGGTATTGCCCCCTGAGACGGTAAACTGCGCGGGCTTTCCCCAAAGACGCGCCGAGTACACAGTGCTCCCGGCTGTCTCCTCCGGGACAAAGATTTTCCCGTGATATGAGTACCCGACCCGGGAGACGGTAACCGGGTACAGCACCACGAACACCAGCACCATGACGAGCATGAACAGAAGAAAGCCCTTTTTAGTGCGTGTAAGCTCTTTTATCCTCTCCATAAGCAGCCTCCGTTCCGCCCATTGACTGAACCCATTTTATCACAACTTTTCAGATATATCTACAATAATATTTAATACTATTCCCAGATAAAAATATCAATTTTTATCTGGGAAGGCCGTGCTACGCACAGCCCATTTAAGCGCTGGAAGCGCTTAAATGACGTCTCATACAAAACCTGACGCGCCTTCGGCGCTATAAAAAGTGCTTTGCACTTTTTAACAGGTTTTAGTATAAATCGTGCCATAACAGAGACGCCCCGGAGGATAATCCTCCGGGGCGTCTGCTGTCGGCACGGCCAATGTGCGGGTTCGTGGTTTTGCGTGGAGCCTTGCCATTCATGTGCATATGACATCCATTACGACATCGCGGAGCGTCATTGGGGTGACGAGCCCGCGGAAGAGCGTCTCGATGAACTCAACGGCGCTCTCCCTGTCGCCGAAGATGTCCGAGATCTCCGCGTACTCCCCGCCGGACTTCAACAGCGCTGCACCGTACCTCACGGCGCTCGCACCGTCAACACGGACAAGGCTCTCGGTGAGATAGTAGGTCACCAGCTCTCCCGCGACCTCCTGGGAAAAGAGCTTTGAATACTGGGGCGACAAAATCGATTCCTCCTTAAAACTGTCATTTTATGCCTATGGCTATTATCCCATAAACTGTGACATATTTCCAGAAAAATCGTTCGACTAATTTCGACGCCCCCGCCTTCAGCCCTCGAAGGGCCTTACCCTGAGCCTTGCGCCAAGCCCTTCGGCTATGCGGCGGCTCTGCTCCTGCTGCTCCGGGGTCGTCACCACGTCCACCACCGTCATAATTACGTTTGGCACATATGGGACGCAGTCTCCTGTGAAGTCCAGCATCGCCTGATAGGAGCGCATACCGAATCGAGGACGGCACAGCCTGTTGTACTCCTCAGCGCTGGTGGCGTTGAGGCTAATGGACACGGTGTCGATGAGCCCCGAGAGCTCCGGCGCGGTCCTCCTGCCGTTTATAAGGTCCGAAAGCCCGTTGGTGTTTATCCTTATGGGCATGGGGCGGCTGGCCTTCACCCATGAGGCGACCTTCAAAAGATCGTCCAGCCTCTCGGTGGGCTCGCCGTAGCCGCAGAAAACGAGCTCTTCAAAGCTTTGCCCATCATATGCCGCTATGCTCCCGCACACCTCCTCCACGGTCGGCTCGCGTATGAGCCACAGCGAGTCCGAGCCGTAGACCCCGTCGCCGTTTTGCCTGAGGCAGAAGGTGCAGGCGCAGGGGCAGCGGTTTGTCATGTTCACATACAGGCCGTTTTTGACCTTATAGGTTATTGTCATACCCTTCATTTTGTACTCTCCCCCGGGCAGATCAGTTGTCGGCGATAAATTCCCCGCCATCGCCGAAATTCCAGAAGCCCAGCACCCCGGCGTGCTCCGCGCCGACCTGGAACTGGTACTTGGCTATGCCCAAGTCGTTGTACATCATCCGGTTTTTCTTCTCCTTCCAGAGCCTCGCGATGACCAGCCCGTCCCTGTACACTATGTTCACGGGCTGCTGATTTACCGCGGAGGGCCCGGCCTTCACCGCCTCCGCCCCCGCGGTGACCCATCTGGGCAGGGAGGCAGGGCCGTGGTCCGACTCGATGAAATCCTCCGGCTTCCTGTCCTTTTTCCGTATGGCGGCGCGGATGGTCCTCTGCTTAAAGGGCACCTTCTCCGCGGCGTACCCCAGAGGCACAACACACCAGAGCTTCTCCCCGTCGTTCAGCACCGGGTCCACCGAGCCCCTGTCAAAGGTCCCGGCGACCCAGCAGGTACCCAGCCCCAGAGCCACAGCCCGCAGCACGAGCTTTTCGCCGTAATATCCGACCATCTCCCCGCCGAGCTCGTCCTCCGGACCCACCAGCAGCGCGCAGGCGCTGACCGTGCCGGAGAACATCGCCGCCGAGAGCTTCACCGCCGGGGCATTGGCGTCCCGGGTATCTACAAGCTGAAAGTGCAGCCCCGCTGAGGCGTTTATCTCATCTGTAAGCTCCTTGAGCTCCAGCATTATCTCCGGCTCCACAGCCCGTTTTTCATAGGCGCGGACGGAGACGCGCTTTTCCATTGCCTCAAATTCGGTTAACATAATATCTCCTCCTCAAAGCTGGCAGGGCAGTGGACCTCACCATTTTTATGGGATTTTACCACATATTCGGAACAAATTCAAGTGGAGCAGCTATAAGCATTTGACATTTGTAGGGCGATAATGTATACTTATTTTAACTGTAAGTAAATATCCTGCTGGGAGGGGATAAATATGGGCGATTTTCGGGTCCTCGAGGTCAAGCAGAGCGTTTTTGCCGACAACGACAGGAGAGCCGCGCAGCTCCGACAGAGCCTTCGGGAGAGAAAGCTCTTTCTTCTCAACCTCATGTCGTCGCCTGGGGCGGGAAAGACGACTACGCTGACCAGGACCATCGAGCTTTTGCGTGACGAGCTTCGCATCGGCGTCATGGAGGCGGACATCGACTCCGACGTGGACGCGGAGCGCATATCAAAGACGGGCGCCAGGGCGATACAGCTCCACACCGGGGGTATGTGCCACCTTGACGCGGACATGACGGCCCAGGGCCTTGAGGGGCTGGAGACTGGGGAGCTGGACCTTGCGATTTTGGAGAACGTGGGGAACCTCGTCTGCCCGGCGGAGTTTGACACGGGCGCATCAAAAAACGCCATGATACTCTCGGTGCCGGAGGGGGACGACAAGCCCCTCAAATACCCGCTGATGTTCTCCCTCTGCGATGTTGTCCTCATAAACAAGATCGATGTGCTGCCGTACTTCGATTTTGACATGGAAAAATGCCGAAAAAATATCCTTATGCGCAACCCCAACGCGAAAATAATCCCCATCTGCGCCAGAACCGGGGAGGGCGTGGATGAGTGGGCCGAATGGCTCCGGGAGCAGGTAAAAAAATGGAGAGAATAAAGGGAGGTTATCACTATGGACATGGAAAAGGTCTACCAGAGCTGGCCCGCCAATCACAAGCACGACAAGCCCGCCAGGGAGAAAATCATTAAGCTCGGGCGGAAAATCACCGACGTGGTGGCCCATAAGGTCACCGGGATAAAGGTGGAGGACGCGGAGTACTGGGGTCTTGCGGAGATAGTCACCGACGAGATGGCTGACGTGGCCCTCAAGATGAAGGTCCGAGTACACTACACCTTCAATGAGATGGTGAAGCTTTGCGATGTGCCGGAGGAGAAGTGGGAGAACTTCCGGAAGCTCCTTGAGGAGATGGCGTACATCGGCCTTCTGGAGTACGACTACGGCTATCACTACGACCACAACGGGCGCACTGCGCCCCCCTCGGAGAAGCGCTATGTGCTTCCCCAGTTCGTGCCCGGCTCTGCGGAGCTCTTCAACATGGAGGAAGCCCACGATGAGAACGGTTTACCCGTGGACAACCCTCGTCTCCGGGAGCACCCGGACCTTGCCAGCTTTTTTGAGCGCATGACCTATGTGCCCCTGGCGGGAATAACCCAGATGGTGCCCCCCGGCGGCTCCGGCATAGGTATGCACGTCATCCCCGTGGAGAAGGCCATATCCATGGAGAGCAAGTCCGTGGACCTGGAGCACCTCTCCTACTGGCTCAAGAAGTACGAGGGCCACATCGGAGTGGGCCAGTGCTCCTGCCGCGCCTCCCGGAAGATACTTGGCGAGGGCTGCGCCGACGACCAGTACGGCTGGTGCATAGGCGTCGGTGATTTTGCCGACTACTGCCGTGAGACAGGGAAGGGCCGGGACATCACCTACGAGGAGGCCATGGAGATCCTGAAAAGGGCCGAGGAGAACGGCTTTGTCCACCAGATAACGAATATCGACGGCGAGAACAAGATTTTCGGCATCTGCAACTGCAACGTTCAGATATGCAACGCCCTGCGCACATCCCAGCTTTTCAACACGCCGAACCTCTCCCGCTCGGCATATGTGGCCCATGTGGACAAGGAGAAGTGCGTGGCCTGCGGCAGGTGCGTGGAGAAGTGCCCAGCGGGGGCGCTGAAGCTTGGGCAGAAGCTCTGCGCCAAAAACGGCGAGGAGATGATCTACCCCCGCATCGAGGACCCGGCGGACACAAAGTGGGGCCCGGAGAAGTGGGACCCCGACTACCGCGACAACAACAGGATAAACTGCCACGATACCGGCACCGCCCCCTGCAAGGCCGCCTGCCCGGCGCATATCGCCGTACAGGGCTACCTCAAGAAGGCCGCCCAGGGCAAGTATACCGAGGCTCTGGCCCTTATAAAGCGCCAGAACCCCTTCCCCATAGTCTGCGGACACGTCTGCAACCGCCGCTGTGAGGACGCCTGCACCCGCGGCACCATCGACGACCCCGTGGCAATAGACGCCGTAAAGCGCTTTATCGCCGAGCGGGACCTCAACGAGGAGACAAGATACATCCCCGAGGTGGTCATCCCCGCCAGCATCCATATGGACCACTTTGACGACAGGATAGCCATCATCGGCGGCGGCCCCGCCGGCCTCTCCGCCGCATACTATCTGGCGCTCACAGGCTACAAGCCCACGGTTTTTGAGAAAAAGCCCATCCCCGGCGGTATGCTCCAGTACGGCATACCCTCCTACAAGCTGGAGAAGGACCTTCTCCGGGCGGAGATCGACGTTATACGCAGGCTCGGCGTGGAGATCAGGACAGGCGTGGAGGTCGGACGTGACATAACCATCCCGGAGCTTCGCGCCCAGGGCTACAAGGCTTTTTACATAGCCATAGGCTGCTCAGCCGGGCGTCTGCCGGGTATCCCCGGCGAGGACGCAGAGGGCTGCCTCACGGCCATCGACTACCTGGCGAAGGCCAACTGCGGCGATGCCCCCTATGACGGGGACGTGGTCGTGGTGGGCGGCGGCAACGTCGCCATCGACGCCGCCAGGGTCAGCCGCCGGAACGGCGCGAAGAGCGTCACCATGCTCTGCCTCGAGGGACCCAAGGAGATGCCCGCCTCCGACGAGGAGGTCATGGAGGCAGTTGAGGACGGCGTCGTCGTAAAGAACGGCTGGGGCCCGAAGGAGGTCCTCACCGAGGACGGACACGTCACCGGGATAGTTTTCAAAAAGTGCCTCAGCGTCTATGAGGGCAAGGGCAAGTTCGCCCCCAAGTACGACGAGGAGGAGACCATCACCGTAAAGTGCGGCAGGATAGTCTTTGCCATAGGACAGAGAGTCGTCTGGGGCGATATGCTCAAGGGCACAAAGGTGAAGCTCAACCGCGCCGGATACCCCGAGGCGGATACACTGACCTTCCAGACCGCCGAGCCCGACATCTTTGTCGGCGGCGACGTGTTCACAGGTCCCAAATTCGCCATCGACGCCATAGCCCAGGGCCACTGGGCCGCCGAGTCCCTCCACCGCTACGCCCACAACGCCCACCTGACCATAGGCCGCAACCGCTGGGAGTTCATCGAGCTGGACAAGGACAACATCAGGGTGGAGTCCTACGACAACTCCTCCCGCCAGCGCGAGGGCGTGGACAGGGAAAAGCCCGCCTTCCGGGATGCCTCCGTGGCGCTCACCGAGGAGCAGGTGAAGATAGAGACCTCCAGATGCCTCGGCTGCGGCGCCGCCGTGGTCGACCCCAACAAGTGCATCGGATGCGGCGTCTGCACCACCCGCTGCGCCTTTGACGCCGTAACACTCCACCGCGACAGGCCAGAGTGCACCAACATGGTGGCCTCCGAGGACAAGTACAAGCACATCCTCGCCTACGCCGCAAAGCGCGCCGCGAGGATCGCGGTGAAGAGAAAGGGCAAGTAATGCACGAGCTTGGCGTGGTGTTCTACGTCATCCGCGATGTTAAGGAGGTCGCCCTTCAGAACAATGTGGAGCGGGTGGAGTCCGTCACATTGGAGATAGGGCAGGTCACAGGCGTTGTCCACGATATGCTCCGGGACTGCTGGAAATGGGCGATAAAAAAGGAGCCTATTATGGACTCAGCGGAGCTCATTATCGAGGAGATACCCGCCGTGACCCACTGTGAGAGCTGCGGCGAGGACTATGATACGTTGAAATACGCCAAGGTCTGCCCAAACTGCGGCTCCGAGGATACCTTCCTCATCCGTGGCAGGGAGTTCAACATCAAGGAGATCGGCGTGACATAGCTGTCTGAACAGGAATAAAAACGATATAATGATAACGCGAAACTCCCCGGGACTACCGTCCCGGGGAGTTTTCTGCTCAGTTCCAGGGTATTTTCTCCGGCACAGGGTTATTTGGGCGCTTGAGCATGCGTATGGAAGCATAATACGGAATGTTCGGCTTCTGCTGCCCAAAAAACGTCCCGTACTGGTCCGAGGAGATATAAATATCCTTTGAAAGGCTTATATAGTCCACAAGGGTGATGTCTACCATTTTAAGCCTGTCCCTCACGGCAAAGAGAACACTCACCTCCGGAGAATCGAAGGAGGGGAAATCCGGGAAGCAGTGAAACAGAATAACGTACTTCGACTGGGCCCGCATGGCCTGCTCGCATATACTTGAGAACACTTCTACCGCATCGGTGAAGGGAACGCCGAGGGGATTGCAGGTCACGACCCGGCAGAAGTCATTGAGGCACATGACGTAAAATACTTCCTCGTTCACTCCCCAAAGACGGGGCACCATGAACCTGTACGCCGCGCCGGGGCTGTCCATCAGCACCCCGGGACGGTGGGAGGGGCCTATCTTTGCGCTTAAATGGCCCACCGACACAATGAGCGCCGCTGCGCTTGCGCCTATGTCCGGATTTGTCATAAGCTCCTTGCTGTCAAGAGACAGTATCCTGTCAATACTGCCGTACTTTTCTATCAGGTGCTCCGCGGCGGGCCTGATGTCCCGGCGGGGGATCGCTGAAAACAGCAGCAGCTCCAAAATATCCACATCTGACGGATTCTTGTCCCTGGCACATTTGAGCCGAAATCTCGCTCTGTGACCGGAATGATCTCCCATTTACTGTCCCTCCTTATTATTGAGTAAATATGTTTTTCTTATCGCCTCAGTCTCTTTGTCAAAGAACCCCGCCTGAGCAAGGGAGCAGTACTCGTCCTTGCAGACGATTATGTGATCCAGCAGCACTATGCCCAGATCCCTGCATGTCTGGAGGAGCTGGTGTGTGGCCAGCGTGTCCTCCGGGGAGGCGGACGCCGTACCGAAGGGATGGTTGTGGGACAGTATCAACGTCCGGCAGCTGAGATTTACTGCCTGAGACAGCAGCCCGTAATAATCCACGTCCGTTGATGTTGTGGTCCCCTCGCCCATGGGCTTCAGCGCGATGAAATGCAGGTCGTCGGAGAGGTACAGCCCAATGGCTACCTCCGTCTCCAGATTGTTGTAGTACGGCGCGATAATAGCAGCGGCCTTCTCGGGAGAGGTCACATGATAGCGCTGCTCCCGCTCGATCACAGCATGCTTGGCGGCAATCGAGACATAGTACAGGAACAGCGCGGAGTCCTGGTCAAGGCCGCTGATTTTCGCAAGCTCCGCCAATGAAGCGTAGGCTATGCTGTCGATATTGCGAAAGTGCCTGATGAGATCAACGGACAACTTCTTTGGATTTTCTACGCTGCGGCAGTATGTAAGCAGAGCTTCGAGGACCTCGTAATCAAACAGTCCGTCAGTGTCGATAAGAGTGACCCTCTCTCTGATTTTACGCCGCCGCTCGGATAAGTCGAGCATTGTAACACCCCACAATTTCATAGTATAAATATATATTTTTTTATATTATTTATAATATATATTTTTTATAATATGTATTTTTTTATAATAAAACCTGAGATTATGTAAAATTATACTACTTGCATCGGGAGTGTCAATAACATTTCCGGTTTTTTTTGCCCGTGAAAGCGGAGATAAAATGTCCCGACGGGAAAATAAATTACATTTTTTTGATTTTTATTTAAAAATATCTGAATAATTTGACCATTTGTTCGGGGTATTTTTAAGAAAATGAGAGGGAAAAAGGAAAAAATGTGTTGCAAGCAGAGCATCCCGGCAGTATAATTATCGTATTCATAAAATTATTTTCAGGAGGGATAAACAATGACCGCATGGTACCTTGTGCTGTGTCTGGTCGTCCTCGGCATCGCATATGTATTCTTCAACTACATGAAGATAAAGAAGATGCAGGAGGGCACCGCGGACATGGTGGAGATGGCGGGGATAATCCGTTCCGGCGCCAACACCTTTATGCTCACGGAGTACAAGAGCATATGTCTGGTGCTTGTCGTTGTCGCAGCCATTTTTACTCTGTTTATTGAAAAGACCTCTGGTCTCAGCTTCCTTCTCGGCGGGGCGATGAGCTCCGTGGTGTGCGTTCTGGGGATGAAGAGCGCCACCTACGCCAATGTGCGCACCGCCAACCGCGCCCGGGAGAGCCTGTCCATAGGGGAGACCGTCAAGGTCGCGCTCTGCGGCGGCTCCATCTCCGGCCTTGCCGTGCAGACCTTCGGTATGCTTGGACTTATCGTCATTATGCTCCTCCAGGGCGGTGTGGACCACACCTCCGTGAGCACCGGGCTTATTAAGATAGGCTCCATGGCCTGCAATCCCACCGTCATGCGCATTTCGACCTACTCCCTCGGGTGCTCCATCGTCGCCATGTTCAACCGCGTGGCAGGGGGCAACTACACGAAGGCCGCGGACATAAGCTCCGACATTCTGGGCAAGATCCGCCATGACCTTCCCGAGGACGACAGCCGTGTGCCCAACACCATAGCCGACTTCATCGGCGACAACGTGAACGACATCGCCGGAAACTGCTCTGACCTTCTGGAGTCCTTTGTCGCCACCATGTCCGCATCCATAATGATCGCCGTGACACTCTATCAGACCCACGGTGTGAGGGACGAAATCACCGACGCAACCTTCAACGCCACCGTAATGTTCCCCATCATCCTCGCCGCCTGCGGGCTTATCGGGTGCCTTGCGGGACTGATGATAGCCAACTTCAAGAAAATGGGCGACAACCCCTCCCATGAGCTTGACATGTCCACATGGATCTCCGCCGGCCTCACGGTGGTTCTTGGCGGCGTGGCATCCTACGTCATATTCGGCAGGCTCTCCGCCGGAGGCAACATTTATGAGGACTTCATCCTCGGCTGGGCGTCGCCCTGGGTCTCCGCAGTGATGGGCATTATCTCCGGCGTCGCTATCGGCGTCATAACAGAGTACTATACCTCCACCGACCACAAGCCCACCCGTGAGCTTGCCGAGATCTGCGAGGAGGGCGAGGCCTTCGTCGTCACAAAGGGCGACGCCATAGGCTCCCGCTCCTGCCTGCTTCCCGTGCTCATCATTGCCATAGCGCTTCTCATCTCCGGCAAGGTCTGCGGGACCTACGGGATCGCCATCTCTGCCCTTGGTATGCTGGCCTTCGTCGGCGCCACCGTCTCCATAGACGCCTTCGGGCCCATCGCCGACAACGCCGGGGGACTGGCTGAGTCCTGCCACCTCGACCCGGATGTGCGGAAGATAACCGATAAGCTTGACGCCGTGGGCAACACCACCGCCGCCATAGGCAAGGGCTTTGCCATAGGCTCCGCGGCCTTCGCCACCGTCTCGCTGATAGTGGCATATGTGGGCAACTACACCGCCATAGGCGCGGAGCTCCAGCTCAACTTCGCATCCTTCTTTGTCGTCGCGGGAGGGATCCTCGGCGGCGCGCTGGTGGAGTATTTCTCCGCAATGCTCACCGACAACACCATAGACTCCGCCAAGATAATGGCTGACGAGGGGGACAAGATGATGTCCATCCCCGGCGTCCTCGAGGGCAAGGTAAAGCCTGACTACAACAAGATGATAAGGCTCGCCGCCCAGGAGGCCATCCGTAAGATGGTCCTGCCATCGGTGCTGGCGCTGCTGATTCCGGTGGCTGGCGGACTTCTCTTCGGTGTGCAGTTCGTTGGCGGCATTCTTGTGGGCGCGACCATCGTCGCCATTCCCAGAGCCATCTTCATGGGCAACTCCGGCGGTGCCTTCGACAACGCCAAGAAGTACATCGAGGGGGAGAACATCCCCGGGCACGGCAAGGGCTCGTCCGCCCATAAGGCCGCCGTCACCGGAGACACCATCGGCGACACCCGCAAGGACGTCGTGGGCGTGGCCCTTGACATCTTCATTAAGCTCATGTCCACCGTTGCCAACACCCTCGCCCCTGTGCTGAAGAACATCGCCCTTATTAAGTGAGTAAATCGGATTTATATTTAATATAATGCAAAGCATCCCCGTGCCAACGGCACGGGGATGCTTTGCATTTGTGTCACATGAACCCCCGGCTGTGCCGGGTGGGGCAAAAACAGCTTTAGCGAAAAGCATCGAGCGAAGCGAGACGCTAATACTATTCCCAGATAAAAATATCAATTTATATCTGGGAAGGCCGTGCTACGCACAGCCCATTTAAGCGCTGGAAGCGCTTAAATGACGTCTCATACAAAACCTGACGCGCCTTCGGCGCTATAAAAAGTGCTTTGCACTTTTTAACAGGTTTTAGTATAAAAAGCCAGGTAGAAAATACCGACATGTCGCAAATGAAGGGATGGACCCGTTTGCGGGTCGTAGAGCAAGTGGTGCAGGTGACAGAAACGCATTGCATCTTGAGACGATTGTCGGTAACGGGCCATTTTAGGGCCAAATAAAGCCTCCGGCTTAGCCGGAGGCTCAGAGAGTTGAAAAAGCTTCGCTTAAAATCAGCGCCCGGACCGCCGGGGGATTCCCTTCGGTCACAGCGCGAAAAATTTAGATGCAAAATCCGGCGACATGTGCGTCGGATTTTGCCCTTTCAGGTCCCCGGATGTGCGCCCGCAGGCGCCATTTCGGAGCGCAACCGCCCGTAGGGCGGCTCTTAAGGTGACGGAGCCGAACACACGCCGCTCCACGCGGGCCCTTTTCGGCGCTTTCGTCGTTGCCTTGCGTCAGCAAGGCTTCCTCCTTCGCGCAGAAAATCACTCGAAAATTGCACCGCGTGGAGTGCGAAGCAGTTTCCGGCGAGCGGATTTGTGTCCGGGCGAGTAAAAGCCCACAGGGAATACTTTCGTATTTCCAGGGGCTTTGCCGAAGTCCGGGCGCAAATCAGCCGTCAGAAACCGACGTGGGTTCAACTCCCGTCACCTTAGCGCGGAGATGTGTACGAAGTGCATGGAGGGGATCGGCAAATTTCTTTCGTCGACAAAGGCAAAGCCTTTGTCGACGGCTTGAGCCTCCGGCTGAGCCGGAGGGTTTGACTATCATTATATTGATATTATATTACTTTATAAAAATATTATATCGCTTTATAAAATAGAGCGCAGCATGTCCGAAAAGCCCCGCTTCAGAACCTTGAGATCCCGGGGCTCGTAGTAGTCGTGACCGGAGTGGGGGAGGAGAGTGACGTGGGCGCGGGTCTTGCGCTCCATTAAGGACATTGAGCGGGGCGACACCATCTCGTCAAGGGCGGAGAAATACGCCTCGCAGGGGGAGGAGAGCTCCGGGAGAAGGGCGCGGACACGGCGCATCTCCCGGAAAAGCTCCAGGTAGCGGGGGATGAAGGCGGCGTAGGGGAGAAGCCGGGCTTCCGGCTCCAGACTGTACGCCTTCGCGGCGGCCCGGGTCCACTCGTCACCGCTCGGCGCTCTGCCGCGGTAGACGCTCCAGGCGTTTGAAAAGAACCTCCTTCTGATGCCGGCATAGAGGGGAACGTTTAATAAAAAGAGCCCGTCAACGCCCCTTTCCACCGCCTCCTCGATGGCAAGGAGAGTGCCCATGGAGTGGGCGGCGATCATGATTTTGTCATGCTCCCGCCGCAGCTCCTTCAGTGCGGCGTGAACATATCCGCGCCAGGCATCCATGGAGGAGCGCCCGAAATCCCGTACCGTGCCGCCGTGACCCGGCAGGAGCAGGTTCCGGACGGTGACATCCTCCGGAATCAGGGGCAGGAAGGGCTCAAAGTGGTCAGGCGTTCCGAGTATGCCGTGGACCATCAGCACCGCTCCGCCGCCGGAGCCCTTTTTATAATATTCCCTTGCCACTGTTATACCGCCTTTCCGCAGGGGCCAAAAAAACTATTTCCATTTCTTAAGATAATTTCTTTGTAAACTCCTTGAATTTTTCCTTAAATGACTGTATGCTATGGGTGAGAGGGGTGAGAAACCATGCCCTGTGCCTACGCCCATTACAGATTCGGTCAGGAGGTCCTAAGAGAGCTTCCCAGGGATATACGCGACCTGATAATCCCGTTCAAGGAGCTTTATGACGTCGGCCTTCACGGACCTGACATACTTTTTTACCACAACCCCGTTGTCCCGGACAGGGTAACGCGCATCGGTCACGCGACCCACGAGCTCTGCGGGATGGAGGTATTTACAAACGCCGACAAGGTCATTGCCGCCCATCCCGGAAGCGCAATGCACCTCGCCTATCTGTACGGGTACCTGTGCCACTTTGCGCTGGACGCCATGTGCCACGGCTATGTGAACAGGTACGCCGCCCAGTACCGAGTCAGCCACAACGAGATAGAGATGGAGTTTGACCGCCTCCTCACCGTGGGGGACGGCCTCGACCCCCTGCGCCACGACACGGCGGCCCACATCGTCGCCTCCCGGCGAAACTCCGCTGTCATCGCCGCCTTCTATCCGGGGATAGAGCTTCGGGATGTGGAGCGGTCCTTAAAGTCCATGCCCTTCTGCTTAAGGACGCTGCTGGCGCCGGATATGACAAAGCGCAGGCTCCTGATGGGGGCCTTCCGGGCGGCGGGGAAATATAAGGAGATGTCCGGCCTTGTCATGAGCCTGGAGCCGAGCCCCAGATGCGCCCAGTCCGGCAGGAGACTCTCGGAGCTTTATAAGCTTGCGGTGCCGCTGGCAATCAAGCTTATTTCTGAGTACGAGAGGACGTTTGCGGGGAAGATGGAGCCGGACTGGCACTACGGATTAAACTTCCTCTCGGAAAAAACGGATAAAACGTGAGCATATCAGCACATTGGCGCGGCCCAGGGCCGCGCCAATGCTTTTATGATGCCTTTTTCAGGCGTTATGTACCTCAGAGGGGGCGTCTCTCTCCTCAATCAGGGGGAGATAGTGGAGGTATTTGCTCTCAAGTATGCACTTTTGGGATGTGCTGTCCTGGGCCTTCCTGACCTCGCGGGTGGAGAACTGGACGCTGGCGACGGTGCCGGCCCCCGCGACGCAGCCGCCGGGGCAGCCCATGCCCTCCAGAAGATAGCCGTTGTACTTTCCGGCCTTCGCCAGGGTGAGCATCTTCTTGCACTCCTGAAGGCCGTTGGCGTAGGCGACCTTTATCTCCCTGTCCGGGGCCAGCTGCTTTGCGGCGTTGACCACCGCCTGCGCCACGCCGCCGGAGACGGCGAAGCCGCGCCCGTCGGCTGTTGCCTCCCCCAAGGGGTCGGAGGGGAGGGAGGTGGGGTCGATGTCCCGGGCGTCGAACATGCCCAGGACCTCCTCAAAGGTGAGGACGAAGTCCACGTCGGAGCGTATTTCCTTTCGGCTTGCCTCCAGCTTTTTGGCGGCGCAGGGGCCGATGAAGCAGACCTTGCACCCCGGGTGGTCCTTCTTTATCATCCGTCCGGTGAGGACCATGGGCGTCAGCGCCATGGAGATGTTGCCCGCCAGGGTGGGGAAGAGCTTCTTCGCCATAGCCGTCCAGGCCGGGCAGCAGGAGGTGGCCATGAAGGGCCGCTCCTCCGGGACCTCCCGGAGAAAGTCCTGTGCCTCCTGAAGAGTGCAGATGTCCGCGCCGATGGAGACCTCTACAACGTCGGCAAAGCCCAGGGCCTTGAAGGCGGGGCGGATCTTGTCAAAGGTCAAATACTCGCCAAACTGCCCGCAGAAGGCGGGGGCGATGGCGGCGTAGACGGGCGTCTCGGACCTTATCGCCATTATGGTCTGGTAGATCTGGCCCTTGTCCGCAATGGCGGCGAAGGGGCAGGAGACGAGGCACTGTCCGCAGGAGACGCACTTGGACTGGTCAATCTCCGCGCGGCCGTAGGGGTCGGTCTTGATGGCGCCCATGCCGCAGGCCGCGGCGCAGGGGCGCTCCTGCTTTATTATGGCGTGGTAGGAGCAGGCGTCGACGCACTTGCCGCACTTGACGCAGGCGTGCTCGTCAATGCAGCTTTTGCCGTTGACCATGGAGATGGCGTTTCTGGGGCAGACCTCAAGGCAGGGGTGCTCCAGGCAGCCCTGACAGGCGTCAGTGACGACCACGCGCTTCTCGGGGCACTTGTTGCAGGCGAATTTTATGACGTTTACAAGGGGAGGGGTGTAGTATTTCTCCGCGATGGCGCTCTCGGAGACGCCGTCGTTGAGCTCCACCTGCTCGGCGACGCTCCTGATGGGCAGGCCCATGGCGAGGCGCAGCCGCTCGCCAACGATGGCGCGCTCAAGGAAGATGCTGTCCCGGTAGGTCGCGACCTCGCCGGGGATAATTTTGTAGGGGAGACGGACGATCTCCCTGGAGATGTCCCCGCCGCTGTACGCTACCCGGGCAATTTCAGTAAATATCTTGTGGCGTATTTTTGTTTTGTTGGATTCAAGTCCTCTCATACCGCGCCTCCTGATGTAATTTTTTATGTATATTGTATATTTTGCTTATTATTCAATGGAGCTTCTTATACATTGTATCATATATTAGAGAGTATTCAAGTGATATTTTTTCTGGCCCAGGGGACTCTTCCCCGGGGGAGGGGGGACTCATAAAATCTGGCGGTTTTGTCGCGGTCGGTGTCGTTCCACTTGTCAAAGCCAAGGGGGGAGATGTGGGGGCCTATGGCGCAGTCCTCAAAGACGCACATCCCGTAGTCCCTCCAGGGGCGGGCGAGGTAGATGCTGCCCTCCTCCACGCCGGGCTCCGAGGTGAAGGCGCAGCGGCGGAAGGTGAAGCCGCGGATCTGGCGGAGCTCATGGGAGGGGGCGGCGGCGTAGCCGCAGCCGCGGGCGTCGCGGAGGGAGCGGATCTCGCAGCCGTCGAAGTCCGCCTCGCCGCAGCCGAAGATGAAGTCCACCGTGCCCTCGATCAGGCAGTCACGGAAAAGCTGGCGGCAGGGCTTGCGGAGCCTGAGCTCATCCGGCAGGAAGCCGTCATATCGCTGGATAAGGTCGTCGGGCAGGGGACCGAGGAACAGCGTGTCCTGAGTGGAGGCGAGGCGGCAGCGCTCCATGGTGAAGCTGTCGCCGTAGACGCTGAGCGCAACCTCCTGGCCCTTTACCTCCGGCGTCAGGGCGTCATTGACAACGGCGAGGTCCCGCATCGTCACATTGTCGGCGCAGACTGCCAATGTATAGGTGCGGAAGGTAACCAGTTCTCTTCCTGAATCATCCAGTTTTTTCGCGTAATCGTCCCAGATGAGAACGGTTTTGTCCATACCCGCACCGATGATGGTCACACCGGGGGTCCTGATAACGGATTTTGCCCGAAATTCGCCCTCTGGGAGGATAATCGTCTCTCCTGGGGGACAAAAATCAAAAATTTGCTGTAAATTATCGCCTGGAAGCACACAAATCATGGAAGCTGTCCCTCCTTTTTTGCTACATTATAACTAAAAATGATTCATAATGACATAAAATTTTGTTAACAAATCTGTTTTGTATATAAATTTGCGTGTTTTGTCCATATACATAAAAACTGACATCATGTATAATAATAGACAAATTTAGGGGCTCGTTGTGGATATTTTGCACAAAAAATATCGGCGCCTCATTTATGAATAAGGATTTTGAAGCCCAAATACCCGCAAAAGTGTGCGGTTTTGGGTCATTTTAAGTGTATTTTTGACACATTTTCGATATTGTTACAAATTTATTCCGGCTCCCGCGCCGGGGCCGCGGGACGGGAAAGCGCTTTTACTTCGCATTTTGAACAAAAATGCGCCCTTGATAAAGGGCGGGAGAGGACATATGGAGAGAAGAAGGTCCCTTGGGGAGTACATGGCGATAGACCTTGTGCTGTTTGCCGTAATGATGAGCATTTTTGAGTATCTGATAACCGTCGCCGCCAGATACTGGTTCCCGGATGAGCTCTATACCGTTTCGCTGGCGGCGGTCATAACATCCATCGTCTTTATGCGCTGGGGCGCATGGGGCGGTATTCACGCGGTCATCGCGGGTGTAGTCTTCTGCCTGTTTTCCGGAGCTACCGGGGAGCAGTACATTATATACTGTGTCGGAAACCTCTTCTCGCTCCTTGCCCTGATACTGCTCTTCAGGGTGGGGAAGGAGAAGGTGAGGACGGGCAAATTCCTGAGCCTTATGTTTCCGATCCTCGTGCAGCTTCTGATGCACGGCGGGAGAGCCCTGACGGCGCTTCTTCTTGGGGCGCCGCCGACAAGTGTGCCAGGCTTTTTCCTGACTGACAGCCTGTCATATGTGTTTACCCTTGTGATCGCGTGGATCGTCAGAAGGCTGGATGGCGTCTACGAGGATCAAAAGCATTACCTTCTTCGCCTCAACTCGGAGAAGGAAAAAAAGGAGGTAAAAAATGAAAGTTAGGGCAGCGGATTTCCTCGTGTACGACAAGGAAAAAGACGTATACAGAGAAAATCCGGAACAGGTCGTCCGCGATGACGTGGAGAAGCACTACTGGCTCCATGTTGCGCGAACGGTCATGAAAGACTGGCGTCTGTATCTGATGCTGGTCCCGATGCTCCTGGTCTTCCTGTTCTGGCGGTACTTCCCGATGTACGAGCTGCTGAGCTGCTTCAAGGTCTACGACGGCGTTCTGCCCGTGTCCGAGAGGCTCTTCTCAGGATTTTCGTACTTCAAGACACTGCTGGTGGGCGGGACTCAGATGACCACGGACTTCTGGAGAGCGATGAGGAACACCTTTATCCTCAGCTTCTACGGTCTGTGCTTCGGCTTCCCGATGCCCATCATTCTGGCCTTGTTCTTCAATGAGGTCAGGTCCAACATCGCCAGAAGCATCTATCAGGTGCTGACGTACCTTCCCAAGTTCCTCTCGACGGTCGTTATGACGTCCCTTGTGACGATGCTTGTCAAGCAGGGCTCCGTCACAACAGGCATGGGCATCCTGAGCCGTGCTCTCGCAAACCTCGGCCTCATCTCCGAGGAGGTCGCCAACGCCGGACTTCTGAGGAACCCCAGCTTCTTCCGTTCCATCTACCAGATCAGCGGCATCTGGGAGGGCGCGGGCTATGACAGTATCGTGTTCTTCGCGGCTATCATCGCCATCTCTCCCACCAGCTATGAGGCCGCGCAGATCGACGGTGCAAACAAGTGGGCCCAGATGCGCTATGTGGTCATCCCCAGCATCCTGTCCACAGTGGTCATCATGCTCATAACCCGTATCGGCTCCCTGCTGAATATCGGCTATGAGAAGGTCCTGCTCCTTTACAACACCAACACCTATGTCACCGCCGACGTGGTATCCACGTTCTCCTACCGCACAGGTATGCAGGGGTCGTCAGCCAACACCGGCATAGCCGCCGCGGCGGAGATGATGAACAATGTGGTGGGGATGCTGCTTGTTATAGGAGCGAACACCATCGCCCGCAAGGCGTCCAACACGTCGCTGTATTGATAAGGAGGGTGTGTAATGAAAAGAAAGCTTGAAGTTACCGAGCTGATATTCAGAATTATCAGCTACACCCTGCTGACCATCTTCGCGCTGGCCTGCCTCTACCCGCTGGTGTTCTCCGTGTCCTCCGCAATATCCGGACGGCACGCTGTTGAGTACGGCGAGATCGTCGTATTCCCGAAGGACATCCAGTTCCAGGCATTTTCGCTGATGTTCAACGACAACATGTTCTGGAATTCCTACTCCAACACCCTGTTCGTGACGCTCTACGGTACCCTCTTCGCCATGTTCACGGCCATCCTGGGCGGCTATGCCCTCAGCAAGAAGAGACTTCTCTTCAGGAAGTTCTTCAACTTCTTCCTGGTCTTTACGATGTGGTTCTCAGCAGGTATCGTTCCCCAGTACTTAAACTACCTGGCTACTCAGAAGGTCTTTAATGCCGTCGGCATTATGGACGACAAGTGGCTGGTGGTCATAGCGATGGGCATGGCGGCCATGAACATCATCCTCCTGCGCAACGCCTTTGAGGGCGTCCCCTCCGAGATAGAGGAGGCCGCCATCGTCGACGGCGCGACGGAGATGCAGGTCCTGACAAACGTCTACATACCCATGAGCAAGTCCACCATCGCGACCGTGGCGCTCTTCTTCGCCATCTCCCGCTGGAACGGCTACTTCTGGGCGCGCCAGATGATGTCCAACGCCAACGAGCATCCCCTTCAGGTCTTTATCCGTCAGAGGCTGGAGTTCTACACCGACCCTGAGCAGATGGCCGGCTGGAACGCCGCTTACGCCTCCGACTCCGTTATCTACGCGCTTATCGTTTGCTCCATCGTACCCATCCTTATAATCTACCCCTTCATCCAGAAGTACTTCGCCAAGGGCGTCAACGTCGGCGGCGTGAAGGAGTAAGGCACCGATTTTCCAAGCCATATGCTATTGCCAATTAAATATAATAGGTAAATATCATATATAATTTTTTGGAGGATTATTTTAATGAAAAAGTTTAGATCTATACTTGCTCTTGTTATCTGCCTGACCATGGTCATGGCTCTCGCTTCCTGCAACAAGATCGAGCTGCCCAGCACCCCCAGCACTCCCAACACCCCCGATACCCCCAGTACTCCCAACACCCCCGATACCCCCAACACCCCCAGCACTCCCAGCAACCCCGACACCCCCAGCAACCCTGATACCCCCGCCAATCCCGAGACTCCGGCTACGGGGCTCAATCATGTCTATGACAACCCCGCTCTGAGCTTTGCTCCCGGCACCGTCCTGCGCATGGGCACCGGCTACAACAGCGCCAAGACCGGAATGGTGTTCGACTCCGAGACCGCCGGCGCCGGCATCACCCTTGCCAACGGCGTGACTTATCAGACCGGCGACCTCAAGCCCACCTGGGTCGAGGTCCAGAACCGTCTGGGCATGAAGTTCGAGTCCGTCTATCAGGGCAACAGCTCCACCGCAGAGTACAACTACTGGAACGAGCGTCTTGACCAGGTCGACATGCTCTCCGGTACCGCCACCCTCCTCTCCGAGAACGGCGTCGCCGGCAAGCTCGTCAACCTCGCCGACTACCTCGACAGTATGCCTAACTTCAAGGCTTATCTTGAGGCCAACCCCATCGTTTACCTCTCCATCCTCGGCGACATTGACGGCGCCATCTACTTCAGCCCCTACTTCGACGGTGTTTCCGATATTGAGCGTATGCCCCTTATGCGCATCGACTGGATCGTGAAGCTCCTTGACGGCGAGGGCGAGTTCACCGCCGACGCCTCCGGCACCACCGCCGCCCCCGTGTATCAGCCCTATATGCCCACCTCCGGCAAGGTCACCGTTGACGTTGTCAAGGCTGACGGCTCCGGTGTTGAGCAGGTCACCAAGGATTACGACGCCGCCGGAAACATCATCGACAAGATGAACGCCGTCGGCTCCATGAGCGGTGTTGACGCCGTCAACATGCTCCGTACCTACATCGATGAGGCTTATGGCGGATACTACGGGACCACCCGTTCCAACCTCTTCGCCGGCCAGAACGCCGCCTGGGACGCTGACGAGCTCGTCGCCCTCCTTCGCTGCGTCGTCGCCAACGCTCAGACCCTGAACGGCACCGACACCATTTACGGCCTCTTCTCCCGTGAGGACAACAACAACCAGCGCCGCGTCGATATGTTCCGCTTCGCCGGCTCCCTCTTCGGAGTCCGTGGCCTTGAGTCCCGCCAGGATTACCTCTATGTCGGCAACGACGGTGAGCTCCATGATGCCCGCCAGGAGGCCGCTACATATGAGGCCATGGACCGTATGCACGACATCGTAGAGGAGGGCCTTGTCTCCAAGTCCTTCATCGAGGCCTCTGAGGAGAGCTCCGCTACCATGCTCGAGAACGACCTGGGCTTCATGCACTATGACTACAACCAGACTCAGACCATCTACAACGAGACCAAGCTCAACGGCAATGGCGCAGACAGCTCCGACACCGGTGAGAAGTACATGGCTGTCATGGTCCCCGTGGCCCGTTGGGATGACGGCACCGGTGAGAAGTTCATGCGCTTCACCGAGTCCTGGCGTTCCGTTAAGACAGACGGATGGGGCATCTCCATTGCCGGTATCAACGGCGACCAGGATAAGCTCAACGCCTGCCTCTCCCTCATCGACTATGCCTACACCAAGGACGGCATGATCCTCCTTTCCTACGGCCCCGATGAGTTCATCAAGAAGAACGCTGACGGCACCGACTACAGCTACTTCAACTTCAACGGCGAGATGTGGCCTGAGATCGCTGACGAGACCAATGCTGAGCTCTGGAGCCTTGCCAACGGCAACTACACCAACTATGCCCGTATCTATCTCGGATCCACCCTCTCCTTCGTGAAGAGCCAGTCCTTCGAGTATCAGTGCACGCACGCTGTTGGACGTGAGGGCGCCGGATACATCTCCACCGCTATCGCTCTTGGCACCATCAAGCACCCGGAGAACGCCATTACCGAGAACATGTGGTACACCAACGTTCCCACCGTCCTGCCCACCACCAAGCAGCAGAACGACCAGATCGGCGGCTACACTGAGCTCACCAACAACTTCCAGCAGAACAAGAACAACGACAACCTGCTGCTCCAGATCATGGTCGGCGATTACTCCGGCGCTGCGTTTGCCGACTCCACCATGACCGATGCCGCCTCTACCGCCGCGAAGGTCGCCAATGAGTGGAACGGCACCCGTTATCTGTCCATCCAGAACGCTGCATGGGCCGATGACATCGACTTCTACAACAGCCTCGGCTGAGACCGTTAAGCACACCCCTATACCACTATTTTAGACTTCACCCGGCTTTGCCGGGGAGAGTCGAAACGGACCTGTCACAATAAGACCTGCCCGGGGAGCTCACGCTCCCCGGGGGAGAGCGGCAGGATCCCTGGGAGGAGGTCGTCATGTACAAAACCCAAATGAAAGTTCAAAAGCTTATCTGCCTTGCGGCGGTAGTTTTGGCTGCGGTGACGTTCATTTATGCCCTCGGCTTTATGACCGACATATATGACAGCCTTTATCAGGCCGCTACCATCCGGACAGATAAGGAGACCGGCGAGATGGTCGTGTCCCGTGAGGAGGTCGAGGGCGCCAGCATCTATCTTCAGATGCAGGGCTTCAACCAGAAGCTTCTCGCAGGCAGCATTGCGATGATAATTATTTCGCTTCTGCTGTTCCTCACCAACACTAACGTCCGCAGGCGCTATTATATCGGCAATTACTGCGCGGTGGGCATCTACTCCGTCGCGGCGATCGCCTACACGATTTTCGCCCACATCAATATCGAGGCGTACAAGGAGCAGTTCCTCACCACAGTCAACAAGGAGCAGCTTGCCGAGTTCGCCGAGATGTGGGGCACGCTGAACCTGACAAATACACACCTGTTTGACCTGCACTATCTGGTGTTCGGGCTTCTACTGGTGGTCGTTGCCGGGCTCATCGCAAATGTTTTCTGGAAGCAGTCCCTTATGAAGGAGGAGCAGGCGCTTCTCCAGAACAGAAAGGGGGCCAAAGCATGAACGAGGAAAAGCTCATAAAGCGGGACAGAATGAGATTCATCAAGAACAAGTCCTCCGCTAACCTCGCCTACCTCGCCATTCTTCTCAACGTGTTCTATTTTGTCAGCGTCTATCAGTCCGACGTGGAGACTTACTATTATAAGATCCTCATCGGCGCATCCATAATCTACAACCTGATATTCATGCTGGCGGCGTTCCTCTCCTCTGAGGGCGTGAAGAACTATCAGAAGAGCTATTCCTATCTCGAAGCTCTCATCGGCGTCGTGCAGTTTGTCCGCATCTTCATTCTGCCCGTGCCTTACCACAACATCATCATCGGCGACTCCGGAGCCAGGGTAATGGAGAACGGACAGTTCATGTTCTGCATTGTCTGCCTTATTGCATCCGGCGTGTGCCTGATACTCTCGGCAGTAATCAACTTCATTAAGTGCAACGAGCTTGAGGCTCATATCAAGTCCCTTGAAGCCCAGAAAGCATAAGGAGGCAGAGACATGGCTACGCTGAATCTACAGCATATCGACAAGATATATGATAACAACGTGCAGGCCGTCTTTGACTTCAATCTGGACGTAAAGGACGGCGAGCTCATCGTACTGGTCGGTCCCTCCGGCTGCGGAAAGTCCACCACCCTCAGAATGGTGGCGGGACTTGAGGATATTTCCAACGGCAAGCTGATGCTTGACGGTCGGGACATCACTCAGACCCCGGCAAAGGACCGCGACATGGCAATGGTGTTCCAGAGCTACGCGCTCTATCACCACATGACCATCTATGAGAACATGGCGTTCTCACTGACTCTCCGCAAGGAGAACCCCAACGTTATCCACAAGAAGGTCCTTGCGGCGGCTGAGATACTGAACCTCACCACCCAGCTCAACAAGAAGCCCGGACAGCTCTCCGGAGGCCAGCAGCAGCGTGTGGCCATGGGGCGCTCCATAGTCCGTAACCCCAAGGTGTTCCTCTTTGACGAGCCGCTCTCAAACCTGGACGCAAAGCTGAGAAGCTCCACCCGGCGCGAGATACTGCTCCTCCACAAGAGGCTCCAGGCCACCATGCTCTACGTCACCCACGACCAGACCGAGGCTCTTACCCTTGCGGACCGCATCGTCTGCATGTCAATGGGCCACGTCCAGCAGGTGGGCACGCCCCTTGAGCTCTATGATACCCCGGCCAACGTCTTTGTGGCAAGCTTCATCGGCCTTCCGCCAATGAACTTCTACGATGTCAAGGTCTCCGGGAACGAGCTTTTGGGCAACGGTTTCAAGCTCACCCTCACTCCCGAGGAGAAGGCGACGCTTGCCGGATACGAGGGTAAGGACATCACTCTTGGCGTTCGTCCGGAGAACATAGTCGAGGGCGGCGACTTCAAGGTGACCGTTTCGAACAACGAGAACCTTGGTATGAACACCCTTGTTTACGGCTCCATTGACGGCATCGGCGTTAAGGTCACTGCCAAGCTCAAGGGCTGGAAAAACTATAAGGTCGGCGATACAGCCTCCTTCTCCTTTGTCAGGAAGCACTTCTTCGACAAGGAGACGACCAATGCCATAAGGGGAGGTAAGTGAGCATGAAGAAAAAATCCGGAGGAATCAAGGAAGTCTGGCGTAAATTCCTCGTCAGCATCAAGCGCCGTCCCCAGATGATACCGCTGGTGGCGTTCATAATCACATTCCTCTTTTACTCCCTGAATCTCACCCATGTGTCCAACGCTACCGCCAAGATCCAGGGCCCGGGCATGGGACTGGCGGGCTTTGCAACAATGCTGCTTTCGATGCTTGGCATCGTGTGCTGCATGAACGCATTCCCCTACAGGAAAAAAGCGAACATACCGATGGTGGTTTTGACCTTTGTGATGGCGGGCATCGTTATTTTTGCCGATGTCTACTACTGCAACGTCATTGTCAACGCTATCAACACCAGCTCCGATTATGTCAAGCTGCTCAATGATACGCCCTCCATCCTCTCCGCTTACAATAACCTCCAGACCCATATTGTCCTTATGATCGTGAGCGTTGTCCTGACGGCGCTGCTGCCGTTCTACTCAAAGCTCATTCGCAAAATCAAGACCTCTATCGAGGTCGAGGGCAACGGGGAGATGCGCGCCATCGACCTGTCTGCGGACTGATTTCCGGCATTTGCCGCGCATGAGCGCGGCCTGACCGCCGGGGGGCCCGGATTCGAGTCCCCCGGCCGGCAAAAGGAGCATCCATGAGCAAAAACAGGAAAAAATCAATTAGGGAGCAGGGGGAGTCCTTTGACCCCGCCCAGTACTACGAGCTGAAGACAAAGGCCGTTGACGACCTGGTAACAGCTGACGAGTCTAACTCGCCGGAGGTCTCGGAGAAGGAGCTTATGAAATACCGCTCCGGTCCGAAGATCAAAATCGCCGAGTGGGTGAAGTTCCTCTTCATCAAATGGTGGTTCCCGGCGGCTGTGTGCTTCTTCTTCATGTGGGGCCTCGGCGGGTATATGGACTATCTTGACAATGTTATAGTAACGGCCCTCGCGCTTGGAGTGGTGACCGACCTTCTGACGAACAACGCCATGCGGTTTCTGGAGAAGGTGCCCGGCGCCGCCTCGAAGTGGATGATGTTCCCCAAAAAGGGCTACGCGTCCTTCCCGCTTAATATCCTGTATGCGCTTGTGCTGATGTTCCTGGTCTTTATGACCTACAACGTCATCAACTACGCGGCGATAAACCTCTTCGGTACTGCCGGCGATGTGCCGCTGCTTGGCGTTGAACCCATATTATTCGGAGTTTTCTGGACCGGGTTCGATATGCTGCTCATCTCCATGAAGCACCTTGGGGAGAGCATCATCCGGGACGCCAGAAAGCCCGGCAGATGAGGATTCTTACCATGACTCAAATTCTTTACCGCGGAAGCACCTCCGCCTGTCTGGAGCTCGGCGGCGATACGCCCCACTACTCCAGGGCCCCCTACAGGGTCCTGGTCGACGGCGAGGAGCGCCTGCGCGGTGACACAAACGTTTTTTCCCTGTTCGGGCTGACGCCCGCAAGCCGCTATGAGGTCTCGGTGAGATATGACTCAGGCGAGACTGAGGAGCTTGAACTTACCACGGCGGAGGAGAGCTGCGCTCTGAGTGTCAGGGCGTTTGGGGCCTTTGGCGACGGGGTCCACGAGGACACCGCCTCCATCCAGGCCGCGATCAACTCCCTTCCCGAGGGCGGCAGGCTCTTCTTCCCGGAGGGCACTTATCTCACCCTTCCGCTTTCGCTCAAGAGCCATATCACCATTGAGCTCGGTCCGGGGGCAAGGATACTTGGCTCCACCGAACGTGAGCGCTATCCCATAATCTCGGGCACGTCGCCGGATCTTGCCACAGGAAGGCAGATCCCTCTGGCGAGCTTCGAGGGCCTTGAGAGGCCGGCGTATCAGTCGCTCATTCAGGCCGCCTACTGCGAGGACATCTCCATCGTCGGACCCGGGACTATTGACGGGAACGGGCAGAACGGCGACTGGTGGATGGACTTTGACAGCTTTCCCGCGGCGCGCCCAAGAGTTGTCTTTCTGAACAGGTGCAAGGACGTAACCATCCACGGGGTCACGGTGAAGAACGGGCCCACATGGCACCTTCACCCGTTTTTCTCCAAGGACGTCTCCGTTCTGAACTGCTTCATCACCGCTCCGAAGGTCAGCCCCAATACCGACGGCTGCAACCCGGAGAGCTGTGATACCGTGAACATCATCGGCTGTAAATTTTCTGTCGGTGACGACTGCATAGCCATTAAATCCGGCAAAATCGAGATGGCAAGAAAATATCTGGCGCCTGCTGACCACTACACCATCAGAAACTGCCTGATGGAGTTTGGGCACGGCGCGGTGACGCTGGGCAGCGAGTCCGCCGCGGGCGTCACGAACCTCTCCGTCACACAGTGCTACTTCCACGCCACGGACAGGGGACTCCGCATAAAGTCCCGCCGGGGCAGGGGGAAGGACAGCGTCATAAACAATGTCCTCTTTGACAATATCAGGATGGACAAGGTGCTGACGCCCATCGTCATTAATCTGTGGTACAACTGCTGCGACCCTGACGCCCACGACGAATATGTCTGGAGCCGGGATAAGCTGCCTGTTGACGACAGGACGCCGCGAATGGGGTCCTTCACCTTCAGAAACATGAATTGCACTGACGCCGAGGTCGCCGCCTGCTTTATCGACGGGCTTGTTGAGAGCCCCATTGAGAGCGTGACGCTGGAAAACTTCTCTGTCAGCTTCGCAAAAGACGCAAAGCCCGACACTCCCGCCATGCAGGAGTTCGCGGTGGAGCGGTGCAGGCTGGGCCTCTACATCGACAACGTCAGGGAGATCAACATCAAAAATGTGACCCTCTCCGGCGTCTCCGGCGAGAAGCTCATCGCGCCGCACAGCGAGCGTATCGAGACAAGCGGATTTACGGCTTTATGAGTTACCTATTGTTTCCTGACCCCGCGGTAAATTTAAGTGTAAGGAGACAAAGCTATGTCATACTTGACCCTGAAAAACATCAATAAAATTTACCCCAACGGCTATCACGCGGTACACGACTTCAATCTGGAGATCCAGAAGGGCGAGTTTATCGTCTTCGTCGGACCCTCCGGTTGCGGCAAGTCCACCACGCTCCGCATGGTCGCGGGACTTGAGGACATCTCCAACGGCGAATTCCTCATTGACGGGAAGCGCGCCAACGAGATGGGCCCCCGTGAGCGCCAGATAGCCATGGTATTCCAGAGCTACGCTCTGTATCCGCAGATGACCGTCTTTGACAACATCGCCTTTGGACTGACTCTCCAGGGCGTTGACGAGGATGTCATTGAGGAGAAGGTCAAGAACACAGCCCGGATCCTGGGCCTTACGGATTATCTTGACCGTTTCCCCAGGGCTCTGTCAGGCGGACAGAGACAGCGTGTCGCCATAGGCCGCGCCATCATCCGCAAGGTGGGCGTGTTCCTCATGGACGAGCCGCTCTCCAACCTTGACGCAAAGCAGCGCGTGACCATGCGTTCCGAGATCGCCCAGATCCACCGGAACACCGGCGCCACCACCATTTACGTCACCCACGACCAGACCGAGGCCATGACGCTTGCCGACCGCATCGTCGTCATGAAGGAGGGCTACATCCAGCAGGTGGGCACTCCCTATGACCTCTATTATGAGCCGGCTAACGTCTTTGTGGCGGGGTTCATCGGCGAGCCGCCCATGAACTTCGTGCGCGGCAAGGTCAAGGGCGGAAAGCTCACCTTCGGCAAGAACGTCCTTGATGTCGCAAGGAAGCTCGGCGACAAGGCGAAGAAGTACGAGGGCAAGGAGCTGGTCTTCGGCTTCCGTCCCGAGCACATCGAGCTTGGCGCCAGGAGCAACGCCTACATTGTCAAGGCCCAGGTGGAGCTGACGGAGATGCTGGGAGACAACACCAACATCTACATCATCGCCGACGACGACAAGGCCATCCTCAAGGTCGACCCCCATGACACTCCGAAGGTCGACGCCGATATTGAGTTCTCCATTCCCTATGAGAATGTGTACCTCTTTGACGGCGAGACGGAGCTCGTCATTAAGTGACCCTGAGAGGGATAATTTGTGCCGCACTATCCGGAGCACCCGAGGGTGCTCCGGATTTTTTTGGCTTCACGCAAAAAGTGTGCGGATGGGGTATTGCGCGGGAACGAAAAAATGGTATAATAGAAAAGCCCTATGCCCGGCGGAAATATCTGTAAGGGACGGGAGACCTGTTTTGTTCTCCGGAATATCGGTCCCGGATCCGGGCGGAGGAGCGCTATAATTGAAATTCGGCTTTTTGCCTGAAAACTACGGAGGGAATTTGATGCTTTACGACATATATGTGTCCCAAATGCGGGTGGGGGACGAGCTTGAGGGGTACTATGTGCTGAAAACCGCACAGCAGAAGGTGTCCAACAACGGAAAGCCGTACTTAAACGCGGTTATCTCCGACGCCAGCGGCGACATTGATATGAAGGTCTGGGACTACTCCGGGCCGGTGGGCCCCGGGGACGAGGGGGGAGTTGTCAAGGTGCGGGGCACCGTCAGCGAGTTTCGCGGGGCGCTCCAGTTTACCGCGGAGAGACTGAGGACCGCGGGACCGAACGACAGGCCGGATCTCTCAAGGCTTGTTCCGGTAGCGCCGATAGACATTGACGGCGTTTTTGATGAGGTCACAAGGTATGCCGAGAGCATAGAGGATAAGGATTATCGGGACATATGCCTTGAGATGCTGCGGCTCCACGGCGACGCGCTGAAAAATATCCCGGCGGGAAAGACGGTCCACCACAGCTTTTTGTCGGGGCTTTTGATGCACACGGCGAATATGCTGAGAACGGCGGATTTTCTGGCGAAGCTTTACTCCGACACCGTGGACAGGAGCCTTCTTCTGGCGGGGACGCTGCTCCATGACCTTGGCAAGGAGGAGGAGTTTTTATATTCCGAGATGGGGCTGGTGACGGACTACTCAGTAAAGGGTGAGCTTCTCGGGCACCTGGTCATGGGGGCGGAGGAGGCGGGCCGCGTCGCCGAGAGCCTGGGCACGCCGGAGGAGAAGTCTATGCTTTTACGCCATATGCTCCTTTCCCACCACGGAGACCCGGAGTTTGGCGCAGCGGTGCGACCGATGTGCGCCGAGGCGGAGCTTTTGAGCCTCATCGACCTTGTGGACAGCAGGATGGAGATCTACCGGGAGAATATGGAGAAGCTTGAACCGGGACAGTTCAGCCAGCGGATATTCGCCCTCGAAAAGAAGATATATAAACACGGGTAAAAAGCTCAGTTTATTTGAGCTAATTATCATCCCCGGACCGTTATTTTGCCGGTCCGGGGATGCTTTTTTCCAAAAAGATATAAAAATGGGGAGCCTGATTGATTTTTATATAGACGCCGCAGGAAAAAGATGATATAATAACTAAAAAATATGCCTTTTTGCACTTGACTATTATTATGTTTAATAAGGCGGGGCGAAAAATTTATGGAGAAAATGGAGCAGTATGAGCGCGAGCACTTTGATACGCTGCGGGAGCTTGCGCCGGAGTGCGCGGTGCTCCTTAAAAGGCGCGGAGATTTTCCCCTTGAGGCTCCGGGGAAGATCGCGCTGTATGGCAGCGGCGGACGCCGAACCGTCAAGGGCGGTACCGGAAGCGGCGACGTAAACTCCAGATTCTATATAACCTGCGAGCAGGGGCTTCGTGACGCGGGCTTTACCGTCACCACGCAAAAGTGGCTGGACGGTTACGACGCGGTTATGAACGCCGCCCACATAAGCTTTATTGCCGGGATAAAGGAGAGGGCAAAGAGGGAGCACAAGTCTCCCTTTATCCTCGGAATGGGCGCGGTGATGACAGAGCCGGAGTATGACCTTCCCCTTGAGGGCGAGGGCGACACGGCTGTATATGTGCTGGCGCGAAACTCCGGCGAGGGGAACGACAGGACCCTCTCCGCCGGGGATTACATGCTGACCGGGACGGAGATCCGGGATATTCTCGCCGCAAACGAGCGGTATGAGCACTTCATGCTGGTGCTCAACGTGGGTGGCCCGGTGGATCTTACGCCTGTTTTGAAGGTGGACAACATACTGCTGCTGTCGCAGCTTGGCGTTGTGACCGGGACTGTGCTGGCGGATATTCTCCTTGGCAGGGCGCAGCCCTCCGGAAAGCTCGCAACGACCTGGGCCGCTGCGGAGGAGCTGCCGAAGCTCGGCGATTTTGGCGGCGACGACGAGACGAGATATAAAGAGGGCATATACGTCGGCTATCGGTACTATGAGAGCGCCGGGGTAAAGCCTGTTTTTCCCTTCGGATACGGTCTGGGCTACACGGACTTTTCCTACGGCGCGGCGCGGCTTGAGCTGGAGGGACACCGTGTCCAGGTGACTGTGCCCGTATTCAACTCCGGGGCCTTCCCCGGAAAGGAGACGGTTCAGGTCTATGTCAGCGTCCCCTGGGGAAAGCTTGACCAGCCTGTAAAGACCCTTGCCGGGTATAGCAAGACAGGGACCCTGCTGCCTGGAGAGGCGCAGGGCGTCAAGGTGTGCTTTGACATGGCGGAGCTTGCCGCTTTTGACGAGGAAAAGAGCGCCTATGTGCTGGAGAAGGGGCGCTATACAGTCTTTGTTGGGCGCAGCTCAGATGACACGGCCGCAGCCGGGGCGGTGGAGCTCACGGGGGACGTGACCTTGCGTGAGGTGGAGCACGTCGGCGGGAAGCCGGACTTTGAGGACTGGAGGCCGGAGCACCGTAAAACGGCGGAGCTTCCGGAGAGAGCGAAGGTTTTGAAGCTCGACCCCGGGGCGTTTTCCGACATCAGATTCCCGGAGTGCGCGAAGCCCTCGGAGAAGGCCCTGGAAACCGCAGGCAGGCTTTCAGATGAGGAGCTCATACTTATGTGCTGCGGGCGGTTTTCCGGCTCCCTTGGCATTGACGGAATAATTGGCTCTGCGTCTCTGTCTGTGGCGGGGGCGGCGGGGGAGACCTGCGGCAGCATAAAGGGCATAAGGGGCCTTGTGATGGCTGACGGCCCTGCCGGGTTGAGACTTGCAAAGAGATACTATATTGACAAAAGGGGCGTCCCCCAGTCTGTTGACAGCACCCTGCCCGCGGGCTTTGAGGAGCTTATGAACGGCGCGTCGAAGATGCTCATAGACCTCACCCGGAAGAAGCCCACGGAGGAGATACGCTACCAATTCTGCACCGCCATACCCATCGGCACCGCTATTGCCCAGAGCTGGAACACGGAGCTTGCGCGGAGCGTTGGCGTGATAGTGGGGGAGGAGATGGAGCGCTTCGGCGTGGATCTCTGGCTGGCTCCGGCGCTCAATATTCATCGCTCGCCCCTATGCGGAAGGAATTTTGAGTATTACTCCGAGGACCCGCTTATCTCCGGCAGGACCGCCGCGGCGGTGACGCTGGGGGTCCAGTCAAGACCGGGCAGGGGAGTGACGATAAAGCATTTTTGCTGCAACAATCAGGAGACGAACAGGTACTGCTCCAACAGCATTTTGAGCGAGAGGGCGCTGCGGGAGACGTACATCCGGGGATTTGGCATCTGCATCGCCGAGGCAAATCCCGCCGCGGTGATGACCTCATATAACCTCTTAAACGGGACCCACACCTCCGAGAGGGAGGATTTGAGCGCCGTAGTGCTCCGCCGGGAGTGGGGCTGGCGGGGGCTTATCATGACCGACTGGGTCATGTCCGTAGTCGGGGATAATCAGAAGTATCCCGTCGCCCTGTCCGCGCCGACTATCGCCGCGGGAAATATATTTATGCCCGGCTCCCGCAGCGACTGGAGAGCGGCTCTCAAGGAGCTTAAAAGAGGCGCGCTTCCGAGGGAAAAGGCCGTGAGGTGCGCGTCCCAAGTCATTGACCTTGTGGACACCCTTGGCTGACTTTACTATTTTGGCTACTTACTCTAAGGAGGTGTGCTCCCATTGAAGGAGTATCTGGATAAGGCGTCGGAGATTTTCGGGCCGGTTGCCGCCCCGGCGGCACTGTTTTCAAGGGACGGCGGCGCCTGGCGTCTTGAATATTTGAACCCGGAGGCGGTGAAATTCGCCGGGGGGCAGGAGGATAAGCTGGTTGAGGAGCTTCAGGAGCATCTCAATATGGGCGCGGGACTGTTTCGCGGGAAGCTGCTGGGGAAGAGCATCTACGCCAGTGTGTCGGTCTACCCCGACGGGACGGCGATGGTGCTGATACGGGACATAACCGAGGACATACGCGCACAGGAGGAGAGCATTGTCGCCGCTAAGGCGGCATTGCAGAGCGCCCTTGACGCGGCTAACGCGGCGAACAGGGCGAAATCCGACTTTCTGTCAAATATGTCCCACGATATAAGGACCCCCCTTAACGCCATAATCGGCATGACGACCATAGCCCGGGCACACATGGACGACAGGGAGAGAATCGAGGACTGCGTGGAGAAGATCGACCTGTCCTCCCGGCACCTTCTGGGGCTTATAAACGACATCCTCGATATGTCGAGGATAGAGAGCGGAAAGATGACGCTGTCGCCGGAGGCGTTTACGATGGCGGACTTCATCTACTCCCTTATGGCGGTGTTCCGCCCACAGGCCGACAGAAAGAACCAGACGGTGGTGCTGGACTTCACCGGGATCCGACACGAGCGCGTCAGAGGCGACCAGTTGAGGATACAGCAGGTGCTTATAAACATCCTGTCCAACGCCGTGAAGTTCACGCCGGAGGAGGGGACGATAACCCTCACCGTCCGGGAAAACCGTGACGTGGGCGGCTCGGGGCGAAACTACGCCTACTATGAGTTCGAGGTCACGGACAACGGCATCGGCATGAGCCCGGAGTTTTTGGAGAAGGTCTTTCAGCCCTTTGAGAGGGCGGAGTCCGTGCACCGCATCGAGGGCACCGGACTTGGAATGACGATCACCCAGAACCTTGTAAAGATGATGAACGGCGAGATAACCGTTGAGAGCGAGGAGGGCCGAGGCACGACCTTCACCGTGACGCTGCCGCTGGAGCAGCTCACCGACAAGTCCGACGAGCTCCGGGAGCTCCGGGGCCTTAAGGTGCTGGCGGCGGACTCCGACGCAGGGTCCATCGAGAACCTGCGGGAGATACTTCAGGACCTGGGGATGGAGTGCGACCTGTGCACCAGCGCCGGGGACGCCATGGAGATGGCGGCGGACGCCAGAATGAGAGGGCAGGACTACTTTGCGATTCTGCTGGGCTGGAGGCTCCCGGTGGTGGACGGGGTGCAGGCCTGCCGGGAGCTCCGGGCGGCGCTGGGCACGGATATTCCGATACTTCTTATGTCGGCCTATGAGTGGCCCTACTCCTCGGACGAGATGCGGAAATTCGGCATCTCCGCCTTTGTCCCGAAGCCCCTGTTCCGCTCGCGCCTTGGGGAGGCGCTCTACGCCTACACCGAGGCGGGGAGGTCGGCAAAGCACGTCGACGCGGAGGGCAACACAAGTTTTGAGGGCTACAACATCCTTCTGGTGGAGGACAACGAGATAAACCGTGAGATCGGGGTGGAGCTTCTGGAGCTGCTGGGCGCGTCGGTGGAGTGCGCCGAGGACGGCAGAGAGGCGCTGGAGAAGTTTGAGAGGGACCCGGACCGCTACGATTTCATTTTTATGGATATACAGATGCCCGTCATGGACGGGTACGAGGCGACCAGGGCCATAAGGGGCCTGGGAACGCCAAAGGCCATTGGCGTTCCCATCGTGGCAATGAGCGCCAACGCCTTTGTGGAGGACATCAGGGCCTGCGAGAGGGCCGGGATGAACGGCCACGTCCCCAAGCCAGTGAGCCTCGAGAGCCTTGCCACGGTTATGGAGAAGTTCCTGTCAGCTAAAAAGCCCCGCTGACGCCGGGGACGGGAGGTGTGAACATGAGACGTTATCAGGAGGAATATCTGGCGCTTCTCGGGGAGTTCACGGACGAGCCCTTCCCGAAGGAGAGCTTCACGGACCTTGAGAGCTTCATATCCTACGGCGTGGGCGCCGTAAGGGAGAAGCGGGAGCTTGTATACAAAGGCACGGAGCTTTTGAGAACGGGGCTCTTTCCGGTGCTGGACAACATTCTTTCCGCCTCCCCGGAGGAGATAAAGGAGCTTGAGGATTTCGCCGGAATGGCGATGAGCGGCCCGAAGCGCCGGGACGTGGGGCTGAATCTCAGGATACACATGGCGCTTTTGAGCTATGCGCGCCACAGGGGCGACAAGGCGATGCTGATAAAGGAGCTGTACAATGTGGGTATGGCCCTTCACAACATCGAGAATATGCTCCAGCCGACACGAATACGCCTCTACCGCGTGCGCATACGCATGTGCTTCTCCGAGGCGGCGTCATATTATGAGTCGGACTTCTACGACAAGGCGGACGCGGAGACCCGCGGATATATCCACAGGAGCATGGGGAACATAGTCCTGACGTATGACGGGAGCACCACGGAGAACGCCCTGACGAAGCTGAGGCTCTCGGGAAGATCGATAAAGATACTATCAGACCCCGACGTCCGGGCAAAGACGCCGGAGCTCCCCTGGGATGTGTACCTGTACAAGAGCCATCAGGAGCGCACGACGCTTCTGTCCTTCCTGCGCTCCGGCAGGGCCGGACCGGATGCCTTCGCCCAGGTGCTGGAGTCAGCCCAGACAGTGCAGGAGAGGCAGCTCCAGGCGGCGCGGGAGAGCGGCGAACCACTCCAGCCCAGGTGGCAGTACGCATATATGGCGGCGAAGTACCACTGCGGGGCTATGCTGCTGTCGGACCTGCTTGACGGGCTGTATGCGCTGACTACCGCCAGGGGGCCCATGGAGTACGACAGCTCCGGGATGTTCTGCCATGTCAGCGCCCCGGCGTACTATATGGAGTACTCAAAAAAGACCACGGACCCCAGGCTCGAGCAGATCACTTCCGTCAGGGTCAGACGGATGACGGAAAGGATGATCTCCTGGCTTCGCGGCGCGCCAAGGGGCTCCGGCGACGACCAGCTCACGTTATATCTGCTCCAGTTCCTTTACGCATACAGGGAGATGGAGGGGGCCATGTCCTTCTATGAGCTTGTGCAGACGGTCATCGCCTGCCGGAATCCCACGGGGTTTTTGAGGATGTACAACAGCGGCTCCATCGCCAGGCTCATTACGAAGTGGGCTGTTGAGGACTGCCCCGAGAAGCTCGTGGGGCTTCCGGGGATAATGAGGCCGTCGGACGCGATTTGGAACCGGGATATGCTGATGGACCTCGCCTTCCGGGCGGGGAGAGTTTACGACGTGGGTATGCTCCACTTCGTAAAGCTGGAGATCGGCGCGCCGAGGGGGCTTTTTGAAGAGGAGGAGGACATACTGAGCCTCCACACACAGTGCGGGGCGTCGATGCTCAGCCTGTTCGCCTCCACCCGGGACTGCGTGGACGTGGCAAACGGGCACCACCTGAGCTACGACGAAAAGAGCGGCTTCCCGCTGGGCTTCTCCGCAAAGCAGTCGTCCATGAGGGCGATGATTTATATTGTGTCCGCCTCCGACGCGCTGGCGTGCACGGAGGAGGAGACCGCGGGGCGGTACAGGCCGGGGACGAGCCTTGAGAAAGCGGTGGAGGAGATCATTCGTGGCGCGGGCACGAAATACGCGCCGTTTATCGGGGAGCTTCTTGAAAAGCCCGGCAGGGTCGAGGAGCTGCGGCGGGGAGTTGCCGCGTTCAAGAGAGAGGGATTTTTGGAGATGTACCGCCGCAGAAGCGGCGAGAGCGACGAATGACCGATCAGGGAGGAGCTAAACGTGACAGATGTTCTGATCATAGGCTGCGGAGTCATTGGCGCCGCGGCGGCGATGGAGCTTTCAAAATATAAGCTAAGCGTCACCGTGCTGGAGCGCGAGAACGACGTCGCCATGGGGACGACGAAGGCAAACTCCGCAATTCTCCACGCGGGCTACGACCCCCACCCGGGGACGCTGATGGCGCGGCTCAACGTGCGGGGCTCGGAGCTTGCCAAATACTACTGCGAGAAGCTTGACGTGCCGTACAGGCAGTGCGGCTCGATGGTGCTGGCCTTCACCCGGGCGGACCTTGACACGCTGGACATCCTCTATGACAGGGGTATGAAAAACGGGGTAAAGGGACTTGAGATAATTTCCGGGGACGAGGCCAGGAAAAGGGAGCCGGAGCTTGCCGACACGGTGCTGGCGGCACTCTGGGCGCCTTCCGCGGCGATAGTCTCCCCCTGGGAGATGTGTCTCGCTTTCGCGGAGACAGCGGTAAAAAACGGCGTTAAAATCGAATTCAACACCGAGGTCACCGGACTTGAGAGAGACGGCGGATGCTGGCGCGTGACAACAGACAGGGGCGTCCGGGAGGCTCGGTATGTGATAAACGCCGCCGGAGTGGACTCCGACACCATCCACGACATGGTTGCGGAGCACGATTTTGAGGTGAAGCCCAGCCGCGGGCAGTATTACCTTCTGGACAAATCGGAGGGCTCCCGGGTGAACACAGTGGTGTTCCAGTGCCCCTCGGAGAAGGGCAAGGGGGTGCTCGTGTCGCCCACCGTCCACGGAAATCTCATAGTCGGCCCGAACGCGGAGCCCTCGGACAAGCACGACACCGCCACCACGGCGGAAGGGCTTGACTTCGTCCGGGAGACGGCAAAGCTCTCAGTACCGGGAGTTGACTTTTCAAAGTCGATACGCAATTTCGCCGGGGTGCGGGCAAACGCCGGACGGGACGACTTTTTGATTCGTAAGGCAGCGCCGGGCTTTATCGACCTTGCGGCGATATGCTCTCCCGGCCTCACCTCCGCTCCGGCGATAGGGGAGTACGCGGCGGAGCTTCTTGGCAGGGAGGGGCTGGAGCTTGAGGAGAAGGAGTCCTTTGAGCTCTCCCGCAGGAGAATAAGATTCAAGGAGCTGACCGACGAGGAACGCCGGAAGCTGGTGGCGAGGGACCCGTCCTACGGGCGGGTGATATGTCGATGCGAGACAGTGACGGAGGGGGAGATCCTCGCTGCGCTGCGCTCGCCTGTGCCGCCCTGCTCGGTTGACGGAGTGAAGCGGCGGGTGAACGCGGGCATGGGCAGATGCCAGGGGGGCTTTTGCGGACCCCGGGTCGTGGAGCTCCTGGCAAAGGATCTTGGCGTCACCCCCGACCGCATAGTTCAGGACAGAGAGGGAATGTGGATCTTGAAGGAGGAGACGAAGGGGGTGCCGGGCAGTGTATGAGCTTATAGTCATCGGCGGGGGACCTGCGGGTCTCGCCGCGGCGTGCGCGGCCTGGGACAGCGGCCTTCGGAGCATCCTCATTGTTGAGCGGGACAGGGAGCTTGGAGGGATACTCAATCAGTGCATCCACAACGGCTTCGGACTGACGTATTTTAAGGAGGAGCTCACGGGCCCGGAGTACGCCCACAGGTTTGTGGAGCTTTTGTCAAAGACCGGGGTGGAGGTTCGGACCGACACCATGGTTCTTGAGGTCACACCCGACAGGAAGGTCCACATGACTGGACCGGAGACGGGCTATGTGGTCGAGGAGGCCAAATCCATCATTTTAGCCATGGGCTGCCGGGAGAGGACCCGGGGGGCCATAGCCATCCCCGGCTCACGTCCCGCAGGTATATTTACCGCCGGAGCGGCACAGAGATATGTGAACGTTGAGGGCTATATGCCGGGGAAGCGCGTGGTCATTCTCGGCTCCGGGGACATCGGGCTTATTATGGCCCGGCGCATGACGCTGGAGGGCGCGAAGGTCCTCGCCTGTGTCGAGGTCATGCCCTACTCTGGCGGCCTCACCCGCAATATCGTCCAGTGCCTTGAGGATTACGACATACCCCTTTACCTCTCCCACACCGTCACGGACATAAAGGGCCGCGACCGGGTGGAGCAGGTGGTGGTCAGCCGCGTGGACGAGCGCCGCAGACCGATCCCGGGGACGGAGATGGTGTTTGACTGCGATACGCTCCTGCTCTCCGTGGGGCTTATACCCGAAAACGAGCTCACCTCCGGCGCGGGGATCCTTCTCGACCCGAGGACAAAGGGCGCGGTGGTCTACGAGAACATGGAGACGTCCGTCCCAGGAGTATTTGCCTGCGGCAACGTGGCCCACGTCCATGACCTTGTGGACTTTGTCACTCAGGAGAGCCAGCGCGCGGGAGCGGCTGCGGCGAAATATGTGCTCAACGGTCCCGCCGGGGGGGAGACGATAGACGTAATAAACGGCAGCGGCGTGAGCTACACCGTTCCCCAGCGGATAAGGCCTGAAAATGTGGAAAAGACCGCGGGGATATTCTTCCGCGTGAACAGGATATTCGGAAAGTCCCGGATCGTAGTCTCAAATCGGGAGGGAGAGGTCGCGGGCTTTAACCGCGAGCGCCTTGCCCCCGGGGAGATGGAGAGGATAGCCCTCCCCGCAAAGCTCCTTGAGAACGTGAAGGGGGAGCTTACCGTCGCAATTCAGGAGGTGGAGTGATGAGGGAGCTTGTATGCATAGTCTGCCCCAGGGGCTGCCATATGAAGGCGGACGAAGAGCTCAATGTAACCGGAAACGCCTGCCCCAGAGGCGCCCAGTACGCCAGGGCGGAGCTCACACACCCCACGCGGGTGGTGACAAGTACGGTGAGGATAACGGGCGCGCCCTATACACGCCTTCCCGTGAAGACAAGCGCTCCTGTTCCAAAGGAGTTCATCGAGAGCGTTATGGCAGAGCTTTGCAAAGTTACAGCCGCCGCCCCGGTCCATGTGGGGGATGTGATAATCAAAAATATCCTCTCCACAGGAGCGGATGTGGTAGCCACCAGGGAGCTTGTGGCAAAGTGATATTGAAAGCGCCCCAGCCGGACGGCGTGGGGCGCGATTTTTAGGATAAGGAGGCAATTATAATGCTTTACATAGGAATCGACCTTGGCACCTCGGCGGTGAAGCTGCTTCTGGTTGACGATAGGGGAGAGGTTGTAAGTGAGGTGACGCGGGAGTACCCGCTGAGCTTCCCGCACCCCGGCTGGAGCGAGCAGGAGCCGGAGGACTGGTGGAGCGCCGTGCTTTCTGGCGTCCCGGAGCTTGTCGCCGGAGTAGACGCCGTGGATGTCCGCGCCATCGGCCTTGGCGGGCAGATGCACGGGCTTGTAGCTCTTGATATGGATGATTCGGTTATAAGACCTGCAATTTTGTGGAATGACGGGCGCACGGCGAAGGAGACGGATTATTTAAATAACGTGGTGGGCCGGGGGAAGCTCAGCCAGTACACAGCAAACATCGCCTTTGCCGGGTTCACCGCGCCGAAAATACTCTGGATGCGGTCAAACGAGCCGGAGAATTTTAAGAAAATCGCGAAGATAATGCTCCCCAAGGACTACCTGGTATATAAAATGACGGGCGTCCACGCCACGGATTACTCCGACGCCTCGGGGATGCTCCTTCTGGACGTTCAGCACAGGCGCTGGTCCAGAGAGATGATGGAGATCTGCGGGGTCTCGGAGGAACAGCTGCCCAGATTATATGACAGCTGGCAGTGCGTCGGGACCTTAAAGCCGGAGGTTGCGGCGGCCTTCGGGCTTTCGGAATCAGTCAAGGTCTGCGCCGGGGCCGGGGACAACGCCGCCGCCGCGGTGGGGACCGGGACAGTCGGCGCTGGAGGGTGCAACATCAGCCTCGGGACCTCGGGCACGATTTTCATATCCTCCGATAAATTCGGCGTGGATCCCAACAACGCCTTCCACTCCTTCGCCCACGCGGACGGGGGCTACCACCTGATGGGCTGTATGCTCTCGGCGGCCTCCTGCAACAAGTGGTGGATGGACGAAATAACAAATGATACGGACTATCCGGCGGAGCAGGCGAAAATCGATGACAGCAGGCTGGGCCGCAGCCACGTCTATTTCCTCCCATACCTTATGGGGGAGAGAAGCCCCATCAACGACACGAACGCCCGCGGCACATTCATCGGGCTCACCATGGACACAACTCACGCGGACATGACTCAGGCGGTTTTGGAGGGGGTGGCCTTCGCCATCCGCGACAGCTTTGAGGTGGCAAAGAACCTCGGGATAGATATACCCCGCTCAAACATATGCGGCGGCGGGGCGAAATCTCCCCTCTGGCGCAAAATACTGGCTAACGTGCTGGGGATACCTCTGGACATGGTTACTACCGAGCAGGGCCCCGGCTACGGCGGCGCTGTTCTGGCGATGGTCGCGGACGGGCGCTATCCCACTGTCAAGGACGCCTGTGACGCCCTCGTAACCGTTGCCTCCACCACCGAGCCCGACCCGGAGCTCACGGCGCTGTATAATGAGCGTTACGGCAAATTCAGGCTGATTTATCCCGCGCTTCGCGGAATATTCCCAGAAATCGCTTGACAGGGAGGAGCTTTGGTGGTATTATGCTTAGCACACAGTGTGCTGAAAGGGGAGCGCCCATGGAATCCAGGCCCCAGCTTATTAAGGACGAGATGAGCGGCAAAATCGTCGCCGCCGCGGCGAAAATCGCAAACACCTCCGGGGCGGAGCAGGTGACGGTCAGGAGCATCATCCGGGCGCTGGGCGTGACTAACAGGGTGTTTTACAACCGCTTCCGCAATGTGGAGGAGGTTCTGGACATTGTCTACCGGGATACGGCGCTGAGGATGAGGGAGAGCCTTGCGGAGAAGATCGACCCGGAGGGGGACTTTTTCGGGCAGGTCACCGACATCGCCGCAACGACACTGAGGATGTCCTACGCGCTGAAATCCGGCATAAACCGCTATGCCTTCTTTCAGGACGCTGTCACGCCGGACAATTTCCTGTGGTGGCGGGGAGAGATAAGAAAGCTCATTGACCTTGGCATCTCCTCGGGCGCTGTGCGCCGGGACGTGGACGCGGACATAATGAGCTACGCCATATGGTGCTTCATCCACGGCTACAACGCCGACGCCATCGCCAGGGACATCCCCGAGGAGGAGGCCATGAGGGGCTTCAGATACAGCTTCGGGGTACTTCTGGACGGGATGAGGGCGTGAAAAAGCCATAAATCCATAAAAAATACAGGCGCCGCGGCGCGGCGCCTGTATTTAAAACATTCTCAGCACATAGTGTGCTGAAAGGAGGAAATATGTCAGTTAGGATAATCACGGACTCGGCGTCGGACATAACTCAGGAGAGGGCGTCTGAGCTTGACATTCAGGTCATGCCCCTGACCACGGTTTTTGGTAAGGAGGAGTATCTGGACGGAGTGACGCTTTCAAATCGGGAGTTTTTTGAAAAGCTCATCGAGACAGACGAGATGCCCCACACATGTCAGATACCGCCCTTCGGGTACGCCGAGGCGTTTCGCGGGGCTCTGGAGAACGAGGGGGACGAGGTGTTGTGCGTCACGCTTTCCTCGAAGCTCTCAGGCTCCTACGGTAGCGCCGCGATGGCGGCGGAGGAATTTGGCGGGCGCGTGGCGCTGGTCGACAGCGAAAATGTGTGCATCGGGCAGCAGATACTTGTCCTCTACGCAGTGAGGCTCCGGGACATGGGCATGAGCGCCCGGGAGATCGCGGCGGAGCTTGAGCGCCGCCGGGGCGATGTGCGGGTGCTGGCGCTTTTGGACACGCTGGAGTATTTAAAGCGCGGGGGGAGAATATCCCCGGCTGTCGCCCTGGCGGGGAGCCTTCTGTCAATAAAGCCCGTCGTGGCTGTGGAGAATGGCGAGGTGGTGCTGACGGGGAAGGCGAGGGGCTCAAAAAACGGCAGCAACCTGCTTAAGGCCTTTGTGGAGAAGGCAGGGGGGATAGATTTTTCCATGCCCTACACCCTGGCATACAGCGGACTTTCCGATGTGCTTTTGAAAAAGTACATACATGACAGCAGCGATATGTACCCGGGGAGCGGTGAGGACCTGCCCGTCTGCGCCATAGGAAGCACCATCGGAACTCATGTGGGCCCGGGGGCGATAGCCGTCGCCTTTTTCGGGGCATCCCGGGGCGGACAGGCTTGACAGGAAATTAATTGTCTGATATACTTCCCGTGAGCCCTGAAAAAGGGCATATTATCCCGGAAAATCGAATACTTTCCAATTCAAGGGTCAGGCGTTTAATTCAGGAAAGCCGGGTGAGAATCCCGCACGGTCCCGCCACTGTGATACGCCTCGCGCGTTCAGCCAGAATGCTGAGTCTGTCCTGCATAAGCTCACGATGAATGGGCTTGTGCCTGTTTTTGTTCCGCCCGGGGGCTTTTTGCCCCGGGGTCTGGTTCTTGACGGCAAAAACACCCCTTCGTCTTGGAGGGGTGTTCTTTTTTGCCGGGAGAACGGAGGAAAAAAGCATGAGAAAAAGAAAAACAAAAGCAATCCTTTGCCTGCTCACCGCCATGATTTTGGCGCTGAGCACAGCCTCCTGCGCCGCCGGGGAGCCGTCAAGCCCCGGCACGCAGGACACGCCCCAGGCACCATCTGTCCCCGTTACTCCGGATACTCCGGATACTCCGGACGCCCCGGAAACTCCGGACGCCCCGGACGATTCGGACGATCCGCAGGCCCCAAAGACGTTCACCGACCCCAGCGGGGCGGAGATAACCGTCCCGGAGGAGATCGGCACCATTGCCGTCCTCGCCCCGTCCCTTGCGGAGATGGTCGTGGCACTGGGACAGGGGGAGAAGATAAGTGCCTGCGACACCTCCAGCGTTGGGCTTGAGGGGCTTCGGGAGGACGCGCTGGTGCTCGACCTCTCAAACCCCGATATGGAGCAGCTGGTAGCCCTCTCGCCGGACCTTCTTCTGGTGACGAATATGTCCCTCTACGACCAGGAGGACCCCTATAAGCCCCTTGTGGACCTGGGCGTATGCGTCGCCTGCGTCCCCACCAGCGACAGCATCGCCGACATTATGAGCGACATCGGATTTGTTGCGGAGCTTCTTGGCGAGACTGAGCGCGGGGATGAGATCGTCGCCCAGATGCAAAGCCAGGTGGACGCCCTCGCCGCCATCGGCAGCACGATAACCGAGAAGAAGACGGTATATTTTGAAATATCCGCCGCGCCATACCTATACAGCTTCGGTTCGGGCGTGTTCCTCAATGAGATGATTGAGCTTCTCGGCGCGGAGAATATCCTCGCCGCCGAGAGCGGCTGGCTCAGCGTGACGGAGGAGGCTGTCGTCACCGCCCAGCCAGACGTAATACTTACAAATGTGAACTACATTGACGACCCTGTGGCGGAGATAATGTCCCGCCCGGGCTGGGACGCCATACCCGCCGTTGCCAACGGCGAGGTGTATTATATCGACAATATGGCGTCCTCCGTCCCGGACCAGAACGTGGTCAAGGCCATGGAGGAGATGGCAAGAGCCATCTATCCCGACTACTATGGCGATTAAGAGGGGCGGAAAATACGTCCTTCTGGGAATCTTTGCCCTGTTGTCGGTGCTTCTCGGCGTGGGGGTGGGCAGCGTGAGCCTGTCCCCCGCCCAGATAATCACGGCGCTTGCCGGGGGCGGGGAGGAGAGCGTAAGATCGCTTGTGCTCAGCTTCCGTCTGCCAAGGGTAGCTCTGGCGTTTTTAACCGGGGCGGCACTTTCCGTCGGCGGATGCGTGATGCAGTCGGCACTCAATAACCCTCTGGCGTCGCCCTTCGGGCTGGGCGTCTCCGCCGGGGCGGGGCTTGGGGCGACAGCGGTGATGATTTCCGGCGTCACGGGGGCGCTGGGGGCGTTTCTGCTTCCCGCGGCGGGCTTTGCCGGGGGGCTTTTGACGGTGCTTCTCGCACTGGCGCTGGCGCGGGTGTTCGACTCCCGGCTCTCTGGCGTGACGGTGGTGCTGACGGGCATGGTCATATCCCTCTTTTTCTCCGCCATAATGGACCTTGCCTCAGCGATGAACCCGGAGTACGCCCAGCGCATCGGGCTATGGCAGATGGGGAGCTTCTCAGCCAGGGGCTGGCGCGGTCCGGCGGTGCTGGGGCCTGTGCTGCTGGTGTGCCTCGGATTTTTCATGCTCCGCGCAAGGGAGCTGGACATCCTCACCTTCGGCGACGAGCAGGCACAGGCGATGGGCGTTGACCCCAGGAGGATAAAGCGGTCACTCATTGCCGTGGTGGCTGTGCTGACAGGCTCCGCCGTGGCCTTTTCCGGGATAATCGGCTTTATCGACCTGGTGGCTCCTCATGTGGCGAGGAGAATTTTCGGCGCTGGGCACGGGCGCTCCATCCCGGCGGGAGCGGTCCTGGGCGGGAGCTTCATGGTGCTGTGCGACCTGGCGTCACGGACGATAGCCTCCCCGAGGGAGATACCCGTGGGGGCGGTGACGGCGCTACTCGGCGCGCCGTTTTTCCTGTATGTATTTTTCCGGGGAAGGGGGCGGTGACATGCTCGTGACGGATAATATCTCCTGCGGCTACGGCGGGGAGATGGTGGTGCGGGATGTCTCCTTCTCGGTCCCGGAGGGCGGGAGGCTTGTTATTCTGGGCCCAAACGGCTGCGGGAAGACCACGCTCCTGCGCGCGCTGATGGGGATCCTGCCCCATAGCGGCTCTGTCAGTGTTGACGGGCAGGGGACAGAACGGCTCTCCGCCAGGGAGAGGGGGCGCCTTATGGCACTGATGCCCCAGATGGGCGAGATCTCCTTTACCTACACTGTCATGGAGACGGTGCTGATGGGCAGGTACGTCCACATGGAAAGAAACCTTTTCGCCTCCCACTCAGCCCGGGACATCCAGGCGGCGGAGGAACAGCTCCACGCCCTGGGCCTCTGGGACGAGAGGGACAGGCCGATAACGAAATTGTCCGGCGGGCAGCTCCAGCGGGTGCTTCTGGCGAGGACCTTCGCCCAGGAACCAAAAGTCATACTCCTCGACGAGCCCACAAACCATCTGGACCTCAGATACCAGACGGAGCTTGTGGAGGAGCTGCGGCGCTGGACCTCCATGCCCGGCAGGGCGGCGGTGGGGGTTTTCCACGACCTCGACCTCGCCCTCGCCTTCGCGGACACGGTGCTCCTGATGGACGGAGGGCGGAGCGTCTACTTCGGCCCGGCGGAGGGACTTGACCTTAAAAAGCTCAGCCGCGTATTTGGCATGGATGTGCCGGGCTATATGCGGGCCTCCCGGGAGAGATGGGAGAGACTGGAGGAAGGAAATGGAAATATATAGAAGTCCCTATGAGGCGTACCCCTTTTTATCCGACGGGTCCGACGACCTTCGGTGCGACTTTGAGCTGATGACCGACAAGATGGCGAGCCTCACCGGGCTTCTCCGGGCCATGGTCGAGAACGAGACCATAAAAGAGGAGCTTTTGTGGGTGTGTGAGCTTATTTACCACTTAAATCCCTCCCTGCGCACGCCGCTGAAGGTGACGGAGGGGGAGAAGGAGCGCCTTCTTGCCGCCTCCGGCAGGCTCCGGGAGAGCTGCGGCGACAGATGCAGGCGTTTTGTGCTTACTCAGGGCTGCGAGGCGGCCTGCGTCGCCCATGTGCTCCGGGTCCAGTCCAAGGAGCTGGTGAGGCTTATCTACCGCCACATCAGGGCGGGGAACAGCGCGGAGCCGCGGCTTCTGGACCTTGCGAATATCCTCTCCGGCTACTTTTTCTATCTGGCGCTTTATTTAAACAAAGAGTCCGGCGTAGACGAGATGGAGTTCATAAGCCGAAACTATTAAAATAATTTTAAGACAGGACCTCCGGCTAACCGGAGGTCCTTACTTGTACGCGATAAATTGTTGGGGCTTTTTCAGGCTTCATCGGAGGAGCCCATTAAATGATGTTTTTCGTAGCTCCTGTACACGAAGAAGGACAGGGCGACGGTGAGGGTGTCCGCGGCAAGCTGAGAGAAGACGATGCCGTTTATCTGGAAGAAGTGATTGAGGATGAACAGCATCGGGATGTTGAACACAAGCCACCTTGTCACGCCGAGGAACAGGGCGTAGCCGCCCTTCCCGAAGCCGTTGAACAGGTGGACGTGGAAGAAGCTCAGGAACATAAGGGGCGTCGCCAGGACCCTCGCCCGCAAAAATCCGGTGCCGAGGCGCACGGTCTCCGCGTCGTCGATGAAGATGCCGATTATCTGCCCGGCGAAAAGCTCATAGAGCGCTATGCTCGCCGCGGCACACACAAGCCCCAGAAGCATGGAGTAGCGCTTCGCGCCGTTCATCCTGCCCAGGTTCCTCGCGGAGAAGTTGTAGGCGATTATGGGCGTCATTCCCTGGCAGATGCCCACGCCGACGTTGAGGGGCAGCCGCTCGGCCTTGAGGACGATTCCCACGGCGGCGAGGGCCTGCCCGGAGTAGCCGCTCATCAGTCTGTCAATGACAACGTAATCAAGGTCAAAGAGCAGCGTGCTTATCGCCGAGGGAAGGCCCACGGAGAACACTCCCCGGATGCTCTCCCGCTCCGGGATGTCCGTGGGGGAGGTGAGGCGCAGCACAGGGTTGTCGCTCATCCGCAAAATTGTGATTATGAAGTAGCCGCAGGCGAGGATATTTGAAAGGCAGGTCGCCACTCCGGCGCCGATTATCTCCTTTCCCTCCGGCAGGAGCACGAACATGAACAAAGGGTCAAGGCCGATATTGATAAGCCCTCCCATGGTGATGCCGAAGCCGGCCTTTTTCGACTCTCCTACCGACCTCAAAAGCGCGGCAAGAGTATTTGACAAGACCGTCGGCACGCCGCCGCAGACAATGACGAAAAACGCGTAGGACGAGGCGTAGCCGTAGGTGTCGGCATCCGCGCCGAGAAGGTTCATAAGGGGCGACATGAAAATAAGGGCCGACAGGGAGAACACCCCGGCAGTGAGCAGGGAGAGATAAATGCTGAAGCTGCAAACCCTGCGGGCCTCATCCTCACGGTTCCTGCCAAGAAGCCGCGAGACAAGTGCGCCGCCGCCTATCCCCGCAAGGCCGGAGATGGAGAGGCAGATGTTGAAAACCGGAAGGATAAGCGACGCCCCTCCCACCATGAAGGGGTTGCCCGTCCGACCGATAAAAAACGTGTCGGCGATGTTGTAGATGAGCACTATAAGCTGGCTTATCACTGTCGGTATCGCCATGGTGTTCACGGCCCTGGCGATGGGCATGGACTCAAAAAGCTCTTTATTTTTAACTTCCGCTGTCATTTCCCCGGCTCCGATCGGCTTTGATTCACTGTCCCGGTAAATTTCCGTGACGATTTAATTATACAGCCTTAAATCAAAAAAGCAAGCCGCATTATGTCATTTTTTCTAATCCCCTTGACACAATGAATTGGAAAAACTATAATTTCCATAGAGGTGAAGAGCGGATAATAAGCTCTTTGGAGGAAGTTAAGATGAAAAGAAGAATGGTGACACTTGTTTTGGCGGCGGCAATGATACTGTCATTGCTCGCGGGCTGCGCTAAAAAGGAGGGGAGCGGTCAAATCGACTGGACGCTGGGCCTTGACAGGCTCTTCGGCGGGGAGGAGAAGCCGGACCCGGAGGCGGTAATGGAGAAGCTGGGAGAAAAGCCAGCGGAGAGCGGCTTGACGCTTCTTTTATCCGAGGACACATTTGTGTGCGGCACGGAGGAAATGTATGTGACCATCACCGTACTGTGCGATGAGAGCGTCACGGAGGACGTAGCGGTTTTTAATAACTACGGCGAGGAGGTGGAGTACTTCGAAAACGACGGCTCCGGCAGGTTCGTATCTGATGTGGCGCTGGATGTCTCCGACGAGGGGATGTACAGCCTTGTCGCCCGCTCCGGCAGCGCCGAGAGCCTGACGGTGAACTACTATGTCACGCCCGCGTTGGACGACACGGTGGTGGAGAACCTGACACAGGTGGCAAATGACCTCGGGAGCTTCATCATGGACAGCGGCTTTGAGGACCCCTACTCCGATGAGGCGCTGGACGCCGTGGCGGAGCACCTTGAGGAGGACGAGCGCGTCGAGGCGGCGGCGGTGAACAACGGCAGCGTGATTTACCTGACAACGGACGGCCTCACCGGGAGCTACGGCCTTGACAGGACCGACCCGGACAGGATGGATACCCTTGGCTTTACAAAGCCCCAGAGCGCATTCAACGACTGGCAGGACGGGATGGATCTCGACACGACCGTACTTCGCGGGACGGACGGTGTGACAAACTCTAAAATCTTTCACATATGCCCCAGCACCAACGACGCGACCATAGACTCCTACGGGCCCTACTATGAAAAGCAGGAGAAGGAAATGGCCCGGGCCATGGACGCGCAGTTTACTGTTTTCAAGGGCGCCGACGCCAGAGACCTCATCTATTCCGGGGACTACGCCGACTGCGGGATGCTGTTTTTCATCACCCACGGCTCCACCCTTATACGGAGTGACGGCTCCACGATGCTCTTTATGCGTCTTGCCTACGAAAAGGACGTTACTGATACGATCAAATTTTACAACAGAGACGATGGGGACGGTCCGCTTCCCGACTGCTGGACCCCTGCCGTATATGACGAAAAGACCGGGGATATTCTCGCGCCGGACAACACGAAAATCGTGTACGACCTCACGGTAAAAGGGGAGGGAAAGGACAGGAGCGTGGAATTTCGTGTCCTCGGCTCGTCAAATTACTTCATGAGCACCCTCCGGGATAAGACTTTTGACAACACCATCATCTTTTTCATCGTGTGCTACGCCTACTCCGACGCAAGGTTCAGGGATTTCCTCATTAACCACGGCGCGTCGGCGGTCATAGGATGCAGTCAGTCCCTCAATTCCGGAGTTGCCGCCATGACCATCGACCGCCTGTCAAGAGTAATGTCCACCGAACGGGAGGACGGGGGCCTTGGCACCCTCGGCGAGGCGGCGACAGCAGACACAGCGGATGAGTCCATTGAAATCGGTGAGGACGCCCTGCGGGAGGTCTTTAACACCGTGGAGGACGCCTCGCCAAAGGAGCTCGAGGAAATGACAAACGACGCACTGGAGAGCTACCACGAACAGATCTCAACAGCGCCGATGAATTTCTATGTGCGGGTAGATTCCATTGAGAGGTGCTATGACTACGACGCCACGCTGTCCGGCCGCGTGGTGACATCAGATGGCGACGGCGTGCCGGATGTTGAGGTCACGCTCTACCGCTGGCTTGACCACGACTTTGCCGAGGAGGAGACCCTGACAACCGACGAGAACGGCCGCTACGAGGCGAGCGTCCCCATCGGCATTTACGGGATCCTCGCCAGGGGAAAGCAGGGGAAGGACAGGTTTGAGCTTGGCACCACGGTGGACCTTATCTCCACAGGCAGTAAGGCCGAGGACATTGTCGTTGGCTACGGTGAGATCGACGGGACAGTTGTTGACGCCGAGACCGGAGAGGCCATACCCGGCGCCACAGTCACCCTGCCTTTGAGCGACGGCGATACGGTGACGGTTGAAGCTGACTTAAACGGCGCATTTTACTTTGAGAAGGTTGCCCCTGACGACTACACCCTCACCGTAAGCGCCGAGGGATACATGGACTTCACCACAGCCTCCATTAAGGTAGAGGCGGGCAAGCGCCTCTCCCTCGACCCAATCATGCTGCCGCAGGAGCTTGTGAGGCTTGCCTACTTATATGTAGGCGAATATAACCAGGACGAGGAGACGCATTTCACTTATAGGATACCAAAGGTAAACTTTGATACTGAATCAGCCAGGGCGGCAAATGAAGCGATATGGAATAAATTCTATGATGAAAAATATATGCTCACCAATCACGAAGGGACACTTAAATACGTTTGGAGAAACTCAAGCTATATGGATCAAATTGATTACTCCTACGGTGTAAAGGATGATTTGCTCTCCCTGTATGTTTTCGGAGTTCATCCTTCTGAAAGTCAGACCAGATCGAATTTGTATTACAATTTCTCCATCTCCAGTGGCGAGGTCCTGTCTGATGATGAATTTCTTGCCGCAATGGGATATACCTGGGACACCTTCTACGATTTCGTGAGGAAGGATGTAGACAACTATTGGGAGAGGGAGCTCACTAAGTATAAATACAATGAGGATTGGATGGAAAAACACGGCGAAGCCCTTTATCGCTGCATAGAGAGTGGAAAGGCGGAGGAGAACATCCTCAAGGCAAAACCGTACTTAAATGATGAAGGCGAGCTTGACTTTTACGGAGTTGTTTACCCCTGGATAGCCGGCTGAGCGCCTTCCCGGAGAGGAGGATAAATGGACAGACCGATAATAGCTGTGCCGATGGGCGACCCCGCCGGGGTGGGCCCGGAGATAGTTATCCGCGCCCTCAGCGGGCAGACGGTGAACGACGCGGCAAAATGTGTCTGCCTGGGCGACGCCCGGGTGCTGGAACGGGCTCTCCGTTACCCGAAAATGCCCCGGGCGGAGATAAAGCTTATCACCGATCCCGCCGACGGCGACTACCGCCCGGGAGCCGTGAATGTGATGGATCTTAAAAATGTGGACATGGACAGCTTCCGCGTGGGAGAGGTGTCGGGGATGTGCGGCAGGGCGGCATACGAGTACATAGCCGCCGGGGTGGACCTGTGTCTCTCCGGGCGCGCCCTTGCCGCGGCGACGACGCCGATAAACAAGGAGTCCCTTCGCGCCGGGGGCGTCCCGTACATCGGGCACACGGAGATATTCGGCGCCCTCACCGGGACGCCGGACCCGCTGACCATGTTCGAGGTCCGCTCGCTGCGGGTATTTTTCCTCACCCGACACCTCTCCCTCCGGGATGCCATAGACGGCGTGAGGCGTGAGAGGATAGTTGACTATGTTATCCGCTGCGAGAGGGAGCTTGAGCGCCTTGGCGTGAAGGGCGGCCCCTTCGCCGTGGCGGGGCTCAACCCGCACTGCGGCGAGCACGGCCTGTTCGGCGACGAGGAGGTCCGGGAGGTCGCCCCGGCGGTGGAGGAGCTCCGCGGCCTCGGGTATGAGGCGGAGGGCCCCGTCGGCGCGGACAGCGTATTTTGGCAGGCGCTTCAGGGGAAATACCGGGCGGTCCTGTCGCTGTACCACGACCAGGGGCACATCGCGGCAAAGACCGTGGATTTTTACCGCACCATATCCCTGACGCTGGGGATGCCGATTTTGCGCACCTCCGTGGACCACGGCACGGCCTTTGACGCGGCGGGAAGCGGCTCCGCCAGCGCCGTGAGCATGGAGGAGGCTATTCTGGCGGCGGCAAAATACGCCCCGAGCTATTCCAGGGGTGCAGGCCATGGCTGATTTTCGAGATGAGATAGTAAAATGGGCGGAGGAGAGCTACGGCGTCACCCCGGACAACCCATTCGCCTCCTCGCCGGACTCCCTTGTGCTCCGCCACGGCGGCACGGGGAAGTGGTTCGCCCTCTTTATGGTGATCCCGGCGAGAAAGCTGGGGCTGCCCGGCGGGGGAGACGTGAGCATCGTAAACCTCAAGTGCGACCCCATACTCTCCGGTTCCCTCCGGGACGGCGCCGGGATCTTCCCGGCATACCACATGAGCCACTCGGAGTGGATCTCGGTGCTGCTTGACGGGACGGTGGAGATGGGGGATGTGAAAAGCCTCATCGACTTAAGCTGGTCGCTCACCTCCGGCGGGAAGGGCCGCAGGGGGGCGCGGATAACGAGCTGGCTCATCCCCGCAAACCCGGCCTATTACGACATCGAGGAGGGCCTTGCCGAGAGCGGAGACGACACCATCTACTGGAAGCAGGGCCGGGGCATCCGCGCCGGGGACACGGTGTACATCTATGTCGTCGCCCCGGTCAGGGCCGTGAGATATAAGTGCGTTGTCCTTGAGGACAGCATCCCCCGGGAGTACCGGGACGAGAACGTGAGCATGAGCTGCCAGATGCGCCTTCGCGTCCTTGCAAGATACGACGGCGTCACGGCGGACAGCGCGGTGCTGGCAAAGTTCGGCGTCCACGCGGTCCGCGGACCGAGAAGCATGCCCCCGGCGTTGGCGGAGGAGCTTGAAAAGTTTTAATAGCAGCCGACATAAAAAAATTCCGCGGCACACCGAGATTCGGTGCTCCGCGGGATTTTTTTCATTGCGTGCAGCAAAGTAAACCCCCGGCTATGCCGGGGGAAGAAAAAAGCTTTAGCGGTGAAAGAAGTAGACAAGAA
>CANRIU010000001.1 GCA_947630755.1 uncultured Oscillospiraceae bacterium | reverse complement strand
GTGAGGGACGCGGAGGCGCTGATATACGACCCGGAGCTGGGGTATATGGCCCGGGAGGAGCTGGAGAAGGCCCGGGCGGGGCTGGAGGAGGCCGAGGGGAGGCTTCGCGTGCTCCTTCTGCCGAAGGACCCCAACGACTCCAGAAACGTGATAATCGAGATACGCGCCGGGGTGGGCGGGGAGGAGTCCGCCCTTTTTGCGGCGGATCTGTACAGGATGTACTCCATGTACGCCGAGGCCCGGGGCTGGACCACCGAGATAGCCTATATTAACGAGACGGAGCTTGGCGGGATAAAGGAGATGAGCCTGATAATCGAGGGCGAGGGGGCCTACTCGCGCTTAAAGTACGAGTCCGGCGTCCACCGGGTCCAGCGTGTCCCGGTGACGGAGTCCTCCGGGCGCATCCAGACCAGCGCAGCCACCGTGGCGGTCCTGCCGGAGCTGGATGAGCTGGAGTTTGAGCTGAACCCCGCGGACCTTCAGATAGATACCTTCCGCTCCACCGGAGCCGGCGGACAGAAGGTGAACAAGACCGAATCCGCCATACGCATTACCCACATACCCACGGGCACGGTGGTGGAGTGCCAGGACGAGCGCAGCCAGTATAAGAACAAGGACAGGGCGATGAAGATACTGGCCTCACGCCTTGCCGACGCCGAGAGGCGCAGGCGGGACGCCGACGTCGCCGCCCAGCGCCGCAGCCAGGTGGGCTCCGGCGACCGCTCGGAGAGGATACGGACCTACAACTTCCCCCAGGGCAGGGTGACGGACCACAGGATAAATCTTACATTATATAAAATAGACGCCGTTATGAACGGGGCGCTGGACGAGCTTATTGACGCTCTTATAACGGCGGACCAGGCAAGGCGCCTCAGAGGGGAGGAGACGGAATGAACACCCTGCTGCTCACTCCGGAGCAAATCGGCAGGGCCGCCGGGATAATACTCTCCGGCGGCGTCGCCGCGGTCCCCACGGAGACAGTCTACGGCCTTGCGGCGAACGCCCTGGACGAGAGGGCGATACATAAGATATTCGCCGCCAAGGGAAGGCCGGAGAACAAGCCCGTGAGCATATTCGTATCGAGCATAGACGACGCGGAGCGCTTCTGCCATGTGACAGACGCCGCCCGGGCGCTGAGCCGCTTCTGGCCCGGGCCGCTGACGCTTATTTTAAGACGCCGGGAGTGCGTGCCCGACGCCGTGACCGCCGGGGGAGAGGGCGTGGGGATACGGGTGCCCGACGACCCGGCGGCTCTTGAGCTTTTGCGGCTCACGGGGCTCCCCCTCACCGGGACAAGTGCCAACCTGTCCGGCGAGGCCCCGGCTGTCAGCGGGGCACAGGCGTTTGAGATCTTCTCCGGGCGCATCGACTGCGTGGTGGACGGAGGCGTGTGCCGCGGGGGAGTGCCCTCCACGGTGCTGGACCTGACGGGGGAGAGGGCGAGAATAGTCAGAAGCGGCGCCATATTGAAAAAAGAGCTTGAAAAGATACCCGGGATGGTGATAGAATGATTGTCATTGGCCTCACCGGACCCTCGGGCGCGGGCAAGACCACGGCCCTCGAGGCGGCGGCGGACCTGGGGGCGTCAGTCTATGACTGCGACAGGATATACGCGCAGCTCCTCGTGACCGACAGGGCGCTCCTTGACGCCATAGAGGACGCCTTCCCCGGCACGGTGGAGGGAGGGACGCTGAACAGGAGAAAGCTGGCGGCCCGGGCCTTCTCCGATGAAAAGGAGCTTTTGCGGCTGAACGCCGTGACCCACCCGGCCATATGCCGCCATGTGGAGCGGAGCATCGCCGCCGACCGGGCGGGGGGCGCGCGGCTTGCCGTTATCGACGCTGTGGAGCTTTTCGCCAGCGGGCTTTCGGGGCTTTGCGATGATACGGTATTCGTCACCGCGCCGAAAAATGAGCGCCTTGCCCGGATAATGGGCAGGGACGGCATCGCCGCCGACCGGGCGGGGGACAGAGTGGGCATACAGAAAACGGACGAATACTTTGAGAGCCTTTGCAGGCATAAAATAGTAAACAATTTCCCGGACAGAGAGAGCTTTTTTGAATATTGCCGGGAGTTTTTCAGGAGGTACATCAAATAATGGAACTGCGTGACCAACTTTTTTACAGGCAGAGCCACATCCACGACTCCATAAGCGACGGGGAGGCGGCGCTTGCGGAGGAGTACTGTGCCAAATATATGGCGTTTTTGTCCGCGGCGCGGACGGAGCGCCTCGCCGCCGCCGAGGCCGCGAGACTGGCGCGGGAGCACGGCTTTACGGAGTTTGACAGGGACCTGCCCTTAAAGCCCGGCGACAGGGTATACCGGGTTATCCACGGGAAGATGATACTTCTCGCCGTCATAGGCCGGGACAGCCTCTCCGAGGGCGCCCACATATGCGCCGCCCACATCGACTCCCCGCGCCTTGACCTGAAGCAGCTCCCGCTCTACGAGTACCACGAGGTGGCGTACCTGAAGACCCACTACTACGGCGGAATACGCAAGTACCAGTGGGTGAACATCCCCCTGGAGCTCCACGGCGTGGTGGCCATGGCTGACAGCCGCACCGTCACAGTGAACATCGGCGCGGACCCCGGCGACCCGGTGTTCGTCATTGCCGACCTTCTGCCCCATCTTGGCTACAAACAGTCCGACCAGCCCCTGGCAAAGGCCATCCCGGGGGAGAAGCTTAACATAATCGTGGGCTCGCATCCCCTTAAAGGGGAGGACGGCGGCGAGCGGGTGAAGCTGGGCGTGATGAAGCTTCTTTTCGACAAGTACGGCATCACCGAGGAGGACTTCCTCTCCGCGGAGCTGGAGGCCGTGCCGAATATGCCCGTGAGGGAGTCCGGGCTTGACCGCTCGCTCATCGCGGGCTACGGTCAGGACGACAGAGTATGCGCCTTCGCGGAGCTCGAGGCCATATATGAGACATTGGACCCCCAAAAGACGGCGGTGTGCATCCTCGCCGACAAGGAGGAGATAGGCTCCGTCGGGGCCACGGGCATGGTATCCCGGGCGTTTGACTGCTTCATGGGGGACCTTTGCGACAAGCAGGGCGTGAAGCTGGACCACTGCTACGAGAGGTCCGTGTGCATCTCCGCCGATGTCTCCGCCGCCTTTGACCCCAGCTGGCCCGAGGTGTTCGATTACCGCAACAGCGCGAAGCTCAACTACGGCGTGGGCATATCCAAATTCACCGGGAAGGGCGGCAAGTCCGGCTCCAACGACGCGGGGGCGGAGCTCATGGGCTGGCTGCGGGGCGTTTTCGCGGAGAACGGCGTTACCTGGCAGTACGCGGAGCTGGGAAAGGTGGACGAGGGCGGCGGCGGCACCGTCGCGGGGTACCTGGGCAACCGCAACATCGACACCGTGGACGCCGGGACCCCGGTAATATCCATGCACTCGCCCTATGAGCTCACGGCAAAGTACGACTGCTACATGACCTACAAGGCCATGAAGGCCGTTTACGACGCAAAGTGACATGGAATAAAACATCCCCCTCCGGGCAGAATACCCGAAGGGGGAATTTTTATGCCTGAAAACGAAAGCACGGCGGCGAAAAAGCCGGAGGACATATACCAGAAGGAGCAGATCCAGGACATGGGCTCAGCCACGGTCCGGTCGGACCGGGGGAACATCCACTGCCTCACCATAGTGGGGCAGATAGAGGGCCACCAGCTGCTGCCCTCGGACAACAAGACCACGAAATACGAGCACGTCATGCCGCAGCTTGCGGCGATAGAGGAGTCGCCGGATATTGACGGGCTTTTGATACTCCTCAACACCCAGGGGGGCGACGTGGAGGCGGGGCTCGCCATAGCGGAGCTCATAGCCGGGATGAGCAAGCCCACGGTGTCGCTGGTGCTGGGGGGCGGGCACTCCATCGGCGTGCCCTTGGCGGTGGCGGCGAAGATGAGCATGATCGCCCCGTCGGCGGCCATGACCATCCACCCGGTGCGCCTCACGGGGGTGGTCATAGGCGTGCCCCAGACATACAACTACTTCGGCAAGATACAGGAGCGCATCGTCCGCTTCGTCACGGACAACTCCCGCATATCCCGGGAGAGGTTCACCGAGCTTATGATGAGGACCGGGGAGCTTGCCGCCGACGTGGGAACTGTGATTTACGGCGAGGAGGCGGTGGAGTCCGGCCTCATTGACCGGCTGGGGGGCCTCTCCGACGCGCTGGAGTACCTCCACGGGGAGATAGCCCTGCGGAGAAAAAAGCCGCCGATGACGGGGGATAAATGAGCCTACTTTGCCCAGCCCAGGCTCCGGGACACGGCCCTGTGCCAGTCAGAGAGGAGCCTTCCGCGCTCGTTTTCAAGAAGGGCGGGGGTGAACTGGGCGTCCATCCGCCAGAGGCTCTTAAGCTCCCCGGGGGAGCTCCAGAGACCCACGCCGAGCCCCGCGAGGTACGCCGCGCCAAGGGCCGTGGTCTCCCGTATCACCGGACGGCGGACGGGCTTATTTATTATGTCCGCCTCAAACTGCATGAGGAACCTGTCGCGGCTGGCTCCGCCGTCGGCCCGGAGGGCGTCGATTTGGATGCCCGTGTCGGCCTCCATGGCGGAGAGAAGGTCCGCGACCTGGTAGGCTATGGACTCCTGGGCCGCCCGGACGATGTGCTCCCTTGTGGTGGCGCGGGTGATGCCCACTATCGCCCCGCGGGCGTACATATCCCAGTGGGGCGCGCCAAGGCCCGTGAAGGCCGGAACGAGGTACACCCCGCCGTTGTCCGGGACCTTGAGGGCCAAAGTCTCCGCCTCCCGGGCGTCGGTGATTATCCGAAGCTCGTCCCGGAGCCACTGTATCACCGCGCCGCCCACAAAGACGCTGCCCTCAAGGGCGTAGGTGACGTGCCCTCCGGCGGCGGAGGCGATGGTGGTGACAAGGCCGTTTTTGCTCTCAAAGGGCCTGTCCCCGGTGTTCATGAGGAGGAAGCACCCTGTCCCGTAGGTGTTCTTCGCCTCCCCGGCGTCAAAGCAGCCCTGCCCGAAAAGCGCCGCCTGCTGGTCCCCGGCGATGCCCGCGACGGGGACATTTACGCCGCCAAGGGATGCATAGCCGTATATCTCGCTCCCGGAGCGGACCTCCGGCAGGATCTCCCGGGGGATGTCGAGGGCGCGGAGCAGAGTGTCGTCCCAGGAGAGCTTATGTATGTCGTAGAGCATGGTGCGGCTGGCGTTTGTCACGTCGGTGGCGTGGACCGCGCCGCCCGTGAGGTTCCAGAGAAGCCAGGTGTCCACCGTGCCGAAGAGTATCTCTCCGCGCCTTGCCCGGTCCCTGGCCCCGGGGACGCGGTCAAGTATCCACTTAATCTTAGTGGCGGAGAAGTATGCGTCGGGCACAAGCCCGGTGACGGCTTTGATGTGGGGGGAAAGCCCGTCGGCGACGAGCTTTTCCACTATGTCCGCGGTCCTGCGGCACTGCCAGACGATGGCGTTGTATATCGGCTTTCCCGTCTGCCTGTCCCAGAGTATCGTTGTCTCCCGCTGATTCGTTATGCCGATGGCGGCGATGTCGGAGGGGTCCACCATGGCCTCCGACACCACCTGCTCCATGACGGCCCTCTGGGTCTGCCATATCTCCATGGGGTCGTGCTCGACCCAGCCGTTTTGGGGGAAGAGCTGGCGGAACTCCCTCTGGGCGACGCCGATGATGTTCTGCCGGGTGTCGAAAAGTATGGCGCGGGAGCTGGTTGTGCCTTGGTCCAGGGCGAGAAGGTATTTTTCCCGGGTGGTGCTCATGACGCTAAACTCCTTTCCCTTGCTCAAATTGAAATCTGCCGCCGGAGGGAGGTCCCGCCGACGGCATTAATTATATCATACCATTCCCGCTCTGTCACGGGTTTAGAGCTTAAATATGGAAAATCATACTCCTGCTGTGAATCCCCGGGATCAGATCTCCTCGCCCCGGGAGGCGCCCTCCCCGGTCGTATGGTAATCGCCCTCGGGTGGCGTGGGAAGGGTCCACTCCGGGGGCTCGCCCTCCTCCGGCTGCTCGGGGGGCTCGCCGTCCTCCGGCACGTCCGGGGCGCCTCCGCCCTCGGGCATACCGGGGCGCCTGGGGAACTCGCCGTCCTCCGGCGGGTTTTCATCCCCCGGCCTCACCGGAGGCTCCCCGTCGCCGGGGAAGCGCCCTCCGCCGTGGAATCCCGGGCCCCGGCCCATGTCCCCGCCGCCGGGCTGGGCGGAGCCCAGAAGCGTCCCGCCGTCATAGAGGGCGTAGAGCCCCTCGGATATGGCGGGGGAGGAGACAATGAGGATCGAGTAATCGTTTGCGGTGGGGGCGTCCATGACAGGCTCCCCGCCGGCGTCCTTCAGCGTCAGGAGCGCGCCGCCCTCTCCCTGGAGGTTGAAAATCACATACCCCTGGGTGGAGGAGGCGTCAATGGCGTCCAGCATATTTCCCGTGGCGGTGACCTCGCCGCCGTTTATGATGATGCCCATGTCGGAGTCTATCCCCGCGTCACCGGAGAAGGGGCAGGCGTAGGCGCGGACCACTCCGCCGTTTATGACAAGCCAGCCGTTGGAGTCAATGCCGTCGCCCTCACCCGTGGAGCCGTTGACGGTCACTGTCAGGCTCCCGCCGTTTATGGTGGTGACGGACACGCCGTCCTCGTTGGTGTTTATGCCGTCGTTGCCGGAGCTTATGCTTATGACGCCGCCGTTTATCGTCAGGTGGAGCTCGGAGTCAAGCCCCTCGTTCTCCGCCTCTATCCGCAGGACGCCGTCGGCACCGTCCACGTTCATGCTCATTTTTGAGTAGACAGCCCCGTCGTATTTGTGGAGCTTCTTGCTGTCAAGGACGCTCTTCCCGTCCTCGGAGAGCTCCACGGACTTGTAGATCTTCGCCACATAGGAGCCGCTTACGCTGTTCCGGCTTCCGTCGGCGATATGGATGTTGGCCCCGGCTGCGGAGGTGTCCACCTCGCTTTGGGGGGAGTCCTTGTCCCCGCACTCGTAGACATTGTAAAAAATTATGGCGGGGGCCACGGTGCAGGTGATGTCGACGCCGTTAAGCACCAGCGTCACCACTGCCTCCGGGTCGTCCTCCGCCCCATCGCCCAGGTCCACGGCTATCTGCCCGGCGGAGAGCTTTCCCGAGAGCACATATGTCCCCGGGGCGGTTATGTGCACCACCGTGTGGGCGGCGGCCTCCTCGGCGGAGTGCTCGTCCTCCGACGTGCCCTCTCCGTAGGTGAAGTCGTGACCGGACTCATAGTACACGATGTCGCTGTCGGTGTACACGGCGCCCTCCGGAAGGTCCCCGCCGGAGACCTGAACGCCGTCGTCGGAGAGAAGGAGCCTGATGCCGTCGACGTCCTCGCCCTCCACTATACTGCCGTCGACGTCAACGCCGCCGCCGTCAATGCCGTCGTCAACGCTGTCGTTGTCAACACCGTTGTCGTCAATACTGCCGTCGTCAACGCTGCCGTCAGCGACGCCGTCGTCGTCAGCGCCGCCGGGCGCCGGGCCGGGAGATTTTTCCCCGCAGGAGGCGAGGGCGAGAAGGAGAGACGCCGATATGAGACAGGCGATAAGCTTTTTCATGGAAATTACCTCACTTTACTGGAATAATGCCATTATAGAGAATAATTTCACTGATTTTGTGAAGGAACGAATAACCTTTCGTGAATAAATTATTTACCTTTTGCCCTTTAAAGTCGAGGCGGGAGGCGGCGCTTTGTGCAACATTTGCAAAATCCGGGGGCATTTTATGTCAATTACATAAAAAATAACTAAACCATCGGGTCAAAAGCGTTGGAAAACGGTGGACAAATCAAACCGGGGGTGATATAATACTTCAAAGGCGGTACGCCGCCATGGGGGAGGTATGTATATCGCGGCCCGCCTCCGCCGGACATACATAAATATATAAGGGTGTATAATGATGGATACAAAATTTCTTTCCAACGACGAGGCCTGGGAATTTGCCGAGGGCACCTGGACGCGGGCCTTTGACGTGTTCGGGGCGCACCCCGCCGTGGAGAACGGCGAGAGCGGCTGGGCCTTCAACCTCTGGGCGCCGGGGGCGAGGTCGGTGCGGCTGACAGGCTCCTTCTGCGACTGGGCGCCGGACAGGTACTTCATGGAGCCCACCGGGGACGAGGGGGTCTGGCACATATTCATGCCGGGGCTTCACGAGGGCGACAGCTACAAATATGTGGTGGAGTCAAAGTCCGGGGAGCTTCTTTTCAAGGCGGACCCATACGGCTTTTTCTGCGAGTGCCCGCCGGAGACGGCCTCACGGCTGTGGGACGTGCGCTCAATAAAGTGGACCGACGACAAATGGATGAAAAACCGCCCCAGACGCCAGACAAGGTCAAAGCCCCTGAATATTTACGAGGTGCACCTGGGCTCCTGGCGCAGGCACGAGGACGGGTCCATGCTGGGCTACGGCGAGCTTGCCGAGACGCTGGTGCCCTACGCCGTGGAGATGGGCTACACGCACCTGGAGCTCATGCCCGTGATGGAGCACCCCTTCGACGGCTCCTGGGGGTATCAGATCACCGGATACTACGCCCCCACGGCGCGGTACGGGGACCCCACGGGGTTCGCGGCGTTTGTAAACGCCGCCCACAACGCGGGACTTGGTATAATACTCGACTGGGCCCCGGCCCACTTCTGCCGGGACGCCCACGGGATAGGTAATTTTGTGGGCGAGCCCCTTTACGACGGCGGCTCGCATCCCCAGTGGGGGACATATAAATTCGACCTTAAGCGCGGGCAGGTGAGGAGCTTCCTCCTCTCCAATGCGTATTACTGGGTCAATACATACCACGCCGACGGCATAAGGGTGGACGGAGTAACAAGTATGCTCTACTTAAACTTCGGAATCGATGACCCGGGACTTAAGAAATTCGCCGCCGACGGGACGGAGAAGGACTACGACTCCATCGCCCTCATCCAGAAGGTCAACACCACCATCGGACAGGCGTTCCCGGACGTTATGATGATAGCGGAGGAGTCCACCGCCTGGCCCCTGGTCACATACCCGCCGGAAAAGGGGGGCTTGGGCTTCCACTACAAGTGGGACATGGGCTGGATGCACGACACGCTGAATTACATGAAGACGGACTTCCCCTACAGGCCCGGGTGCCACGGGGGGCTGACCTTCTCCATGATGTACGCCTTCAACGAGAATTTCATTTTGGCGCTCAGCCACGACGAGGTGGTCCACGGAAAGGCGTCCCTCATAGGGAAGATGCCGGGGGACTACTGGCGGCAGTTCGCGGGGCTGAGGGCGCTGGCGCTTTACCAGATGACCCACTCCGGCGCGAAGCACAATTTCATGGGGAGCGAGCTTGCGCAGTTTATTGAGTGGAGATACTATGAGGGGCTGGAGTGGTTCCTTCTTGACTACGACGCCCACCGTAAGCACCACGAGTATATAAAGGCCCTCAATAACCTCTTTTTGCGGGAGAAGGCCCTGTGGCAGAAGAATTTCTCCTGGGAGGGATTTGAGTGGCTGGACGCGGACGACGCGAAGCAGTCGATACTCACGTTTATTCGCCACGGGAACAAGCCCACGGAGGACCTCATATGCCTTCTGTGCATGGTGCCGGAGACCTTTGAGGAGTACCGGGTGGGCGTGCCCCGGAAGGGGACCTATGTGGAGATATTCAACTCCGACGACCAGCGCTTCGGCGGCTCCGGAAGGCTAAATTCCCAGCCCATCGAGGCGGAGAAGATACCCATGCACGGCAAGAAGTGGTCGGTGGTGGTCCGCACGCCGCCCATCGGGGGACTTATCCTCAAGCGCCTGCCCCCGAAAAAGGACTGACCTGAATTTGACGGCCCCGGAGGGGCCTTTAAAGGAACCATAAAAAAGTTAAGGAGTGCCCCATATGTTCAAGGACAAAAAAGATTTCACAAGACAGCTTGAGGCGTCAGCCATCGCAAATTTCGGAAAGCCCTTCGGGAAGCTTGAGCTGAAGCTGAAGTACTACTCTCTGGCGAAAACCATCGCGACAAACGCCAGAAACGTCCGTGTGGTGAACGACACCACAAATCAGGAGGAGAAGAAGAGAGTCTACTATTTCTCCATGGAGTTCCTCATGGGCAGGCTTCTGGAGAATTACATCATGAATTTCGGCATAAAGGACATCGTTGAGGAGGGCCTTGCCGACTACGGCGTCACCATCGAGGAGCTGGCGGCTCAGGAGGTGGACGCGGGCCTCGGAAACGGCGGCCTCGGGAGACTGGCGGCCTGCTTCATCGACTCCCTGGCGTCCCTGGGCTACATAGGCCAGGGCAACGGCATACGCTACCGCTACGGACTTTTCCACCAGAGGATAGTCAACGGCTGTCAGGTGGAGGACCCGGACAACTGGCTGGAGGACGGCTACCCCTGGGAGATAGAGCGCCCGGAGGAGGCGGTGACAGTGCGCTTCGGCGGCACGGTGGTGCACAAGTACTCCGGAAACTCCATGAGCTATGAGTGGACAGGTGGGGAGGAGATCCTTGCCGTCCCCTACGACGTGCCCATCGTGGGCTACGGTGGAAAGACCGTGAACAACCTGCGGCTCTGGTCTGCGGAGCCCGCAAAGCAGAATTTCGACATGGACGCCTTCAACCGGGGCGACTACGCGGGGGCGATGAAGTTCCGCTCCGACGTGGAGGCCATAACGAGCGTCCTCTACCCCAACGACAACGCCGACCCCGGCAAGGTGCTGAGACTTAAGCAGGAGTACATGTTCGTCTCCGCGGGGCTTAAGTCCATAATCAGGTATTATAAGCGCGAGTACGGCAAGCACGCCTGGAAGCGCTTCCCGGAGCTCATAGCCATACACACCAACGACACCCACCCTGCCCTCTGCGCGCCGGAGCTTCTGAGGCTGCTCATAGACAAGGAGGGCCTTGACTGGGATACAGCCTGGGACATCACATGCAGGAGCATATCCTACACAAACCACACCATCCTCCCCGAGGCGCTGGAGAAGTGGCCCATCGACATGTTCCAGCGGCTGCTGCCCAGGGTCTACGACTTCGTGCAGGAGATAGACCGCCGTTACAGGGAGTCCTTCGCCCGGCAGAGGGAGTATAATCAGGAGCTTTTGATGAACACCGCCATCCTCTGGGGCGGGAAGGTCAGAATGGCCAATCTCAGCATTATCGCGGGACACGCGGTGAACGGCGTGGCGGCTCTTCACACGGAGATACTCAAGCACGACGTCCTGAAGGACTTCTACACCCTGACCCCGGAGAAGTTCAACAACAAGACCAACGGCGTGACCCACCGCCGCTTCCTGGCCCAGGCCAACCCCACCTACGCCGCCCTCATAACGGAGACGATAGGCGATAAGTGGTACACCGACGCCATGGAGCTTTCAAAGCTCAAGGACTACGAGGACGACCCGGCGTTTTTGGAGAAGGCCGCAAAGTCCAAGGCCCGCAACAAGCAGGTCCTGGCAAGATATATAAAGGACACCACGGGGCTCATCGTGGACACGGACTCCATCTTCGACGTGCAGGTAAAGCGCTTCCACGCGTATAAGAGGCAGCTTCTCAACCTCTTTAAGATAATGGACCTCTACAACAGGCTCATCGACGACCCGAATTTCGACGTGGCGCCCACCACCTTCATCTTCGCCGGAAAGGCGGCGCAGGGGTATGAGTTTGCAAAGAACACCATACGCCTTGTAAACTCCGTGGCGGACGTCATAAACACCGACTCCCGTGTGCGCGGGCGCATCCGCGTGGTGTTCATACCCAACTTCTCCGTATCCAACGGACAGCTCATCTACCCCGCGGCGGACATCTCCGAGCAGATCTCCACCGCCGGAATGGAGGCCAGCGGCACGGGCTGCATGAAGTTCATGATGAACGGCGCCATTACCCTTGGCACCCTTGACGGCGCCAATGTGGAGATAGTGGAGCAGGTGGGCATGGAGAACGCGGAGATCTTCGGCCTTCGCACCGAGGAGATTGCGGAGCTCAAGCGCAGCTGGGGATATTTTGCCAGAGGCGAGATCGACGCCAACCCGCGCCTCCGCCGGGTGGTGGACCAGCTCACCGACGGGACCTACGCCAAGCTCTCCGGAGGCTTTGACAGCGTGTACTCCAACCTCATGAATTCCAATGACGAGTTCTTCGTGCTCAAGGATTTCATGCCCTATGTGGAGGCGTGGCACAGGCTGGAGGCCCTTTACAACAACAGGCACGAGTGGTACCGCAGGTCCGTCCACAACACCGCCTGCTCCGGCATATTCTCCTCCGACAGGACCATAAGGGAGTACGCGGAGGATGTATGGAAGCTCAACTAAAATCGAATGGACAGGTCCATTCGATTTTAAGGAGTTTTGTCGGCCCCCTGCGCGCACGGCCCGGAAGGGCCGCACACTGTGGGGGCCTGAAAGGACATTTTTCCAGGGCGCATGTCCCTGGAAAAATGATTGAACCTTATTCGCGTCTGCGGACGCGAAATCTGCGATGCCTTTGATATTTTTTCCGACGTACATGCCGCCGGAAAAAATATTACATTGTACGCAAAGCTCAAAGCCTGTCAATAAATACATTTCTTATAAAGGGAGGTCATTTTGTGGTAAACAAAAAACCGTTCATAGCCATGCTGCTCGCGGGAGGGCAGGGCAGCAGGCTTGGTGCTCTCACAAAGCACATCGCGAAGCCCGCCGTGTCCTTTGGCGGCAAGTACCGTATCATCGACTTTGCCCTCTCCAACTGCGCCAACTCCCACATCGACACCGTGGGCGTCCTCACCCAGTACAGGCCCTACCTTCTGAACACCTACATCGGCACGGGCTCGAGCTGGGACCTGGACTCCCATGACGGCGGCGTAGCGATACTTCCTCCCTACGCCACCGAGACCGGCGGACAGTGGTACGCGGGCACGGCTGACGCCATATATCAGAACCTGGACTACATAAACCTCTACGACCCGGACTATGTCATCATCCTCTCCGGCGACCACATCTACCGCATGGACTACCGGAAGATGCTCCGCACCCACATGGAGAACAACGCGGACCTCACCATCGCGGTGATGACCGTGCCCTGGGAGGAGGCGCCGCGCCTCGGCATCCTCGCCGCTGACGAGACGGGCAGGATCTACGACTTTGAGGAGAAGCCCAAGCAGCCGAAATCAAACCTCGCCTCCATGGGCATCTACATCTTCTCCAAGAAGGTGCTGGAGGAGTCCCTTATCGCGGACTCCCGGGACCCGGACTCCGAGCACGACTTCGGCAAGAACATCATCCCCACCCTCTTAGGGCAGGGCAAGAGGCTCTTTGTCCACCGCTTTGAGGGCTTCTGGAAGGACGTGGGGACCATCCCCAGCTTCCACGAGACGAGCATGGACCTTCTGGAGGCGGAGCCCCAGTTCGACCTCCGCGGACAGGACTTCCCCATACTCACTCAGGACGACTCCCTGCCGCCCCACTATGTGGGACCCAACGGCTCCGTGGAGCGTTCCTTCGTGGGCAACGGCTCCATAATCCTCGGCGACGTCCGCCACTCCATCATCTCCAACGGCAGCACCGTACAGGAGGGCGCGGAGGTGGTCGACTCCATACTCCTGCCCGACGTGACAGTGGAGAAGGGCGCGAAGGTGGTAAGGGCCATCGTGGGCGAGGGCGCCACCGTCAAGGCCGGAGTGACCTTCGGAAGCGCCGACCTCAATGTGCCTATCGCCGTTGTCGGCGACGACGCCGTAGTTGAATAAGGAGGTCAGAAACAATGGATAGAGTTATCGGACTTATTGCCGCAAACTATGAGACCAAGGGACTGGGCGAGCTCACCGAGGAGCGCACCGTTGCCAGCCTCCCCTACGGCGGAAAGTACAGAGTCGTGGACTTCCCCATGTCCAACATGGTGAACTCGGGTATAAAGACCATCGGCCTCATCACCCCCTACAAGTACCGCTCCATCATCGACCATGTGGGCGCGGGCAAGGCATGGGATCTGGACCGGAAGAACGGGGGGCTTTTCGTGCTGCCCGGCTCCGTGTTCGGCGTGCACAGCGAGAACAGCCACTTCCTGCTGCGGGACCTGCGCAGGAACCTTGTGTTCCTTGAGAGGAGCCCCGCGCCCTACATACTCGTGTCCTCCGCCAACGTCATAAGCCACATGGACTACCGTCCCCTCATCCAGGAGCACATAAAGTCCGGCGCGGACATAACCATGGTGTACAACACCGCCGACAGGGACGAGACCTACCGCGTGGGCCTAAATGTGGAGAACGGGAGAGTCACATCCTTCAAGCCCCAGCCCAGAAAGTATGAGGAGGCGTTCCTTGACACCTTCGTCATCACAAGGGAGCTGCTGCTCAAGGTGCTGGAGTGGTACTCCGCCATCGACTACCTCGATTTCTTCGAGGCAATCGAGGGCGACCTTGACAAGATGGACGTGCGGGGCTACAAGTACGAGGGCTACGCCCGGGCAGTGTTCACCAGCAGCGATTACTTTGACTACTCCATGGAGATACTGAACCTCGACGTGGCAAACGAGCTTTTCAGCCGCGAGAGGCCCCTCTCCACCAAGGCGGTGGAGGAGGCGCCCGCGAAGTACCTGGAGGGAGCGAAGGTGCGCAACTCCATGGTCACTGCCGGAAGCCTCATCGAGGGAGAGGTGGACCACTCCATCCTCTTCCGGGGCGTCCACGTCTGCAAGGGCGCCAGGGTGCGCAACTCCATCATCATGCAGCGCTGCGTCATCGAGGAGGGCGCCGTGGTGGAGAACGTCATCCTTGACAAGTCCGCGGTGGTCAAGGCCGGGTCCGTCATAAAGGGCACCGGCGAGGCCACGGTCATAATGGGCTGATTTTTCCCTCCCCGCCCCCCGGCGAAGGGGGCGGGGAAGCGGTTTTTCCCGACGCCTTTCCAAATTGAAAAGGAGTGAAAAAATGAGAAGAAAGCTTAGAGTTTTATTTGCCGCCTTTGAGGCCGTGCCCTTTATGAAGACAGGGGGCCTTGGCGACGTGGGCGGGTCTCTGCCTCAGGCGCTGAAGGCCGCGGGGTGCGAGTGCCGGGTCATGATACCCAAGTTCATGACCATCCCCGAGGAGTTTAAGTCTAAGATGACCCATGTGGCTGACTTCTATGTATCTCTGGGCTGGCGGAACGTATACTGCGGCATTGAGAAGCTTACATACAAGGGCGTGGTCTACTACTTTGTGGACAACGAGTACTACTTCAACAGGGAGCGGGCCTACGGGTACTTTGACGACGGCGAGCGCATCGCGTACTTCTCCAAGGCGGTGGTGGAATCCCTCCAGTACCTGCCGGACTTCAAGTGCGACGTGCTGCACTGCAACGACTGGCACACTGCGCTGGCGCCCGTGTTCCTCAGAGAGTTTTATCAGGGGCTGCCGCTCTATGAGAACGTCAAGACGGTGTTCTCCGTGCACAACCTGAAGTTCCAGGGCCAGATGAGCGACTATGTGCTGGGGGACATCCTCGGCCTCTGGGGCATCCCCGCGGCGGCGAGCCAGCTGAGGTGCGACGACCACAGCATAAACTTCATGAAGGGCGCGCTCTTATATTCGGATATTCTGAGCACCGTCTCCAAAACCTACGCCGAGGAGATAAAGACACCCTTCTTCGGCGAGCACATGGACCAGATCTTCCGTGACCGCCAGAGCATACTTTACGGCATAATGAACGGCATCGACACCGCCGCCTGGGACCCCGCCACGGACCCCATGATCCCCCACCACTTCACGGCGGAGGACAGGGCCAACAAGGCAAAGTGCAAGGCGGAGCTCCAGAAGGAGCTGGGGCTGGAGGTCGATCCCGACCTTCCGCTGGTGGTCATGATCGGGCGGCTGACGGAGCAGAAGGGCATGGACCTCGTCCAGAGGGTTTTGAGCGAGCTCCTTGACAAGGGCCTGCAGATAGCGGTCCTGGGCACGGGAGACAAGCAGTACGAGGATATGCTAAGCTACTACGCCTGGGAGCGCAGCGGACGGTGCGCCGCCTGCGTGCGCTTTGACGAGGCGTTCTCCCACCGGATGTACGCCGGGGCGGATATGCTGCTGATGCCCAGCCTCTTTGAGCCCTGCGGGCTTTCACAGATGATAGCCATGCGCTACGGGACGCTGCCCGTTGTCCGGGAGACCGGGGGACTTAAGGACTCCGTCACACCCTACAACCAGTACACCGGAGAGGGCACGGGCTTTTCCTTCGCAAACTACAACGCCCATGAGATGATGTTCACCCTCTTAAACGCCGCGGAGATCTACCGCAGCGACAGGGAGCAGTGGGCGAAGCTCCAGGACAACGCCATGGCGGCGGACTTCAGCTGGGACCGCGCGGCGAGAGAGTATCTGGACATCTACGAGCTCACTCACCCGGAGATAGAGCCCTGGTCCAAGCGCCGGGACGGCGAGGATGAGGATACGGAGGAGTGACCTCCCATTACGCTCCGGGGCGGCGACCGCCGCCCCGGAGCCCTTCCCGCGCCCCGTAATTCCATTTTATTTTTCAAAAGGAAACCCTGTTTATGAGAGCATATCACGACTCCCGGGAACTTAAGTTCCGCGACCCCTTTGGCGCTGTCCCAATGGGCGGCGCTGTTTCCATTTCCATCGACACCTGGGACGGAGAGCCCCAGTGGGTGGAGCTGAAGCTCAGGGCCTCCGGAGGCACGGAGGAGTACATAACCATGGACCGCAGCGGCGGGCGGTTCACCTGCACCGTAAAGCTGGACGCCGCGGACATCTACTGGTACTCATTTATCTGCCACTTCCCCGACGGGGGCGTGTGCTGGTACGGACCGGCCCGTGGGAGGGTCGGCGGCATAGGCGAGATATACGGGTGGGACTGCCCGGAGTACCAGATAACCTCGTATAAGCCGAGGGCTGTGCCGGACTGGTACAGCGGAGGCATATGCTACCAGATATTCCCGGACCGCTTTTTCCGTGGGGAGGACTGGCGGGAGAACGCCGAAAGCGTCCTCTCAAAGCCGAGAAACGGCGTGCAGAAGAAGCTGATAGAGCGCTGGAGCACTCCGGTGAGCTACAGGCGCGGCAGCGGCGGGCGGATAAAGGAGTGGGGCTTTTACGGCGGGACGCTCCTTGGGATAGAGGAGAAGCTTGACTACCTCAAGGGACTGGGCGTGACGGTGCTGTACCTAAACCCCATATTTGAGGCTGTGAGCTGTCACCGCTACGACACCGGGGACTACGAGAAGATAGACGGTATGCTGGGCGGACCGGACTCCTTCCGGCGCCTTGCCGACGCTGCGGCGGAGCGGGGGATACGCATAATACTTGACGGCGTATTCAACCACGTCGGCTGCGACAGCAAATACTTTAACAAATTCGGAAATTACCCGGAGCCGGGGGCTTTTCAGGGGCCTGAGTCCAAATATTACGACTGGTTCCGGTTTGACGACTCACCGGCGGGGTACGAGTGCTGGTGGGGTATAGACGACCTGCCGGATGTGGAGGAGGGCAACCGGGCCCTCAAGGACTACATCTACGCCGGGAAGGACTCCATCGTCCGGCGCTGGCTCCGTGCCGGGGCCGGGGGCTGGAGGCTGGATGTGGCGGATGAGCTGCCGGACAGCTTCATCGAGGGCATAAAGACAGCCATGGTGGAGGAGCTGGGCGGCGACGCTCTGCTGATGGGCGAGGTCTGGGAGGACGCCTCCCACAAGATAAGCTACGGTCAGCTGCGCAGGTATCTGCTGGGCTCCGAGCTTGACACGGTGATGAACTACCCCTTCCGCACCGGGGTGCTGGACTTCCTCACCTGGAGGATCCCGGCCTGGGACCTTCAGGAGGCGCTTATGGCCCTGAAGGAGAACTACCCCCGGGAGACCTTCAACGCCCTCTTTAACCTCATGGGCAGCCACGACCGCCCGAGGGTCCTGACTGTGCTGGGGGATGCGCCGGACCCGGACTCCATGACCGAGGCGCAGCGCGGGGCGTACAGACTGCCGGAGGACAGGAGGGGCCTTGCGAAGTCAAGGCTGTGGCTGATGAGCCTCCTTCAGATGACGCTCCCCGGCGTGCCCTGCGTGTACTACGGCGACGAGGCGGGCATGGAGGGCTACTCGGACCCCTTCAACCGGGGGACCTACCCCTGGGGACGGGAGGACAGGGACTGCTTCACCATCTACCGCAACGCCATAAATCTGCGCCGCTCCTTCCAGGAGCTGGCGGACGCGGACTTTGAGCCCATGTCCTTCGGCGCGGATGTGTTCGGCTTCTGCCGTCTGTGGGAGGGCGGGGGAATAGCCGTCCTTGTGAACCGGGGCGGGGAGACGCAGCATGTGACCATCGGCAGGCGGGGCGAGGATGTCACCGACATCCTCGGCGGAACGCAGTACGATGTGCGCGGGGAGAGCGTGGACGTGACGCTCTGGCCCATGGGCTCCGCGATACTTTACTTTCACAAAAAAGAGCGCCTTGGCGCGCCGCTCCGCCGGGGCATGGGGGTGCTCGCCCACATAACGAGTCTGCCGGACGACTCCCGCCAGGGAAATATCGGCAGGGCGGCCTTTGACTTCGTGGACTTCCTCCACGGCTGCGGGGTGAGGTACTGGCAGATACTGCCGCTGAATCCCACGGATATGCACGGCTCGCCCTACGCGGGGGTCAGCGCCTTCGCGGGGAACACTGCCCTTCTGCCCCTGACAGAGGAGGAGCTGCGGGAGGAATTTGCGGCCTTCTCGCCGGAGAACGGGGAGTACAGGGAATTTTTGCGGGAGAACATGGACTGGCTGCGCCCCTACGCCCTGTTCATGGCCCTGAAAAAGCGCTTTGACGGCGCGGCCTTCACCGAATGGCCCGAGGATTTAAGGCGCTACGACCCGAATATGAGCGTGACGGCGGAGCTTGCCGGGGAGTATGAGCTCCAGCTTTTCGCCCAGTTTAAGTTTGAGAAATACTGGCACGAGCTTCGCGCCTACGCCCGGGAGAGGGGCGTCACGATAATCGGCGATATGCCCATGTACGTCTCCGGCGACTCCGCCGACGTGTGGGCGGAGCCGGAGAATTTCGCGGTGGACGCCCGGGGACGGGCGGAGCTTGTCGCCGGAGTGCCTCCCTCCTGGCAGGACCCGGGACAGCTCTGGGGCAACCCGATGTACGACTGGCAGGCCCAGGAGCGGGACGGGTACTCCTGGTGGATGAGGAGATTCCGGCGGATGCTGGACCTCTACGATTTTGTGCGCCTTGACCACTTCATGGGATTTGAGTCCGGCTGGGCGATACCCTCCGGCAAGGGGCCCGGCGCGGGGCACTGGGTCGCGGGACCGGGGCTCAGGCTCTTTGAGAGGGCATATGAAAAATTCGGGCCACTGCCCTTTGTGGCGGAGGACCTGGGGAGCATAACCCCGGCGATAAGGGCGCTTCTGGCGAGATGCGGATTTCTCGGCACCGACGTGATGCAGTACCAGAGCTCCGACCCCATGGACGGCTGCTTCCCGGCGAAGGAGAAGATAGCCTACACCGGGACCCACGACAATATGACGCTTATGGAGTACTGCCAAAGCAGATACAGGGGCCGGGACGGGGCGGAGTGCGTGAGGACGCTCCTGCGCCGTGCGTGCGAGAGCTCCGCCGACGTTGTCATAGCGCAGCTTCAGGACGTGCTGGAGCTTGGCGGCGAGGCGCGGATGAATACTCCCGGGACCACAGCCGGAAACTGGTCCTGGCAGGCAAAATGGAGCGACTTCAAAGACGCGTCACAGCGTCTTTCAAGCTATATCAAAAATACTGACAGGAGTTGAAAGTAAAAATGGACGATTGGACAATCTTTGGCAGCACCGTTCTATATTCCCCCAGGACAAAGCTCCTCATGGAGTGGGGCGGCATGGACCTCAACGATGAGTATATCTTCTCCATGGAGAAGAAGATGGACAAAGCGCTCAAGGGCATGGCGGAGCTGGAGGGCGGCGCCATAGCCAACCCCGACGAGGAGCGCATGGTTGGCCACTACTGGCTGCGCGCCCCCGGGAAGGCCCCCACGAAGGAGCTCGAGGACGAGATAGTGTCCTGCCTTGAGCGCGTGAAGGCGTTTGTGGCGGATGTCCACTCCGGCAGGATATGCGGCGAGAAGGGCGGCGCCTTCAAATACGCCCTGGTGGGCGGCATCGGCGGCTCGTCCCTGGGCCCCCTGTTCGTCTCAAAGGCCTTGGGCACGCCCGAGGACAAGATGAAGCTCTTCTTCCTTGACAACACCGACCCCGCCGGCATGGACGCCATATTTAAGGCCGTGGACGGCCACGCCGACGAGACGCTCACAATAATCATCTCCAAGTCCGGCGGCACCATCGAGACCCGGAACTGCCAGATGGAGGCCAAGGCCTTCTACGCAAGGCACGGCCTGTCCTTTGCCAAGCACGCCGTCACCGTCACCGGGGAGGGCTCGAAGCTTGACAGGACCGCCGAGGCCGAGGGTTGGATAGCCCGCTTCCCCATGTGGGACTGGGTGGGCGGCCGCACCTCCGTCATGTCCGCCGTGGGACTTCTGCCCCTGGCGCTCCAGGGCATCGACATAGACTCCTTCCTCCAGGGCGCCGCGGACTGCGACGAGCTGGGCCGGGAGCCCAACATCCTTGAAAACCCCGCCGCCATGATGGCCTTGGCCTGGTACCGCGTCTCCGGCGGAAAGGGCGGCGTCACTCAGGTGGTGCTCCCATACAAGGACAGCCTTGACCTTCTGGCCAAGTACCTCCAGCAGCTGGTGATGGAGTCTCTGGGCAAGGAGTTGGACCTTGACGGGGTGAAGGTCAACCAGGGCCTCGCCGTCATGGGCAACAAGGGCACCTCCGACCAGCACAGCTACGTCCAGCAGCTGGTGGGCGGACCCGACAACATCTTCGTCATATTCGTCCAGGTCCTGAAGGACCGGGAGGGCGAGTCCATCTGCGTGGGCGAGGACTCCACCTCCGGGGACTACCTGAACGCCTTCATGCTTGGCACCAAGAAGAACCTTGAGGACCACGGCAAGAAGACCATGACCGTCACCGTCCCCTGCGTCTCCGCCTACAACGTGGGCCAGCTCATAGCCATCTGGGAGCGGGCAGTGGGCATCTACGCACAGCTCATCAACATCAACGCCTACCACCAGCCCGCCGTGGAGTACGGCAAGAAGTGCGCCGGAGTTCTCATCGACGTGAAGAACAGGGCAAAGGCCCTGCTTCTGGAGAAGAAGGCCCCCATGACCGCGCCCCAGATCGCCGAGGCCCTCGGCGCCAATCCCCAGGACGTGTTCAGGCTGATGCTCCACCTCACCGCCAACGACCCGGAGCTCACGGTGAACATGAACGACGACGACGTGACCAACAGCACCTTCGCCGCAAAATAAAATGGCCCCCAGAGCCCTTTATTGACAAACCCCCGCCTGCGGCAATTTGCCGCAGGCGGGGGTTTTATTTCAGCTTTTCGTTTAAGGTCACTTAACAAGCTCGGCGGTGTCCATGGCGATCATCAGCTCCTCGTTGGTGGGAATGACGAACACCTTGACCCTGGAGTCGGCAGCGGAGATTTCCTCCTTGCCGCGGGTGGCGTTGCAGTGGGGGCAGATCTTCACGCCCATGTACTCAAGGCCCGAAGCGATGCGCATACGCATATCCGCGTCGTTCTCGCCCACGCCGGCGGTGAACACGATGGCGTCCACCCCGCCCATGGCAGCGGCGTAAGCGCCGATGTACTTTTTAACCTCATAGGCGAACTTCTCAAGAGCCAGCTCGGCCCGCTCGTTGCCCTCGTTCGCGGCGGCGGTCAGGTCCCGGAAGTCGGAGCTGACGCCGGAGATGCCGAGAACACCGGATTTCTTGTTGAGGACGGAGAGCATCTCCCTGATGTCCCAGCCGTAGCGGCCCATAAGGTACTCCATGATGGTGGGGTCGATGTCGCCGGAGCGGGTGCCCATGGGGAAGCCGGCGAGAGGCCCAAGGCCCATGGAGGTGTCCACCACCTTGCCGTCCACGATGGCGGCGAGGGAGGAGCCGTTGCCCAGGTGGCAGGAGATTATCTTCGTGCCCTCGGGGCTGTCCTTACCGAGAGCCCGGACGGCCTGAGATGCGATGTACTTGTGGGAGGTGCCGTGGAAGCCGTAGCGGCGCACGCCGTCCTTCTCGTAATACTCATAGGGCAGGGCGTAGATGTACGCCTTGGGGGGCATGGTCTGGTGGAAGGCAGTGTCAAAGACGGCGACCTGCTTTTTGCCGGGCATGGCCTCCATGCAGGCGCGGATACCCATGAGGTTTGCCGGATTGTGGAGAGGCCCGAAGGGGATGCAGCGCTCGATGGCGGCGATAACGTTGTCGTCGATGACGCAGGAGGCGGCAAACTCCGCGCCGCCGTGCACCACGCGGTGACCCACGGCGTCGATCTCGTCCGTGGAGGCGATAACGCCCTTTTCCGGGTCCACAAGGGCGTCCATGACGGCCTTTATGGCCTCGTTATGAGTGGGCATGGGGATGTCGAGCTTCACGTCCTCACGGCCCGGGACCTTGTGGGTGAGGCGCCCGTCGATGCCGATGCGCTCGCAAAGACCCTTGGCGTAGACCTCCCCGGAGTCGGAGTCCATGAGCTGGTATTTGAGAGAGGAGGAGCCGGCGTTGATAACAAGAATTTTCATTTTTATTACCTTCCCTTGTAAATTAGTCAGCGTTGGTATAAAATAGCTGTATCTATTTTAATACACTTTGCTTGAATACACAATAGATTTTTTGGATATAAAGGAGAAAACCTATGACACTCACCGGAGTTATCTGCGAATATAACCCCTTCCACCGGGGACATCTGGCGCAGCTCAAGGCCGCAGGGTACGGTGAGGACGGGGGCGTGGTGTGCGTCATGGGCGGGAACTTTCTCCAGCGGGGCGAGCCGGCGGTGGTGTCAAAGCACGCAAGGGCAAAAATGGCGGTAAAATGCGGGGCGGACCTGGTGGTGGAGCTCCCGGCGCCCTGGGCGGTGTCCTCGGCGGAGAGCTTTGCCAGAGGCGGCGCGGCGCTCCTCGGCGCGCTGGGGGCGGACAGGATAGCCTTCGGGGCTGAGTGCCCCGATGTGGAGAGGCTCACCCGCCTTGCCCGAGGGCTTTTGTCCGGGGAGGCGGCGGAGCTGACAAAAAAGCGGCTGGAGCAGGGGTTATCCTACGCCGCAGCCCGTGAGGGGGCGGCGGCGGAGCTTCTGGGTGAGGACGCGCGCCTTCTTAGAGAGCCCAACAACATACTGGCGGTGGAGTACATAAAGGCTCTGGAGAGCCTGGGCCTTCCCATGACTGCCGTGGGCATCCCGAGGACAGGGGTGGGGCACCACGGGGAGCACTCAGGCGGCTACGCCTCCGGGAGCTTCATACGATCGGAGCTTGCCGCCGGGCGGGATGTGTCAGGGTACATCCCGGAGGCGGCATATGAGGTCATCCGGGAGGAGCTTGCCGCCGGGCGGGGCCCCGTCACGATGGACCGGGCGGAGACGGCGGCGCTGTGGAGGCTTCGGACGATGAGCGACGAGGAGTTTATGGAGCTTCCCGACTCCGGCGAGGGGCTTTGGCGGCGGTTTGCCGGGATGGCCCGCACCGGGGCGACGCTGGAGGAGGTGCTCATGGGGACAAAGACGAAGCGCTACGCCCTGTCGAGGCTCCGGCGAATGGCGGTGTGCGCGATGCTGTCCATAACACGCCGGGACCAGCAGGGCCTGCCGCCGTATATCCGGGTCCTCGCCATAGGGGAGAGAGGACGAGAGATATTAAAGCGGGCCAAGGGGCTGGGGGAACTTCCCATAATAACAAAGCCCGCCTCCGGAACGGAGCTTTCCGGAGAGGCGGGGAGAATATTCAATATAGATGTGCGCGCCTCACGGCTCTACGCCCTTCTCTACCCGGACCCGGCGCAGCGCCGGGGCGGGGAGGAGCTGCGCACGACGCCCTTTGTGCTCAGTCCGGATCGGGCATGACGAGAAGCTCCGTGCCGGGGTAGTAGCTCTCAAGGATGCTGCGAAAATCGGCGCCGCCGGAGGCCATGATGTTTGCGCCGTACTGGCTCATTCCCACGCCGTGACCGTAGCCCCGGCAGGTCATGGTGACGGTGTCCGGGGCGACGTCAAACTCAATGGCGGTGCTCCGGAGGCCGAAGAGGCTCCGGAGCTTTGAGCCGCTGACGGTGACGCCGCCGAGTGTGACGGAGCCCAGCCTTCCGGAGTCCGAAGGCGTAATGTCCTCTATCCACTCCAAGGGGTCCCCGGAAAAATCGGCGTCGGGAAAGCTCTCGGTGACGGTCTCGGCGAAATCCCCAGCGGAGACGGTGACGGAGGAGACGAAGTTGGGTACCAGCTCCTCGGTCTCCGGCGAGGGGACGCTGACAAGGTATGGGAGGGCGCTGTTCCAGAGCTCCCCGGAGCTCTCCGTCCTCCCGGCGGAGGAGGAGTGGAATACCGCCAGGGCCGGCTCGCCCTCCCAGCTTAAGTACATTCCTCCAGTGGAGTCCACCGCAGAGGCGATAACGGAGTATTTCGCGTCAAAGTCCCCGCCCCACTTCTCCCGCAGGGCGTCGAAGCTTTTCCATGCGGCGCAGCAGGAGCTGTCGGAGCATATGTCCGCCTCCGGGTGCCGGGAGGAGCCGTCTGCCATCTTTCGCAGGAGATAGCTTCTCAGCGCCACGGCCTGGGCTCGGATGGCTTCGGGCTGAAAGTCCGTGGGGACCTCCGCCGCCACGGCGCCGATGAGGTAGCCGCGAAGGGATATGTCGGTGATATGCCCGCCGTCCAGAAGCTTCACCGTCACGGCGGAGTCATAGCCCGAGGGCTGGGGGATGCCGGGGGTATAATAGGGCGGCTCGGGGTCGGCCTCCGGGTCCTTCGCCGGAGAGGCGGGGGGCTCGTCCGAGTCGGCGGCGGGGTCCCCCTCCGGCGGGGCGGGGGAGGCGCTCTGCCAGGAGGCAGCCACGGGAAATATCAGCGCGAACAGCGTCAGCGCCAGGGATATGAGAAGCATGAGCCGCATATTATTCCTCCTTGCGCGGCGGCGGGGGACTCATTTTACGCCAAACATCGTATCCCGCCATTGACTTGTGCCGCCGCTCTGATGTAAAATATAAGGGGAGGAAGGACCTCCCAATGCTAATTTATTTTGATTGGGTGCTGGATATGCGAAGAAAAAACTTGATTTCCCTTGCCGCCCTCCTGCTTGGTGCGGTGGGGGCAGCGTTACGCCTTGCGGAGCTGAGAACGGGCTTTGAGCCGGGAACGGGGCTTCCCGTCCCGGGCGCGGCGGCGAGGACCGCCCTTATTGCGCTGACCGCAGTCACGGCGGCGGGGGCGCTGTTCATTGCGATAAAGCTCTCCGGGGAGTACAGGGAGCCCGCGGGATATATAAGGACCTTCCGGGTGCGCGTGCCGCTCTTTGCACTGCTCCAGGTGCTTCTGGGGCTTGTCACGGCGGTGTCGGGGCTGTGGTGCCTCGGCCTTGCCACGCCGCCCATGGGACTTGAGGGACTTCCGAAGTGGCTCTTCGCCGGGCTCATGGTCCTCACGGGCGCCTCCATGGCGGCGACTGCGGCACTGGCATTTTTGAAGAGGGAGAACGGCCTTCTCCCCCTCACGAGCGTGATACCCGCCGTGTTCTTCTGCTACTGGATGGTGTGCCTTTACAGGGAGAACGCCGGGAACCCGGTGCTTCAGGACTACTGCTACAGCGCGCTGGCGATGGCGGCATCGTCGGTGAGCTTCTACTTTGACGCGGGCTACGCCTACGGAAGGCGGAATCTGAGAGCGTCGGTGTTCATGGACCTCTCGGCAATATTCCTCCTGTCCGTGGCTGCTGCTGACCCCGCGCCCGCCCCGCTGAGGCTCGCCCTCGCCGCGGCGGCGCTTTACAAGACATCCGTGTCCTTCAGGCTCCTCTCGGTTTTAAAGCGCCACAGGCGCAGGGCGGAGGAGAAGTAACGGGACACACCACTGATTTTTAAGGAAAGGGGCGGGATGTATGGACAAGGTCGCGAGGCTGGGACTGGGCAGCGGCGTATATCTTACGGCGGTGCAGTCGGAGCGCTTCAAGACCGGGTGCCTGTCCGTGACGCTGCTCACGGAACACACAAAAAAGACCGCCGCCTTAAACGCGGTGCTGCCCTATGTTCTCAGGCGCGGCACGGCGGGGCTTCCGGATATGGAGGCCATCGCCGGAAGGCTGGACAGCCTCTATGGGGCGCGGATAGAGCCCACGCTCCGCAAGCGCGGGGAGACGGCGGCGCTGGGATTTTTCGCGGATTTCCCGGACGGGGACTTCCTGCCGGGAAGGCCGGACCTCCTCTCCCCCACGGCGCAGCTTCTGGGGGAGGTGCTCCTGTCCCCGGCGACCTCCGGCGGGCGGCTCCGGGCGGACTATGTGGAGTCCGAGCGGGACAAGCTCATCGAGGACATCGAGGCGGAGATAAACGACAAGCGCTCCTACGCCGGGCAGAGGCTGGTGGAGACGATGTTCCGGGGGGAGAGATACGGCGTTCCGAAGCTCGGCACGGCGGCGGACGCGAGGAAAATCTCCGTCCAGACACTGACACGGCACTATAAGAGCCTTATCGCCTCTGCCAGGGTGGAGGCGTTTTACTGCGGCGCGGCGAGGCCCGACCAGGTGGCGAGGATACTGCGGGAGGCGCTGGCTGACCTTCCGAGGGGCGGCGTAAGGGAGATGCCCGCCACGCTCGTCCCCGAGACAGGGGACATAAAGCCCCGGACGATAGTAGAGCGCATGGACGTGACCCAGTCGCGGCTCGTCATGGGCTTTCGCCTGCGGGGGCTCGACAGGGCCCGGGACACGGCGGCGATGCTGGTGTTCAACGCCGCCTTCGGCGGCTCCGCGGCGTCCAGACTGTTTTTGGACCTTCGGGAGAGGCTGGCGCTGTGCTACCATGTGAGCTCCAGCCTTGACAGGCACAAGCGGGCGCTTTTCGTCTCCGCCGGGATCGACTGCGGGGACTTCAAAAGGGCCCGGGAGGAGATAATGAAGGAGCTTGGCTCCATAGCCGACGGGGGACTTGAGGAGTGGGAGCTGGACAGCGCCAGAAGGGCGGTGGTGAGCTCCATATACTCCGCCCTCGACGAGCCCACGGGCCTTGAGGGGATGTACCTTGACAGGGCGGTGCTGGACGAGAGCCTCCACCCCGGGGAGCTTGCGGCACTGGCCTCCACGGTGAGCGCCGAGGCCGTGCGGGATGTGGCCCGGGCGGCGGTGCTCAGCCACACATACCTTCTTGCTTCGGAGGAAAACGATGCTGAGAAAGTTTGAATACGCCGGAATGGGCGAGCGGGTGTTCCGGGAGGAGCTGCCGGGGGGACTGAGGCTCACCGTCATACCAAGGCCGGGCTACCGAAAGAGCATGGCGTTCCTCGCCGTAAATTACGGCGGGGCGGACAGGTATATTACGAGGGACGGCGAGAGGGCGGAGACCCCCGCCGGGACGGCCCACTTCATCGAGCACAGAATGTATGAGATGGAGGACGGGCGCAACGCCCTCACCGTTATGGGCGAGCACGGCGCCAACGCCAACGCGTTTACATCCCCGGACATGACGGCTTACCACTTTGAGTGCGTGGACTCGTTTTTTGAAAATCTGGAGCTGCTGCTCAAATACGCCTGCGCGCCCATATTCACGAACGAGGCAGTGGAGCGGGAGCGGGCGATAATCGCCTCGGAAATCAGGATGATGGAGGACGACCCGGAGGACGGGCTTTATTACGCCCTTCTCAGGTGCCTGTATGAGTCCGCGTCGGTCCGCGACAGCGTGGCGGGCACGGTGGAGAGCATCGGAAAGGTGACGCCGGAGCTTCTGTATGCTTGCCACGGGGAGTATTACAGGCCGTCTAACATGTCCCTTGTGGTGGTGGGAGATCAGGACCCGAAGCGCATTTCGGACATGGCGAAAAAATATCTCGGCTCCGACGCCCTGCCGCCGCAGCCGAGGCGCTCCCGCAAAAGCGAGGGCATGACGCCCTTCGCCCTCCGGGAGGAGAGCGCCAGGGACGTGGGCGCGCCCATGTTCCTCGCCGGGGCAAAGACGGCCTACGACCTTCGGGGGGAGGCGAGCGTGCGCTTCGAGCTCACCGCCACCATGGCGCTGAGCCTTCTCATGGGGAGCGCGTCGCCGCTTTATAAGCGGCTCTACACCGAGGGGCTTATTAACGAGACCTTCGGGTATGACTTTGAAAATTCCGCCGGGTGCTCGTATCTGAGCTTCGGCGGGGAGACACAAAACCCGGAGCTTGTGTGCCTGAGAGTGCTGGACGAGGCGGCGCACCTCGCCGCCGCGGGAGTGGACAGGGAGTTCTTCTCAAGGCGCTCCCGGGCGGTATACGGCTCCTGCATCAGGGCCCTCGGGTCCTTTGACAGCATATGCTACAACGTCGCCGCCGGGGATTTCTCGGGCTACGATTACTTCGACACGCTGTCGGTGCTTGGTAAGGTGACCGCAGACGACGTCCGCGCCTTTTTGGGGGAGTATCTCACCCCGGACAGGTGCGCGATTTCCGTTATTACTAAAAAGGAGAGATAAGCAAATGCCCCAGAGTATGCCCAACGCGTCCATTTCCTTCCCCATGCTGGGGGACTGGTCAATAAATCCTCCCGCCTATTTCAGGCTGGGGCCCTTCACCATACACTTTTACGGCATTATCATCGCCACGGGCTTTCTGCTGGCGGTGCTCTACTGCGCGAAGAGGGCCCCGGAGTTCGGGTTTACCTCAGACAACGTCTTTGATGTGATAATTCTGGGGGTGCCGCTGGCTGTCATATGCGCCAGGATATACTTCTGCGCCTTCCACTGGGACCTCTACCGGGATAACCCCATATCGGCGCTGTATATCTGGAACGGGGGGCTGGGGATGTACGGCGTCATAGGCGGCGCAATCCTTGCGCTGGTGATATACTGCCGCTGGAAGAAGCTCTCCATACCCGCATTCCTCGACATGGTGTGCTTCGGTTTTATCATCGGGCAGACGCTGGGCCGCTGGGGAAACTTTATGAACCGGGAGGCCTTCGGGTACGAGACGGACATCTTCTGCAAAATGGGCCTCACCCAGAACGGCGTGACCTACTACGTCCACCCCACCTTCCTCTATGAGTCGCTCTGGAACCTGGTGGGCTTCACCTTCATGCACTTCTACTCAAAAAAGCACAGGACCTACGACGGGCAGATGGTCCTCATTTACTTTGCCTGGTACGGCTGCGGGCGGATGCTCATCGAGGGGCTTCGCACCGACAGCCTGTACCTCTGGGGGACAAATATCCGGGTGAGCCAGCTTGTTTCGGCAATTCTCCTTCTTGCATCCGTCGTGATTCTGGTATATAATAAAAGGAAGGGCCGCGACCCGGGCAATATGTATGTAAACCGCAAAGCCGCCGCCATGAGCGCTCAGATCGTCTCCTCTGGGGAGGAGGCCGACGGACTGAACGGGCCGTCGGAGGACGCGTCGCCCGAGACGAAGGACGGGCCCGAGCGGAAGGCTGACGCCGGGGAGAACCCCGGCATGGGCGCGGACAGCGATGAGGAGAACGGGGATGACGGGGATGACTGAGGAGGAGCTTGACAGGGCATTGGAGCCGCTCAGGCGCGCCCTCTCCCGCCGGGAGACAGTGACGGTTGACAGGACTATGTCCTTTACAACAAAAAATAATTCTAAAACGGAGGTACATTTCATGGCAAGCTTTGATTTTGAGAATCTGAAGCAGAAGCTCAGTGACACCGCCAGCACCGTTGCGGCAAAGACTACGGAATTTGCCAAGGACGTGGCGGGGAAGTCCACCGACGCGGCAAGGGCGCTCTCCGGCAAGGCTCAGACCGCCGCCAGGAAGGCCAAACTCAATATGGAGATGGCCTCTGAGCGCTCCGCCCTCAAGGAGCGGTACAACGAGCTGGGGCGGCTCTACTACGAGAAATACGCCGGGAACACCGATCCGGATTTTGCGGACACCGTGACCGCGCTGGAGGAGCTTCTTGAGAAGATAGAGGCGAAGCAGGCGGAGATCGACGCGCTGTCCGCCGAGCCCGCGGAGCCCGAGATCGAGGTGGAGGTGGAGGAGACCTCCGCCGAGCCCGACCACATCGTGGACGAGGTAGAGAACACCGTGGAGGCCGAGGCTGAGGCCGCCGCCGATATGGCTGAGGAGGCCGCCGAGGAGGCCAGAAGGACATACGAGGAGACTGTGGACACCGTGGGCGGCCAGCAGCTCTGAGGCTTTTTTGAGAAAAACGAAATCCGCTCCCCCAAAATAGGGGGAGGGATTTCGTTATTTTTTTGTCAGAAATCACAAATTGAAAAAAGCAAAAGATAAATCGGTAAAATCTATTGAAATGTGCGGAAAAAAGTAATAAAATATGGGGGTAAGTTTTGAAAGTGATGAAGTGGCGCCCAAGAGAGATCTGTGGGCGCCCTCTTGGGCGGTAAGACCATGGTCAACATAGTTCTTGTGGAGCCGGAGATCCCCATGAATACCGGAAATATCGCCAGGACCTGTGCCGCGACGAGAAGCCGCCTGCACCTGGTGAAGCCCCTGGGCTTTGACATATCCGACAGGGCGGTGAAGCGCGCGGGGCTGGACTACTGGCCCATGGTGGACATAACGGTATATGATAGCCTCGCGGAATTTCTTAATAAGCACGGCCATGAGGATATGTGGCTTGCCACCACCAAGGCCCCCCGGAGCTACGACAGGGCCGTATTCCGGGAGGGCTGCTGGCTCATATTCGGCAAGGAGACGGCGGGACTTCCGGAGTTCATGCGGGAGCGCTACTACGACCGCTGCATACGCCTGCCGATGAGGGAGGACGCGAGGAGCCTGAACCTTGCAAACTCCGTGGCGGTGCTCTGCTACGAGGCGCTGCGGCAGCAGGGCTTCCCCGGGCTTTCCGGGACGGGCTCAATGCTTAAGTGAGATAAAGGCGTGAATATCCCCTTAAAAGGGTTTTCAATAAGCAAATTCTCAAAAAAATAAGGATAGGAGAAGAATCATGAACTACAACAAAAAATCAGTCCGTGACATCGATCTTCAGGGCAAAAAGGTCCTGCTGCGCTGCGACTTCAACGTTCCCCTGAAGGCCGGCGAGATCACCAGCGACAAGCGCATTGTGGCGGCTGTCCCCACCATCAAGTACCTTCTGGAGCAGGGCTGCGCCGTCATCGCGTGCTCGCACCTGGGAAAGCCCGAGCCCAGCTTTGACAAGTGGGCCAAGAAGCAGGCCGAGAAGGGCAAGGCCCCCGAGGAGCTGACCGAGGCCAAGTGGCAAAAGACCTTGGACGCCCTTCGCATGGAGCCTGTGGCAAAGCGCCTTTCGGAGCTGCTGGGCAAGGACGTTATCCTCGCGGACGACGTGGTGGGCCCCGACGCCCAGGCCAAGGCCGCCGCTTTAAAGGGCGGGGAGATCATGCTTCTCCAGAACACCCGCTTTGAGAAGGGCGAGACCAAAAACGACCCCGAGTTTGTGAAGAAGCTCGCCGCCCTCGCAGGCGAGGACGGAGTGTATGTCTCCGACGCATTCGGCGCCGTTCACCGCGCCCACGCCTCCACCGCCGGCGTCGCCTCCTATCTTCCTGCCGTATCCGGCTTCCTTATAGAGAAGGAGCTGGGCGTCATGGGCAAGGCCCTTGCCGACCCCGACCGCCCCTTCGTCGCTATCCTCGGCGGAGCCAAGGTCTCCGATAAGCTCAACGTCATCTCCAACCTCCTTGAGAAGGTTGACACCCTCATCATCGGCGGCGGCATGGCCTACACCTTCCTCGCCGCCAAGGGCTACTCCATCGGCACCTCCCTTCTTGACGCCGACAAGCTGGACTACTGCAGGGACATGATGGCCAAGGCCGAGGAAAAGGGCGTGAAGCTCCTTCTGCCCGTGGACACCGTCGTCGCCGCCTCCTTCCCCAGTCCCATCGACGGGCCCATCGATGTTGAGACCGTCCCCTCCGACGCCATCCCCGGCGACAGGATGGGCCTCGACATCGGCGAGGAGACAAGAAAGCTCTTTGCCGCGGCCGTCATGGAGGCAAAGACTGTTGTCTGGAACGGCCCCATGGGCGTGTTTGAGAACCCCACCCTCGCCGCCGGCACCATCGCCGTGGCGAAGGCCCTTGCCGAGTCCGACTGCGTCTCCATCGTCGGCGGCGGAGACTCCGCCGCTGCCTGCGAGCAGCTTGGCTTTGCGGACAAGATCACCCACATCTCCACCGGCGGCGGCGCGTCCCTTGAGTTCCTCGAGGGCAAGGAGCTTCCCGGCGTATCCTGCTTACTCGACAGATAAGGAGAGTACTGCGGGAATGAACAGAAAATATCGTAAGGCAATTATTGCCGGAAACTGGAAGATGAACACCAAGCCCTCCGAGGTCAAGGCCTTTATTGAGGAGCTCCGGGGGCTGAGCAACCGCACGAAGTGGTGCGAGACCGTAATCTGCGCGCCCTTCACCCATCTGACCGTGGCCTCGAGGGCCTTCTGGAACGGGCACGTCAGTCTTGGGGCACAGAATATGAGCGAGCATCCCAAGGGAGCGTACACAGGCGAGGTATCCGCCGAGATGCTCCGGGATGTGGGCGTGAAGTACGTTATCATCGGTCACTCCGAGCGCCGCCAGTATTTCGGCGAGACGGATCTTACGGTGAACAAGAAGATATTGGCAGCTCTTGAGGCGGACCTGCACCCCATAGTCTGCGTGGGCGAGAGCCTTGAGCAGCGCGAGCTCGGACTTACAAACGAGCTCATCAGCTATCAGGTCCGTGCGGCCCTTGCGGGAGTGCCCGCCGACAAGCTGCGCAAGATAGTCATAGCCTACGAGCCCATCTGGGCCATCGGCACAGGCAACACCGCCACCGCCGAGCAGGCGGACGAGGTCTGCAGCCTCATCCGCGCTCTGGTGCGGGGCCTCTACGGCGCGAGGCTGGCCCGGGCCATGCCCATCCTCTACGGCGGCTCCATGAACGAAAAGAACGCCGAGGAGCTTCTGGCAAAGCCCGACATCGACGGCGGCCTCATCGGCGGCGCGTCCCTGGTCCCGGAGAAGTTCGCCGCCATCATCAACGCGGCAAACCAGGAGTAAACCTGTCGGCTTTGAAGGGCTGCGCCCTTCAAATGCCAGGGGGGATATGCCGGAATACTCCGCGCACGGCCCGGAGGGCCGCACACATCTCCGCGCTAAGAGCCGCCCTACGGGCGGTTGCGCTCCGAAATGGCGCCTGCGGGCGCACATCCGTATTCCTGAGAGGACAAATTTCCAAGGCGCATGTCCCTGGAAATTTGATTTAAATTTATTCGCCGCTGCGGCGGCGAAGTCTGCGACGCTTTTTTGGGGCCGCCGGATGCGGCGGCCCCTTTCCTCTATTTTTTTAGGAGGTACTTTTATGAAAAGACCTGTGACACTTATTATCATGGACGGGTTCGGCATTGACGAGCCGGATCCGAAGATAAACGCCATTGCCGCTGCGAAGCGGCCCAACCTTGACAGGCTGATCGCCGCCTCCCCGGTCTGCAAGCTCCAGGCCAGCGGCGAGGACGTGGGCCTGCCCGACGGGCAGATGGGCAACTCCGAGGTAGGCCACACCAACATCGGCGCGGGCAGGATAGTCTACCAGAGCCTCCTGCGCATCACCGTCGCCGTCCGTGACGGGAGCTTTTTTGAAAATCCCGAGTATATCGCCGCCATGGACGCGGCCAAGGCCAGCGGCGGGGCGCTGCACCTGATGGGCCTCATGTCCCCCGGCGGCGTCCACAGCCACAACACCCACACCTGGGCCTTCCTGGAGATGGCGAAGCGCCGGGGTCTTGAGAAGGTCTATATCCACTGCTTCATGGACGGGCGCGACGTGCCCCCCTCCTCCGGCAAGGAGTATATCGAGGAGTGCGTGGCAAAGTGCAATGAGATCGGCGTGGGCAGGATAGCCACCATCGCCGGGCGCTTTTACGCCATGGACCGTGACAACCGCTGGGAGCGGGTGGAGAAGGCCTACGCCGCCATGGTCTACGGCGAGGGCAACATCGACCCCGACCCGGTGCACGTCATGCAGGCAAGCTACGACGCGGGCGTCACCGACGAGTTCGTCCTCCCCTCCGTTGTGGACCCCGAGGGCACCGTCAAGCCCGGCGACTCCATCATATTCACAAACTTCCGCCCCGACCGGGCCCGGGAGATCACCCGCACCTTTGTGGACCCGGACTTCAAGGGCTTTGAGCGCCGCAACGGCTTCTTCCCGGTGAAGTACGTCTGCACCACCCAGTACGACGCATCCATGCCCAACGTAACCGTTGCCTTCCCGCCGGAGGAGCTCACCAACACCTTTGGAGAGATACTGGCAAAGCGCGGCATGAAGCAGCTTCGCATCGCGGAGACGGAGAAGTACGCCCATGTGACCTTCTTCTTCAACGGCGGCACGGAGCAGGTGTACGAGGGCGAGGACCGCGCCCTCATCCCCTCCCCCAAGGAGTTCCCCACCTACGACCTCATCCCGGAGATGAGCGCCCGGAAGGTGGCCGACGAGTGCGTCCGCCGCATCGAGTCCGGCAAGTACGACGCCATAATCCTCAATTTTGCAAACTGCGACATGGTTGGCCACACCGGCGTCTTTGAGGCCGCCGTCAAGGCCGTGGAGACCGTGGACGAGTGCGTCGGCAAGGTGGTGGACGCCGTCATGAAGGCGGGAGGCGTGGCCCTCATCACCGCCGACCACGGCAACGCGGACAAGATGATCGCCGAGGACGGCGAGCCCCACACCGCCCACACCACAAACCCCGTGCCCTTCTTCATCGTGGGCGCGCCGGAGGGCACAAAGCTCCACGACGGACGCCTTGCGGACATCTGCCCCACCATGCTGGAGCTCATGGGCATCGAAAAGCCCGCCGAGATGACAGGCGAGAGCCTTATAACCCACTAAAACCGGATAATCTCACACCCCATCCGCCGACCTTTTCGGTCGGCGGACTTTTTTTATATTTCCGCCCAAAGCAGGCATAATAACCTTATATTTATCCTGAATACGGAGGTTATTATGGAGAAAACCGCATATATCCGCTCGATTAAAGGGCGGGAGATACTTGACTCCCGGGGAAATCCCACTGTGGAGGCGGAGGTAACGCTGGAGGACGGCTCCGTGGGCCTCGGGGCGGCGCCTTCCGGCGCGTCCACCGGGAAATTTGAGGCCCACGAGCGCCGGGACGGAGATGCCCGCTACGGCGGAAAGGGGACCCGGGGGGCCGCGGCGTCGCTGTCCGGGGAGATAAACGACGCCCTCCGGGGCATGGACGCCCTGGAGCAGGGGGTGCTGGACCGCGCCCTCCGGGAGCTTGACGGGACGGAGGACCTGTCGCGCCTCGGGGCAAACGCCGTGCTGGCGGCGTCCATAGCCTCGGCAAGGGCCGCGGCGGCGAGCCGCTCCACGGAGCTTTACAGACACCTGGGGGGCGTCAACGCCCAGACGCTGCCAATGCCGATGATGAACGTCATAAACGGCGGCGTCCACGCGGGAAACGGCCTCGACGTGCAGGAATTTATGCTCGTCCCGGTGGGGGCGGAGCGCTTTTCCGAGGCCGTCAGGTGGTGCGCGGAGGTGTTCCACACCCTGGGAAGGCTCCTCAAAAACCCCGGGGTGGGGGACGAGGGGGGCTACGCGCCGCTGCTTTCGTCCGACGAGGCGGCGCTGGGGGTGCTGGAGGAGGCTGTCCAGGCCTCGGGCTTCACCCCAGGGCGGGACTTCATGTTCTCCCTTGACGCCGCCGCCAGCGAGTGGGCCTGGGAGGGGGGATACAGGCTCCCGAAGCAGGGGAATACCGTGTCCGCCCGGCAGCTCATCGACCACTGGCGCGGGATATGTGAGAAATTTCCCGTTTACTCCATCGAGGACGGCCTTGCGGAGGAGGACTGGGACGGCTGGCGGGAGCTCACTCTGGCGCTGGGAAAGAGCGTGAAGCTGGTGGGGGACGACCTTTTCGTGACCAACGCCAGCCGGATAAAAAACGGCGCGGACCTGGGCGCGGGCAACGCGGCGCTCATAAAAATGAACCAGATCGGCACCATAACCGACACGCTGGAGGCGGTGCGGCAGGCGAGAAAGGGGGGCTTTGCCGTGATAATTTCCCACAGGTCCGGGGAGACGGAGGACACCACCATCGCCGACCTCGCCGTCGCGGTGAACGCGCCGCTCATAAAGACCGGGGCGCCCTCCCGGGGGGAGAGGACCGCAAAATACAACAGGCTCCTGAGGATAGAGGAGGAGCTGAGCGAAGCAGCCGAATTTTTTGAGAAAATTTAAAATTAACGGAACATTTTTCCCTTTTAAAGCGTCTTAATTCAAGAGGATAAAAATTGAAAAAGGAGGCTTTAAAATGAAAAAGTACAAGCTAAGACTGATTGCCGCCGCCCTGGCCCTTCTATTGGCGCTGGCCCTCACGTCCTGCGGCAAAAAGGCGTTGAACGATGAGCCCATGGACTTCATGTCCCCCGGCGAGGTGACCAGCCCCTCCGCGCCAAGTCTCGAGGGGGATATAAGTCCCGACGTCCCCTATGACAGCTGGGACGCCACCGACTGGGACAGTGTCGGCGAGGGCGTCGGTCAGGCGGTAAAGCCCGGCACGTCGCTTGCGGAGAAGATAATCTACTCCGCCTCGATCCAGATAGAGACTGTGGACTTTGACGGCGCGGTGGAGACCATCGACACGATGCTCACCCACTTCGGCGCGTTTTTGGAGTCCTCCAGCGTCTCGGGCCGCAGCTACAACGCCGATTACTACGGGTATAAAAATCTGCGTGTGGCAAGCTACGTCATCAGGGTGCCTGTGGAATCCTTCAAGGACATGACCGGGGCAATGAGCGACGTGGGCCGGGTCCTCAGCACAAACGTCTACACCGACAACATCACCGAGCGCTACTACGACACCGACGCCAGGGCCCAGTCCTACCGCATAGAGCAGGAGCGGCTCCTCGCCATGCTGGAAAAGTGCGAGACGGTGACGGAGATGATAGAGATAGAGTCCCGCCTTTCCCAGGTCCGCTATGAGCTCGAGAGCCTTGAGTCCACCCTGCGCAACTGGCAGAACGAGGTGGATTACAGCACCATAACCGTCACCATATCCGAGGTGGAGGAGCTCACCCGCGTCACCGAGCCCCACCGCACCTACTGGCAGCAGATAGGCGACGGCTTTGCCGATACTCTGCGCGGCGTGGGCGGGTTCTTTATGGACCTCTTTAAGTGGGTGATAGTGAATCTGCCCGTTATCATAATAGTCGTGCTTATCGCCGCAGCGGCGGTGCTTGTCATCGCGAGGATATTCCGACGCCGCAGACGCGTGGACGATACGAAAACAGGCTCCGGCGACGGCGCCGATGAGGAGTAAGAGACGGCAATGGAATAAACCGGGCGCTCTCCCGGGAAGCGTTTATGGGCGGGACAGTAGAATGTCCCGCCCATAGCTGCGCTCCGGGGCAAAAGTGCCTTAATTTCCTTGCATTTTGCGGTATTGATGTTATAATTACAATTACCGTTTTGCCGTTTTCACATGGGGGGATTTGCTTGAACATTATTATCGTCGGCGCCGGGGGAGTGGGATATTCTCTGGCGGACAGCTTAAACTCCGAGGGACATGAGATAACCATTATCGACCCGAACTCAGCGCGGCTGGAGTCCGCCCTTGAGAAGCTGGATGTGCAGGGCCTCTCCGGCAACGGAGTCAGCCACGAGATACTGGAGGAGGCGGGCATACAAAACGCCGACCTCCTTATCGCCGTAACTGACCAGGACGAGGTGAACATGCTCTGCTGCCTTATGGCCAAGAAGCTCTCGGACTGCCAGACCATCGCCAGAGTAAGAAACCCGGTGTACTACCGGGAGATAAATCTCATAAAGGACGAGCTGGGCCTCTCCATGGCGATAAACCCGGAGCTTGCCACCGCGGGGGAGATATTCAACCTCATCCAGATCCCCAACGCCATGATGGTGGAGACATTTGCCAAGGGCCGGGTAAACCTCATCGAGATAGTTATCCCCCAGGGCTCCCCGGCGGACGACCTCAAGGTCATGGACTTCCCGGCGAAGGTGAGCCGCGGGACCCTCATATGCATACTTGAGCGGGGGGACACCCGGGAGGTGGAGATACCCCGGGGCGACACAGTGCTCAGGGCCGGGGACAGGATATACATAATCACCCCGCCACAGGAGATGACGACGCTTTTCAAAAAGCTGGGCTTTCCTGTGAAGCCCAGCCGCGACGTGATGGTCGTCGGCGGCGGGCGGACGGGCTACTACCTCGCCCAGCTGCTCCTCGCCGCGGGAAACAGGGTGAAGATAATCGAGAAGGACAGGAGCGTCTGCGAGGAGCTCTCCGGGGACCTGCCCGGCGCGGAGATAATAAACGGCGACGCCGTGGACAGACAGCTTCTTCTTGAGGAGGGCATCGCCGGGGAGGACGTGTTCGTGCCCCTCACCGACATGGACGAGGAGAATATCCTGCTCTCGCTTTACGCCAGAAAAATATCCTCCGTCCGGCCCATAACAAAGGTCAGCACCTCGGGCTTTACCGAGGTCACGGAGGAGCTGCCCATCGGCTCCATAATAAACCCCAAGGAGATCACCGCCTACAACATCCTGCGCTATGTCAGGGCGATGTCCAACTCCTCGGACTCCAGCAACATCGAGTCCCTTTACTACCTCTCCAACCGTCGGGTGGAGGCGCTGGAGTTTCACATCCGTGCCCAGAGCGCCGTGACCGACATACCCCTGTCGGAGCTCCGGCCCAGGATGATACCAAATTCCCTCATATGCTGCATCTACCGGGACGGCAAGGTGCTCATCCCACGAGGCAACGACCGCATCCGCAGGGGCGACACCGTGGTGGTGGTGACAAAGGCCCAGAAGCTCTCCTCCATCAACGATATTTTGAGGTGAGGGCATGAACTATTCCTTCATTAGATGGATCGTGGGCTGGGTGCTGTGCGTCGAGGCGGCGTTCCTGCTCATCCCCCTCACGCTGTGCCTGTGCTTCGGCGAGCCCTACGCCGTGGATTATATCATCGCCATATCCGTCACCGCCATTCCCGGGGTGGCAATGGCCTTCCGCCGCCCAAAAAACCAGTCCTTCTACGCCAGAGAGGGCTTTATCGCCACGGCTCTGAGCTGGATAGTCATGTCCGCCGCCGGGGCGCTGCCGTTTTTCATATCCGGCTGCATACCGAAATTTGTGGACGCCCTCTTTGAGGTCGTCTCCGGCTTTACCACCACCGGGGCGAGCATCCTCGCGAATGTGGAGGCCATGCCCAGGTCCATGCTCTTCTGGCGCAGCTTCACCCACTGGATAGGGGGCATGGGGGTGCTGGTGTTCCTACTGGCGCTGCTGCCTATGACGGGCGGGCAGAGCATACTTATCATGCGGGCGGAGTCCCCCGGCCCCTCCGTCGGGAAGCTGGTGCCGAGGCTCCGGCAGACCGCCGTGTTCCTCTACGGGATCTACCTCGGCATGACGCTTCTGGAGGTAGTGGCGCTGCTTCTGGGGAGGCTTGACCTCTTCTCCGCTTTCTGCATCTCCTTCGGCACCGCCGGTACGGGCGGCTTCGGGATACTCAACGACTCCTTCGCCAGCTACTCCGTCTACGTCCAGACGGTGGTCACGATATTCATGTTCGCCTTCGGGGTGAACTTCAACTTCTACTTCTTCCTCATAATAAAAAAATTCCGGGCCGCGCTGGCTATGGAGGAGGTCAAAGGCTACCTTTTCATCTTCATCACAGCCGTTGTGCTGGTCGCGGCGAACCTGATGCTCCAGGGCGGCGCCGCCCCGGGCTACGCCATACTTCACGCCTCCTTCCAGTGCTCGTCCATAATGACCACCACCGGATTTTCCAGCGTCGATTTTGACCTGTGGCCCACCTTCTCAAAAACCGTCCTCATCTGCCTCATGTTCGTCGGCGCCTGCGCCGGGTCCACGGGCGGCGGGATTAAGGTCAGCCGCATACTCATGTATTTTAAGAGCATCGGCCGGGAGCTCCGGAGGCTCATCCACCCCCGCTCCGTCACCGTGGTGCGCATGGACTCCAAGGCGCTGGAGAGCCGCATGATCCACTCCGTGAACAGCTGGCTTCTGGCCTACGCCGCGGTGTTCTTCTTCTCCATGCTCATGATAAGCCTTGACAACTTCGACTTCACCACGAATTTCTCCGCCGTGGCGGCGACACTGAACAACATCGGCCCGGGACTTAATCTCGTGGGACCCACCAGAAACTTCGCGGACTACTCCGCCTTTTCAAAGCTCGTGCTCATGTTCGATATGCTCGCCGGGCGGCTTGAGATCTTCCCCATGCTCCTCATGCTCCGCCCCGCGACATGGAGAAGATAAAAGTTATATAATAAAGCGGAGGGCCTTGAGGCCCTCCGCTTTATTATGTCGGAAAAGCCACTTGGGCTTTTCCGACAAGGGAAAACCACCCTGCTGCCGCCCTGCGCGCACGGCCCAGAGGGCCGCACACTTGCGCGGCAAAAGGTATTTTTTCCGACGCACATGTCGCCGGAAAAATATCGAATTTAAGTTTTTTGACAGTCTGAAATGGGAGAGCCTCAAGGCCCTCCGCTTTATTTATTCCGCGCAGGGGAGGGTGGAGCCGCCGTAGGGCATCACTATCACCGACGCCTCCGGCCCATAATGGCGCAGGGCGTCGTCGAAGGCGCTCTGGGCGCTCTTTGCCGGGGTGAGGAACGCGCTGCGCACCGTCTCCTCCGGAAGCTCGGAGACGAGCACCACGTCGGCGTCCTCCAGCACCATGGCTATCGCCGCGGCCTTGTGCCCGCCAAGTTCAAAGTGCGTTTTGACCCGGCCTATCATGCTTTTTGCGTCCGGCGCCTCCCGGAGCCAGCGGGCGAACACCCCCTCCCCAAGGCCCTCCCGGCAGGAGCCCACAAGGATTATCCTGCCGCCCTTCCTCACCGCGTGCTTTGCGTTGTCAAGGGCCTTCTGGGTCTGATAGAGGTTTAGATCCTTCGGCGCGCCGCCCTGGGACACCACCACGATGTCCGCCCGGCGGGGTATGGGCTTTAAGTAGAGCCTGTCCAGGAAGCGGCAGCCCTCCCGGTGGGCCTCCGTCACGTCCCCCGCCACGGCGCGGATTATCTCCTTGTGCTCGCTGAGTACCACGTTGAGGATGAAGTCCACCCCCACCATGGATGCGGCCTCCTCGATGTCCGCCCGGAGGTTGTTCCCCTCAAGAAGCCCCGCCCGGGAGGTGTCCTCCACCATGCGGGAGTGGTTTGCCTGAATGGCGGCCCGGGTGGAGACGCCGGGCATTATGGCCTTCGCCCCGCCGGAGTAGCCCGCGAAGTAGTGAAACTCGATATTTCCAAGGCAAATACGCCTCGCGGCCCGGGCCACGGGGCTGAATATATCCACCGGGGTGCCTCGGCTCGTGACGCCGATATGTACGCAGTCCCCGGGGTCTGAGTCCATGCACCTTATCTCCGCCCAGGCCCTCTCCCCGGCGAGGCGCCGCCGCTCCTCGTCCGTGTGGCGGCGGTGGCTGCCCAGGGCAAAGACGAGTGTCACGTCCTCCGGACGCACCCCGGCGAGGTACAGCTCGTCAAGGAGCGCCGGCATCACGGCGCCCGTGGGCATGGGCCGGGTCATGTCGCTTGTCACTATGGCGATTTTCTCACCCGGGCGGACTATGTCCCGGAGCCTTGGCGTCCCGATGGGGTTATCCAGCGCGCGCCGGACCTCCGCCTCCCCGACAAGGTCGGTGTTCACCTCGTTTGCCGTGAGCACCGCCAGAATGTTCCTGTCCGGCACAGTGAGGTGCTGCGCCCCCGCGCCGAAGCCCAGATCAAATTCCATATTTTCTCTCCAAATTGAAATTTCCAGCCCCTTTAAGGGCCTTTAGACATTTTTCGACAGCCTGTTATAGTAGTCCAGCGTCCCGAAGCTCCGCCCGAGCTGTGAAAGCAGGTAAGCCTCGCAAACCTTTGAAAGGCGCTTTTCCGTCTCCGGACCGACCTTAAAGGAGTAGAGGCGCTTTGACGGGGCGGAGACGATGTGCCTCATGGCGTCCAGCGTCCCCGGGGTCATCGCGGCCCACTCCTCCGCCCCCTCGGGGCGGCATCCCGCGCAGTAGAGGGTCCCCCCCGTGAGGGACAGCACCGCCGCGCCGGGGCGCTCCTTCCCGCAGGCCCGGCAGGAGGAGAGCATGGGCTCAAAGCCCGAAAGGCACATGAGCCGCAGCTCAAAGGCCGCCTTTATGAGCGCGGGGCTGTTGACATCCGCCGACAGGGCGTAAAGGGCGTTGAGCCCCAGACTCATGAGCTCCGGGTCCGGGGCGTCCTCGTCGGACAGGTTCTCCAGAAGCTCCGCGAAATACGACCCCAGGGCCAGCTTGTCAAGGTCCTCCCGGAGGCCCCGAAATTCCTCCACGGTCCGCGCCTCCTGAAGGACGAACCTGTCCCGGTTTTCAAAGAGCGTCATCTCCGACAGCGCCAGAAGCTGCGCCCCGGCGGCGATTTTGCTGCCCCGGCGCTTTGCCCCCCGGGCCTTCACGGTGAGCTTCCCGCGGGTGCTTGTCAGCACCGTGAGGATGCGGCTTGACTCCATATATTCAGTTTCTCTGAGCACAAGCCCCAGTGTGGTTATGTACATCCCAGCCTCCCGGACGGCGCTCACGCCGTCCGTGCGTCCTTCTCTCTGTGCCTCTCCAGCGCCTTTGCCGCGAGAAAAAATCTCAGATCCCCCGTGGCCCAAAAGAGCCGCCACAATCCCGAAATATTCATTTCTGTTTCCTCTCAATTCCCCGGTACGCTGTTAGTTTTCTCGTGCCGGGAGGTAATATGAGAGGGAAATTATTCTGTGTAGCCGAAGGTCCTGAGGTTCGCCCCGGAGTCACGCCAGTTCTCCTTCACCTTAACCCAGGTGTTGAGGTAGACCTTCTGCTCCAGAAGCCTCTCCATGTCCCGCCGCGCGGCCTCGCCCACCGCTTTCAGCATCTCGCCGTTTTTGCCGATGATTATGCCCTTGTGGCTCTCCCGCTCGCAGTATATGGTAGCGGTTATCTCCGTGACGCCGTCCTCCCGCTCGTTATATGTGGTTATCTCCACCGCCGTGCCGTGGGGCACCTCGGACTGGAGGTTCAAAAGCAGCTTTTCCCTTATTATCTCCGCGCACATCTGCCGGGTGGTCTGGTCGGTTATCATGTCCTCCGGGAAGAGCTGCTGGTCCTCCTTGGCGAATTTTTCAAGCTCGTCAAAGAGAATGTCCACTCCCTCCCTGCGGCGGGCGGAAATGGGCACCACGGCGTCCCACTCGTGGGCCTGTGCGTAGAGGGCGATGACCGACAGAAGCTCCTGCTTTTCCACCGTGTCGATCTTGTTTATGACAAGCACCGCCGGGGCCTTCGACGCCTTTATCCTGGCGATCAGCCCCTCCTCCTGGCGGCCTATGTTGGCTTTGGGCTCCACCACAAGGCAGACGGCGTCAATGTCGTCGTCCACCGACTCCTCCACCACATGGACCATGTAGTCACCCAGCTTCGTCCTCGGCTTGTGAAAGCCCGGGGTGTCGGCAAATACAAGCTGCGTCTCACCACGCTCCGCCACGCCGAATATGCGGTTTCTCGTGGTCTGGGGCTTTGGCGTCACAATGGACACCTTCTCCCCCACCATGGCGTTCACCAGCGTGGACTTGCCCACGTTGGGGCGGCCCACTACGGTTATCATTGCTGTGCGTTTTATCATAAGTAGATCCTCCCGAGCCGACAGGCTCTTTTTTCCGGTTCCGGCTGATACGCCTTACCGCCCGATTCCCAGCTTCTCCATCACCGCGTCCTCCCGCCCTCGCATCAGGGCCTTCTCCGGACCCTCGTCCAGGTGGTCGTAGCCCAAAAGGTGGAGGGTGGAGTGGACGGCGAGGTAGCTTGCCTCCCGCCTGTACCCGTGCCCGTACTCCTCCCCCTGCTTTTCGCACCGGGGCACGTCGATGACCATATCGCCAAGCAGTATCTCCCCGGTGTCGTAGTCCATCTCGCACCCCTCCGGGTCAAATTCGCCGGGGGTGAGCTCGTTTAAGGGGAAGCTCAGCACGTCCGTGGGGGCGTCCACCCCGCGCTGCTCTGAATTTATGGCGCGGATGCCCTCGTCGTCGGTGAGCATCACATCCACATGGCAGGGCTCCTCTATGCCCTCCGCCGCTATCACAGCCAGCACCGCGCGCTTCACCAGCGCCGCGGTCTCCCTGTGTCCAAGACCCCGCTTTTGGCGGGTAACGGTAACGCTGCTCAAAGCCCGTACACCTCCGTATATTTTCTCTCCAGATAATCGGTGTAGTATTTTGGGTCAAAGGGCTCGCCGAAGGCCCGCTCCATGAGCTCCGAGGGTCTGAAAAGGCAGCCGTATTTCCATATTTTGTCCTCAAGCCAGCCGTTTATTTTGCCGATCTCACCGCTTCTCACCGCACCGGGCACGTCTATATCCCCGCTCATCCTGTGGAGAAGCTGCGCCCCGTAGGCACTGCCCAGGGCGTAGGAGGGGAAGTAGCCTATGGCCCCGCCGGACCAGTGAGTGTCCTGCAAAATCCCGGAGGCGTCGTCCGGCACCTCCACCCCGAGGTACTCCCGGTAGAGCTCCCGCCACATCTCCGGGAGGTCCGCGGTGTCCGCGCCGCCGTCTATCATCGCCTTCTCCATCTCATAGCGCACCATGATATGCAGTGGGTATGTGAGCTCGTCGGCCTCGGTGCGGATGAGGCCGGGGCGGGCCGCGTTCACCGCCCGCCAGACATCCTCGGGGGAGTGGGCGGCGAGCTTCGGGCACAGCCTTATGAGCTCCGGGTATACAAGGCCCACGAACTCCCGGCTGCGGCCTATGATGTTCTCATAAAAGCGCGACTGGGACTCGTGCACGCCCATGGACACGCCGCCGTCAAGTCCGGTGAAGGCGTAGCGGCGGTCGGAATGCATATCGTAGAGGGCGTGACCGCCCTCGTGGACCACGGAGTACATGGAGCTTATGAAGTCCCGCTCGTAGTAGTGGGTGGTTATCCTGACATCGTAGCCCGAGAAGGCCGTGGTGAAGGGGTGCTCCACCTCGCCGATTATGCAGCTGTCCCGGTCAAGGCAGATAATGTCCATGAGCTTGTCCGCCAGCTCCCGCTGGGCGCTCACGGGGAAGGGCACGCTCAAAAATGAGGTGTCTACCGGCCCTGCGGCCTTCACCCTCTCAAGCAGCGGCACTATCCGGGAGCGCAGCGCGGCGAAAAACGCGTCGCACCTTTTCCGGTCAAGTCCCTCCTCATACTTGTCCAGCATGTAGTCGTAGGGGTCGGTGTCCGGGGCGGCGAGCGCGGCAAAGCGCCTCTGGGCGTCGATTATCCTGCGAAGATACGGCTCAAAGAGCCGATAGTCGGATCTGCTCTTCGCCTCCCGCCACACGGACCCCGCCGTGCTCGTGAGCTCCGAGTAGGCGACATATTCCTCCACGGGTATGGCCTTCAGCTCCCGGAAGGACTTGTCCCAAAGCTCCACCCTCCGGCGGTCCTCCGGACCGAGCTCGTCGATATGCTCCTTTAGATATTCCAAAAGCCCCACGGCCTCGTCCCCGGTGGTGAGCCTGTAGCTCATCTCCGACAGCACCCCCATGGTCTTCCCCCGGGGCATGCGGGAGTTTTTCGGGGCGACGGTCTCGTCGTCGTAGGACATTATCCCCATGGCGTGCCCGAGGGCAAAATTCTTAAGCTCCAGCTCGTTTAACTTTTCGATCGCCTCTTTTGTGGTCATCTGTACGCTCCTTATCTACGGCTTTTATTCCGCGTTTTACTTTTTTCTGGCCCTTCCGGCGGCAGGGCCGCTGCCGGTCTGGCGCGCCCGCTCGTAGCGGTCATACGCCTCCACGATGCGCTGCACCAGCACATGGCGCACCACGTCCGCGGAGGTCAGTCGCTTTATGGCTATGTCCTCCACGCCGTCCAGGACCCGCACCGCCTCCCGGAGGCCGGAGACCTTGTCCGCGGGCAGGTCTATCTGGGTCTCGTCGCCGGTTATGACTATCTTCGACCCGAAGCCCAGCCTTGTCAAAAACATCTTCATCTGCTCCCGGGAGGTATTCTGCGCCTCGTCGAGAATAATAAAGCTGTCGTCCAGCGTCCTGCCGCGCATATAGGCCAAAGGCGCCACCTCGATGTCGCCGCGCTCCAGATATTTCTGGTAGGTCTCCGCCCCCAGCATGTCGAAAAGCGCGTCATAGAGGGGCCGGAGGTAGGGGTCCACCTTTGACTGGAGGTCCCCCGGCAAAAACCCCAGCCGCTCCCCGGCCTCCACCGCCGGGCGGGTGAGGATTATGCGGTTCACGCTCTTTGCCCGGAAGGCCGCCACAGCCGCCGCCACCGCAAGATACGTCTTGCCCGTGCCCGCGGGGCCGATGCCGATGGTCACGGTGTTTTTCGCTATGGCGTCCACATACTTCTTCTGCCCCAGTGTCTTGGCCTTTATTGGCTTGCCCTTGGCGGTGACGCATATTACGTCCCGGCCCAGCTCGCCGATTTTGTCCTCCTCGCCGCTTTTGACGAGGCCCAGCACATACCGCACGTTCTGCTCGTCAATGTTCTCGCCCTTGGACGCCAGGCGCATCAGCCCCTCTATCGCCCTCTGGGCGTAGAGTACGCTCTCCGCCTCGCCGGAGATTTTCAGCTCCGACTCCCTGTCCGTCACCCGGACGCCCAGCTCCGCCTCTATGAGCCGCAGATTCTCATCAAAGGAGCCGAACACATTTATCACATTTTCCATCCGGTCGATGCTCATTGTCTGTTCTGTCATTTGTATATCCCTTCCCAGCGAAAAAATACCCTGTCAGTCTGTCCCGGCCTCGTCGGGGGACTCACCGCCGCGCTCCGCCCCGGAAAGCTCCCGCTCCTGGGCGATGTCCTCGATGCACTCCGCCCGCATGGTGACGGTCAGCGCCCCCTCTGAGGCGGCGGTCTCAAAGCTCGTCTCCACAATGCTCCCGGAGCCTATCTCCTCCTCCAGCTCGTAGAGGAGCCGTGCCTTTGCCATCCGCTCCGCCTCCCGGGGGGTGAGGGGGCAGGAGGCGCTCTCGTACTCCTCAAAGGTCTCCGTCACCACCGTCAGCGGCAGGACCCCGCCTCCGGGGAGCTCCAGCGGATCATACACGGTAATTTTATCACATTCCCTATATGGATTTCCACCAGAAATATATAAATTTATCCGATTTCCCGCCAAAATTATTGCCCTTCTTGTGGTTTTTTCCCCGGTGTACTCCTTTTTGAGCCGGGAGAGGGGTATCTGGACGGTCATTTCGTACCATGTTCTGGCAAGGACCGTCCCGGATGCATGGGTGTACCGCCCCAGTCCCAGCGGCACATAGGCGGAGATGAGCTCGTCCCCTGCGTCCACCGTCTCTCCCGCCCGGCGCACTGCCCAGCCCTCGGTGGCTGTCACCGAGGTTATTATGCCCGGCTTTTTCGCGTAGACCGACACCACCGCGCCGGGGTCGTAAAGCTCCGGGCGGGGAACCTTCTCCCGCACCAGCACCTCGAGGCGGCTGCCCTTTGTGTTGAGGGTGATGAAGGAGAGCTCCGGCAGCTTCAAAAGCAGCCTGTTCGTCACCGCCCTCTGTGGTATTTTCAAAACGCAGGTGCCTATGTCCACCCCCTCGCTGCGAAGCGCCGCCAGTATCCGGGAGGAGGGCACGGCGTCGTTGCCCCTGACGTCTATCTGCCAGACAAATACCGTGGACAGCCCCAGAAGCCCGAAGCACAGCACGAGCCCCAGGGCCAGGGCGGCGCGCTTTCGCACCCTCCATAATAGAAATGGCGCGCCACGGCGGCGGACGATTTTTACCGAGAAGGCCCCTGTCTCCTCCGCCACACGCCGGAGGGTCATGTACCCCCCCAGACCCACGTCCATGCGCACCCCGTCCCCGGCGCGCTCAAGGCCGGAAAAGTCCACATGGTTTCCGGCGCATATGTTCACCGCCCGCTCCGGGTAGCGGCAGTTGAGCTCCACCCGGACGCTTCCCCGCAAAAAGCTCAGATTTCCAGACATTTTCTCCTCCGTGATATTATTCTTTTTCAACAGTAAAGGTCCCGCTCTCAGGGCAGAAACTCCACCCCAGAGAGGCTCCCCGTGACAACGAGCTCCAGGTCGCTCATGGCTGTGATTTCCAGCCCCGTGCCCCTTATCTTCACAAGCATCCCTGCGGTGTTCACCACCACCGTCTCGCCTGTGTACTCCAGAAGCCCCCGGTGGTTCTCCACGAACGCCCGGCGCCCTCCGGTGACGGTAACTCTCGTCACTCCGGGCGCGGCCTCCCCGGGAAGGTCAAGAAGCTCCGCCGCCCGCATTGCCGCCCTGACGCCGCCTTTTTTCATTTTTAACGCCCCCATGCCGTCTATTATCTCTAAATCCTATTTGCGGAGCATAATTATTATACCAGCGGCGGGGAGCGGTTTTTGATTTGCCCCGCCGGATATTTCCTGCCGGGTCAGGGGAGGTAAGTATGTCTTTTCGTGAGAAGCTTTCGGACGCCGTGTCCGCCGCAGCGCTGCTGGCGGTGTCGGCGGGACTTTTGATTTTCCCCTCGCCCATGGTGGACGCCGCCTCGGAGGGGGTAAAGCTGTGCTTCAACGTGCTGATACCCTCGCTCTTTCCCTTCTTCGTCATATCGAACCTCACGGTGGAGCTGGGGCTGGCGGATATGCTGGGAGAGGCCCTGTCCCCGGTAATGGAGCCGCTTTTCAACGTCAACGGCTCCTGCGCCTCGGCGCTGCTGCTGGGGTTCGTGGGGGGCTACCCCGTGGGGGCGCGGACGGTGATCTCGCTCTATGAGTCCGGGCGTTGCTCAAAGGCGGAGGCAGAGCGGATGCTGGCCTTCTCAAATAACTCCGGCCCCGCCTTTATCTTCGGCGTGGTGGGCGCGGGGATATTCTCCAGCTCCCGGGTGGGGCTTATACTCTACCTTGTGCACATAGTCTCCTCGGTTATCGTGGGGCTCATCTTCCGCCGCCACGGCGAGCGGGACATCCGCCGCGCCTCCCGGCAGAGGCGCACGGCCCTCCCGTTTCCGGCGGCGTTTGTAAAGAGCGTCTCCTCCGCCTTCTCCGGGTGCCTCGGCATCTGCGGGTTTGTAATATTCTTCACCGTCCTTATAAGGCTGCTCTTCGTCTCCGGGGTGATAGGGCACATAACGGCCCTTGCGGGGCTTTTTGGCGTGGACCCGGACTGGGCCCAGAGGCTCCTCACCGGGCTTGTGGAACTCACCAGCGGCGTGTGGAGCCTCCGGGAGGTGTCCGGCATCCCGGCGTCCATAGCAATGGCGGCCTTCATGCTGGGCTGGGCGGGGCTGTCGGTGCACTGCCAGGTGCTGTCATTCCTGGGCTCCACGGGCCTCTCGGCAAAGACCTACATATTGGGAAAGCTCCTGCACGGGCTCATCTCCGCCGCCCTCGCCGGGCTTCTCGCCTCATTTTTAAGCGCCGACGTGCCCGTGGGGGCGTATATCGCCCGGCAGGTCGCGGAGATGTCCGCGGTGGATTTCAGGTACGCACTCAGGGCCTCGGCGGTGCTCTCGGCGGGGATAATGGTAATTTTTATCCTTGTCGCCCTGATTTGTATAAAAATCTGTGGAAAAAAAGGGCGGCGTGGTTTATAATCTGTTTAGATCCACCCGGCAGCAAGGCGCCGCCGGCAAAAGTCCCATTGGGAGGTAGCTTATGCTTTTTGACAAAAATGTGGAGCGCTGCTGCTCCTGGTGCAAATTCGGCTCCCGGATAAGCCCTACGGAGGCCGCCTGCCTCAAGCGGGGCATCGTCTCCGCCGGGGGTTGCTGCCGCTGCTTTAAGTACGACCCCTTAAAGCGCGAGCCGCCTGTGCCCGCCGTGCCGGTGGGCGATAAATACGAAAGCGAGGACTTCTCCATTGGACCCTGAACGTATCCGCGCTCTGGCGGGGCACCCGGAGCTTTCGGTGGCGGTGGAGGAGGAGTGCGTCTCCACCAACAGCGCCCTTAAGGAGAGAGCGCCGTCCCTGACCGCTCCCTTTGCCCTCATCGCCAAAAGGCAGACGGGAGGCCGGGGCCGCAACGGACGGAGCTTCTTCTCCCCGGAGGGCACGGGGCTCTATATGAGCCTTCTCATAAGGCCGAAGCTTTCCCTGCGGGACATCACGCTTCTCACCCCCTCCGCCGCCGTTGCCGCGGCGGAGGCCATCGAGGAGGTGTTCGGCGTGAGGACCGGGATAAAGTGGGTGAACGACATATACCTTGGCGGGAAAAAGGTCTGCGGCATACTTGTGGAGTCCGCCATAACCTCCGCCGGAGCCGCCTATGCGGTCGCGGGCTTCGGCGTGAACATAGCGCCCCCTCCGAGCGGGTTTCCCCCGGAGCTGCCCTGCGCCGGGGCTGTGACGGAGAAGGCGTCCCCCGGCGCCATCGAGGAGCTGGCCGCCGCCATTTTGAGACGGTATTTAGATACCCTGGCGGAGCTTCCCTCCACGGCCTTCATGAGGGGATACAGGGACCGCCTCATGTATGTGGGGGAGGAGATCGAGCTTATCCGGGGCGGCGAGCGCCGCAGCGCGGTGCTTCTGGGCTGCGATGAGCGCGGCGGGCTTACAGTGCGCCTCATGGAGGGCGGGGAGGAGACCGTGACAGGCGGCGAGATAACGTTGAGACCGAAGGGGGCAGTGTGATGGACCTTCGCCCACACCACGCCATGTGCATACAAAAATACACGGGCCACGGCTATGACGAGAGCTTCACCCGCCATATGGACCGGGTGGTCGCCCGGCTCGCCTCAGAGCCGGACACCCTGGTGCGCGTGGTTTTCGGCAGCGACGAGCTCTGTACCGCCTGCCCCAACAACGTATCCGGCTCCTGCGCCACACTCGCAAAGGTGGAGGCGATGGACGATGCGGCGGCGCGGATAATGGGTCTGCGCCCCGGGGAGGAGGCCGCATGGTCGGAGCTTAAGGACCGGGCGGGGAGGCTCATCCTCGCCGGACCGGAATTTGAAAAAATCTGCAAAAACTGCCAGTGGTATGAGCTTTGCCTTACAACTCATACTGATTTTTTATAAAAAAGCAGATATTTTATCGAAAAATATCAGATTTATTGTGGCGGAAATCGGCGCAGGCGGGATTCCCGCCACCTTAACCTTATTTTTACATGAAATAATTCCTCTTTCCCGGGTAAAATAACCGTGAATTCAATGGAAAGAGGGATCTCAATGTATACCGATTTCGCAAAGGGAATAATGATAGGCATGGTCGCCGGGGCCGCCGTGGGGGCGGTCGCCGCCATGCCCAAAAAGCGCTCCACCGCTGCGGGGCGCTTCCTCAAGACCGCCGGGCACATTGTGGAGAACATCTCCGACGCCCTGGGAATGTGAGGCCACAGGTCAAAAGCCCGGACACCGCAAATTGCGGTGTCCGGGCTTTTTGTACTGATTTTCCGTAAAAAGCAGAGATTTTATGTATTGGAGAACAGCATTACTCTGCTCTGGCAAATATTGCCCCGGCGAGCAGATTTCGGGTGAGGGAGCTCAGAACGTCCACGCTGAGACCCTGGTCACGGGTCAGCCACATGTACAAAAGCTCGTATGTCACCCCGGCGAGGGAGGCTTTGACGTAGGGGAGCTGCCAGTCTTCGCAGGTGAACAGGCCGTTTAAAATGTCCGTGTCCTCAAGGAAAAACGCCCGGTTGCAGTTTTGAAATATGTACCCCAGGTCCTGGCGGAAGAGAAGACCGAGAAAATCCCGGCTCTCGCCCCAGTATAAGAAGTAGTCTATAAGAAGCTGGTCGGGACGGGGAAGGCCCTCGGAAAGCTTATCCAGGTATCTTTTGTACAATCCATGGAGCAAATATACCAAAATATCGTCCATTTTTTGAAAATTTGTGTAAAAAGCCTGCCGGGAGAGGTGGGCGCGCTCCGTGAGATGGGAGACGGTTATCTCCGGGTAGGGGCGGTAGAGCATGAGCTTCAAAAGCGCCTCCGCCATTGCGTTTTTTGACCTTATTGAGCTGGGATTTTCCCTCTTTTGTACGAGCATTTTTGATTCCTCCCAAATATCTTTTACAAGTGTAATATTTTTTACAGAAAAAATCAACATTTTTTTGAAAAAGTTTAAGATTTTTTGCTGGTAAATAACATTTTAACACCGGTAATTGAGCAAAAAATGCCGAAGAATCTGCGTAGGATGAGAGAATCCAGAGAGGTAGCGGCCATCGCCGCCAAAAATGCGCACACCGACCCGGGCACCGCCGTCCAGAGAAGGAGCTTAATTTCGATCAGCTTATTTTTCCAATGGGAGTAAACCGCGGCGGCGGAGGCGGGGAGGAAGTAGACGAGGTTTATCCCCTGGGCGGCGGTCTGGTCGAGGCCGGGGACCTCGGTCATGTAGATGAGCAGCAGCGACCCGCCGCCGATGCCGAAGCCCGAGAGGACGCCGCAGACGAGCCCCGCCAGAAAATTGAGTACGGTCATCCCAGGACGCTCCTGACTCCGCCGAAGATGAGAAGGGCGGCGAAGAGCTTCACCAGCAACCCCGGCGGGACGCGGCGGAAGCTGACGCCGGAGATGAGCCCCCCGGCGAGGCCGCCGAGAAGGAAGGGGGCGGCGGCGGACAGGTCGATGCCGGTCCTCACGGCGTAACAGACGGCGGAGACGGCGCACAGTGGCATCATCACCGCCACGGACGTGGCAAAGGCGCGCCTCACCGGGAGCCTTATCCACCCGCGGAGCAGGGGCACCAGGGCCATTCCGCCGCCTCCGCCGAAGAAGCCGTTTATGGCGCCGGAGAGCGCCCCGGCGGCGAGCAGCTTTAATTTCATTTTTTTGTCTATTTCCACAGCCTTATTATCCCCTTTGTGTTGAGCTCGCTTGCAACCATGAGCCCGAAGGGGAAGAGGACCATCCCCGCCACGCCCAGGAGCTTAAAGCCCGCGTACATCGCCAGAAGCGCCGCCGCCGGGGCGACGCCGAACTCATCCCCCACGAGCTTCGGCTCCAGGCAGGAGCGGGTGAGGGTCACGGCGAGGTAAGTCACCGCGAGCCACGCCGCCCGGGGGGCGGCGTCGGTTATGAGGCACACCGCCGCCCAGGGCAGCAGCACCACCCCGGAGCCGAACACGGGGAGGGCGTCGATGAGGGAGGTGACGAGGGCGATGACGACGCCGTACTCCACCCGGAGCAGTGTCAGCGACGCGGTGAGAAGGGCGAACACCACGCCGATTATTGCCGCCTCCGCCCGTAGCCATCTGCCCAGGGACTCCAGCACCTCGCCCCGGAGCCTCCGGACGGCGGCGAGCAGGCGCTCCGGCAGCTGGCGGGAGAGGAAGGCCCTTATGCCGTTATAGCCGGAGCTTATGAAGAAGGAGCCTATGGCGTAAGTAGCAAGCCCCAGCGCCGTGCCGGGAGCTCCGGCGGCGGCGGAGCTGAGCTTTCCCAGCGCCCAGGCGGACACCTCCGCCGGAATCTGGGCGGCGCGGTCCGAAAAAGCCTCGAGGCTGAGGCTGAGATACTCCCTCGCCCCCTCCGGCACCGACGCCGCCGCCCGGCGGGCGAGCTCCTCGACGCGGCCGGCCAACCCGGTGAGGCCGGAGGCCAGGGCGGGCAGCTCCGTGAATAGGCCCACAGCCTCGTTGAAAAGACGGGTCACCACCAGAAGGAAGAAGCCCACCGCCGAGGAGAGGACCGTGAGCACGCAGAGCGCCGAGGCTATCCCCCGGCGCAGACGGCCCCGGGAGGTGAGAAGCTCCACCACGGGCTCGCATACCGCGGCGGTGAGGTAGGCGAATATAAAGGGCAGGAGTATCGGCAGGAGAAACCGCCAGACTACATATCCCGCGCCTAGCGCGATAACCGCCCAGAGGGCGTATGACGCCGCCCTGCGGCCCAGCTCCCCCAACGTGACACCCCTTTACCCGTTATATTGTCGAATTGCCAGTTTACTGCCCAAAAGCCCGGTGAAAATTTCGTTTTTTTCAGGGCGATTATGAGTTGCGTTACGAAAAACGATGTGATATTATTATGAGTGCGTGATTTTCCCCACGGTCATATTATACTAATATCTAATTAAAAATAAGACATTCGCGACGGTCTTTTTCGCGCCATGCGGCGTCAGCCGCCTTGGAAATACCAATGGGTATTCCCTGCGGCGTCTTCCAAGCCTTACACGAAAAATCCTCGCCGCTCGGTGTCTCCTTTTAAATAGATATTAGTATTATACCGGACTTCGGGGAATATATTCACAGGAAAAGAGGGACAGAAATGGTAAATATAGCCATACTTGGCTTTGGGACCGTGGGCTCCGGCGTTGCCGAGGTGATAGAGGAGAACAGGCAGAGCATCACCCACAACGCGGCGGAGGAGATAAATGTAAAATATATTCTTGACATACGCGACTTTCCCGACTCCCCCTTTGCCGACAGGATAATACACGACTTTTCCGTTATTGAGAAGGACCCGGACGTGAAGATAGTGGTGGAGACCATCGGCGGGGCGAAAATCGCCTACGAGTACACCCGCCGGGCGCTTATGGCGGGGAAGAGCGTAGTGACCTCCAACAAGGAGCTGGTTGCCACCCGGGGGCACGAGCTTATCGAGATAGCGAAGCAGGGCAATTTAAACTACCTCTTTGAGGCCAGCGTGGGCGGGGGGATACCCATAATAAGGCCCATAACCCAGTGCCTCACCGCCAACGAGCTTGACGAGATATACGGCATACTCAACGGCACCACGAACTACATCCTCACCCGGATGATAACCGACGGCGCGCCCTTTGAGGAGATACTGAGAGACGCCCAGCGCCTGGGCTACGCCGAGGCGGACCCCACCGCGGACGTGGGGGGCTTTGACGCGGCGCGGAAGATATGCATACTCGCGGACCTGTGCTTCGGAAAGAGCGTGGACCCGGAGAAGATACGCATAGAGGGCATATCCGGCGTTACGCTGGAGGATGTGGAGTACGCAAGGCGTTTAGGGTGCAAGATAAAGCTTCTCGGCAGGGCGTACCGCCTGCCGGGAGGGCGCATAACGGCGTATGTGGCGCCGCACCTCATTCACAAGCAGAGCCTTCTTTCAAACGTGGACGGGGTGATGAACGGCATCGTGGTCCACGGGAACGCCCTGGGGGAGTGCATGTTCTACGGCGCGGGGGCGGGCAAGCGGCCCACAGCCAGCGCGGTCGTGGCGGATGTCATAGACGCGGTAAAGCACATGAAGGCGAGAAAATACTTAGGCTGGGATGAGTCCGAGCCGGGATATCTTGTGGACGCGGAGGACGTGGTGACAAGGTGGTACATCCGCACGGGCTCCGGCCTTGCAGCCATTGGAGCGGCCTTCGGGGACCTGCGGCTCATAAGCTTCCCGGGGGAGTACCCGGGAGCGGGACCGGGGGAGTACGCCTTTGTCACTCCCGCAATGACGGGCAGGGAGCTTGAGAAGCTCACCGCCGGGATGGAGATACGCTCGCGTTTTCGCGTCCTGTGAGGCTCACCCGTCATATAATGTATCGGGCACATAAGCTTTTATGTATTGATCGTATGTATTTTAATTAAGGAGGCCGTTTATGGCACTCATTGTTCAAAAATTCGGCGGGAGCTCCGTTGCCGACGTGGAGAAGGTAAGGCGGGTCGCCGGAATAATAGCCGAGACATACAGGGCGGGGAACGACGTCATAGTCGTGCTGTCCGCCCAGGGAAAGACCACCGACGCGCTTATAGCGAAGGCGCTGGAATATAACCCCCGCCCCTCAAAGCGGGAGATGGATATGCTTCTCAGCACCGGGGAGCAGCAGTCTGTGGCGCTGTGCGCCATGATGCTGGACACCCTGGGGATACCGGCGGTATCACTGACGGGGTGGCAGGTGGACTTCAAGACGAACACCAACTACTCCAACGCGTCCATAAAGTCCGTGGGCTGGGAGCGCATACGCAAGGAGCTGGACGGGCGGCGGGTCGTGCTTGTCACCGGCTTTCAGGGCGTAAACAAATATGACGACATTACTACTCTGGGGCGGGGCGGGTCCGACACCTCGGCTGTCGCCATCGCGGCGGCGATGCACGCGGACCTGTGCCAGATATACACCGACGTGGACGGCGTGTACACCGCCGACCCCAACAAGGTGAAGGGCGCCAAGAAGCTGGACGAGATAACCTTTGATGAGATGCTGGAGCTTGCCAGCATGGGCGCGAAGGTGCTCCACAACCGCTCCGTGGAGATGGCGAAGAGATACAACGTGGACCTGGAGGTCCTCTCCAGCTACGAGAGAAAACCCGGTACAAAAGTCAGGGAGGTAAAGAAATTGGAACAGGTAGAAGTCAGCGGAGTAGCCAAGGACGTAAACGTGGCGCGCTTCACCCTTGTGAGCATCAAGGATGAGCCGGGCATCGCGTTCAAGATATTCAGGATACTGGCAAACGAGAGGATAAACGTGGACATCATCATCCAGTCCCTGGGCCGGGACGGCAATCAGGACGTGACCTTCACCGTCACCCGTGCCGACGCCGAGGAGACGAGGGAGGCCCTTGAGAAGAACGCGGAAATGCTGGGCTACAAAAAGCTGGACGTGGACACCCACGTCGCGAAGATAAGCATCGTGGGCGCGGGGATGCTCATGACCTCCGGCGTGGCGGTGAAGATGTTCGACGCCCTGGCGAAGAAGAAGATAAACATAAAGATGATCTCCACCAGCGAGATAAAGGTCAGCGTCCTTGTGGATGAGTCGGACGCGGACAAGGCCGTGCAGGCGGTGCACGATAAATTCTTCGGGGACTGAGCCTGCTTTCGCGCAAAGGCGGAAAAACCGGAATTTATTCCACTTTTTCCGGTGAAAAAACTGTGATTTGTGCAAAATGCCATATTGTCTTTTGGCTAATGAAGTGCTATTATTGTTCCAATAAACGCCCGGGAGGAAATCGGCTGTGACAAGTACTTCCGCTAACAGCTTTTTCGGCTATTGCTTCAGCTTTACCTTTTATTTTGGTAAGGCTTGATGGTGTTTGGCTGAAAGGTTGGATAGGGCATAATTTAAGCGCCTTTATTCCCGCGGCCAGACAGGCCGCGGGAATTTTTTCAGGCAAAAAGGAGAGTTTTTTATGATAGTCATCCTTAAGGAAAACCCCAACAGAACGCAGGTGGAGAGTCTGACCGCGTGGCTTGAGAGCAAGGGGATAGAGATCCACACCTCCGTGGGCGAGCACCAGACGGTGATGGGCCTGGTGGGGGACACGTCGAAGATAGATATGGACCTGCTGCTGGCGCTGGACATCGTGGAGGATGTGAAGCGCATCCAGGAGCCCTACAAGAACGCGAACCGCAAATTCCACCCCGACGACACGGTGATAGAGGTGGGGAACACAAAAATAGGCGGGGGGAGCCTGACGCTCATCGCCGGGCCCTGCTCCGTGGAGAGCGAGGAGCAGATAATCTCCGTGGCACAGGCCGTCAAGGCCAGCGGCGCGACGCTTCTGCGGGGGGGAGCCTTCAAGCCCCGCACCAGCCCCTACTCCTTCCAGGGACTCCACGAGGAGGGAATAAGGCTTTTGAAGCTCGCCCGGGAGGCCACGGGACTTCCCATCGTCACGGAACTTATGGACGCCGCGCACCTGCCGCTTTTCGAGGACGTGGACATAATCCAGGTGGGCGCGAGGAACATGCAGAACTTTGAGCTTTTGAAGCTTCTCGGGCGGCAGGACAAGCCGGTGCTCTTAAAGAGGGGACTGGCGAACACCTACGAGGAGCTGCTGATGTCGGCGGAGTATATCATGGCGGGGGGCAACCATAAGGTGATACTCTGCGAGCGGGGGATAAGGACGTTTGAGACGTACACCAGAAATACGCTGGACATCTCCGCCATACCGGTGCTGAAGAAGCTGTCGCACCTTCCGGTGCTGATAGACCCCAGCCACTCCGCCGGGAAGTGGGAGCTGGTGGACCCGCTGTCCTGCGCGGCTGTTGCCGCCGGGGCGGACGGGCTGATAATCGAGGTCCACAACGACCCGGCCCACGCGCTGTCCGACGGGCCGCAGTCTTTAAAGCCCGCGGTGTTTGACGCGCTGGCGGGGAAGCTGCGGGCGATACACCGGGCCGTGGCGGCGCAGGCGTGACCCGGAGCTTATGCCGGGGACTTAGGTTACTCATCCTTTCCGCACCTGGGCCATGGAGGGTCTGCGCGGCGATATAGAAAGGAAGTTTTTTCATGTCAACTATCGGGATCGTGGGCCTGGGGCTCATCGGGGGGTCCATGGCAAAGGCCATTAAATTTCACACGGACCACATGGTGCTCGGCGCGGACATTGACGGGGACACCATGGCGCTGGCCTTCGCCTCCGGGGCGATAGACAACGTGCTGGACAGGGGGTCCGTGGGGGAGTGCGGGCTTATACTCGCGGCGCTGCCGCCCTCGGCGCTCATAGCCTGGGCGGAGGAGAACGCGCCGCGCATATCGAAGGACGCCGTGGTGGTGGACCTTTGCGGCGTAAAGCGGCTCATTGCCGGGGCGCTCTCGCCCCTGGCGGAGAGGTACGGCTTTTCCTACGTCGGCGGGCACCCCATGGCGGGGAAGGAGCACGGGGGATTTAAAAACTCCACGGCGCTCCTTTTTGCCGGGGCGTCCATGATACTGACGCCCGGCGAAAATACCGGGGCGGCGCTTCTGGAGAGATTAAGGACCTTCTTCCTCTCCCTGGGGTTCGGGCGCATAACCTACTCAACGCCGACGGAGCACGACAGGATAATATCCTACACCTCGCAGCTGTGCCACATAACCTCCTCCGCGTTTGTGAAGTCGCCCACCGCCCAGACGCACATGGGCTTCTCAGCCGGGTCCTTCAGGGACATGACGAGGGTGGCGTATCTGGACGAGAACATGTGGACGGAGCTGTTTCTCGCGGACAGGGACTTTCTCACCACGGAGCTGGACACGCTTATCGCGAACCTCACAAGCTACCGGGACGCCCTGGAGGCCGGGGACGGGGAGGCGCTGCGGGCGCTTTTGCGCGAGGGCAGGGAGCTTAAGACAACAGCCGGAGGTACATGATGGAGACGAGAGCTTTACACGTCAACGCCGGAGGCGGCTACGACATTATTATCGAGCCGGGGATACTCGACAGGGCCGGGGAGCACATACGCCGGACCCTCCCCGGGGCGAAGAGGCTTTTTGTGATAACGGATTCCCATGTCTCGCCGCTGTACGGGGCGAGGCTGGTGGCGTCGCTGGAGACGCTGAGCTTTGAGGTGCACACACACGTCGTCCCCGCCGGGGAGACGTCAAAGTGCCCCGGGCAGCTCGTGGCGCTCTGGGAGTGGATGGCGGGCCACGGCATCACTCGCACCGACGCGGTAATAGCGCTGGGCGGCGGCGTGGTGGGGGATCTGGCGGGCTTTGCCGCCTCCACCATACTCCGGGGCGTGGGGCTGGTGCAGATACCCACCACGCTATTGGCGCAGGTGGACTCCTCCGTGGGGGGAAAGACGGCTGTGGACCTCGCCGCGGGGAAGAATCTGGCGGGGACCTTCTATCAGCCGGACCTTGTGCTCATGGACCCGGAGACGCTGGGCACGCTGCCGGAGGGAGTGTTCATGTCCGGCATGGCGGAGGTAATAAAATACGGGTGCATATGGGACCGGGAGTTTTTTGACTTTCTGGCGGCAAGGCCCTCGAGAGCGGAGCTCACGGAGCATATGGACCACATACTCCTCACCTGCTGCGACATAAAGCGCCGGGTGGTGGAGGAGGACGAGCACGACACGGGACTTCGGATGATACTCAATTTCGGGCACACTCTGGGGCACGCCTACGAGCTTGCGGGAAACTACACCGCCTGGAGCCACGGTCAGGCCGTGGCGGCGGGGATGGCTGCGGCGGCAGGGCTTGGAGAGAAAATGGGCGTGACGGAGCCGGGCACGGCGGAGAGGATAGAGGCGGTGCTGGCGCCGCTGGGGCTGCCGACGCGCATAAAATGCGGCGCGGAGCACATCGAGAGGGCCCTTGGGGTGGACAAGAAGAGCTCCGGGGACAGCGTGACGCTCATACTGCTCGAGCGGATAGGCGCTGTGCGCCGGGTGAAGCTCTCGAGGGCTGACCTTATCGAGAGGCTCGCCGGGGAGTACGGGAGGTAAGGATGGACGTTCAGATAATCCCCGGTCCCCTCCGGGGCAGCGTCACGCCGCCGCCCTCAAAGTCCCTGAGCCACCGGGCGCTCATATGCGCTTACCTGGCGGGTGCGGCGGACAGAGTGACGAATCTCGCCGAATCTGAGGACATCGCCGCCACGAGGCGGTGCATGGAGGCGCTTTTCAGTCTGGAGAGCGGCTTCCCCGTCCTTGACTGCGGCGAGTCCGGCTCAACACTGCGGTTTCTCATTCCGCTGGCCCTGGTTTTGCGGGGCGGGGCCAGATTCACGGGCCGCGGGAGGCTCATGGAGCGCCCGCAGGAGCCGTATTTTCAAATCTTCCGGGAGAAGGGCATACACTTTGAGCGCTCCGGAAGCACCCTCACCGTGACGGGGACGCTGATGCCGGGAGTGTACAGGCTCCCGGGAAATGTGTCCAGCCAGTTTGTCTCCGGGCTTTTGTACGCGCTGCCGCTGCTCTCCGGCGACAGCGAGATAGTCGTCACATCCAGCCTTGAGAGCCGGGACTACGCGGTCATGACGGTGGGGGTCTTAAAACAGTTCGGGATATTTGTAAAGGTGCTGGACTCCTGTCGGCGCTTTCTCATTCCGGGGGGTCAGCGCTACGCGCCCTGCGACTATGCGGTGGAGGCCGACTGGTCTCAGGCGGCCTTCTGGGAGATACCGTTTTTCTTCGACTGCTCAGATCCCCCCGGGGTAGAGCTTACGGGGCTCAATTTCCAGTCCCTTCAGGGGGACAGGATGATTCACGTCTGGCTCCGCGATATGCAAAGCGGCACATCGTCCGAGGCGGAATATGACATGTCCCAGAACCCAGACCTCCTGCCGCCCATGGCGGCGGCAGCGGCGATACGCCCCCGGGGACCGGAGAGCGGGGGACACGTCATGCGGTTTGTAAACGCCGCCAGGCTCCGGATGAAGGAGTCCGACAGGATCTCCTCCACCGCCGCCATGCTCCGGGCCTTCGGAGTTGAATGCGAGGAGGGGCCGGACAGCCTCACCGTCAAAAGCGCGGACTATCTTCGCTCCTGCACCGTTGACGGGGCGAACGACCACAGGATAGTCATGGCGGCGGCGATTTTGGCGACGCGGGCCCAGGGCCCCGTTACCATTCTGGGCGCGGAGGCTGTCAACAAGTCATACCCCGGCTTCTTTGAGGAGCTTGGGCGTTTGGGAGGTGTGGTCAATGTCCTCTGAAATCGGAAGCGCGCTGAAGATACAGGTATTCGGGCAGTCCCACGGCAGAGCCGTGGGCGTGGTGATGGACGGACTGCCCGCGGGGCTGAAAATTGACGAGCAGGCCCTTTACGAGTTCATGTCCAGAAGAAGACCGGGCACGTCGAGCCTTGCCACCTCCCGCAGGGAGGAGGACCGCCCGGTGTTCCTCTCGGGCCTTGTGAACGGCGTCACCGCCGGGTCGCCCCTCTGCGCGGTGATTGAGAATACGGATGTGCGCTCCGGGGATTACGCGAACCTCACGGACCTCCCACGCCCGTCCCACGCGGATTTCACGGCGCGGATGAGATACGGCGGGGCGGTGGATATGCTGGGCTCCGGGCACTTCTCCGGAAGGCTCACCGCGGCGCTGTGCATCGCGGGGGGGATAGCAAAGCAGGTCCTGGAGAGAGAGGGCATATACATCGGGGCGCATATACTGAGACTGGAGCGGGAGGCGGACGAGCCCTTCCCGCTTATGCCCGGGAGGGAGCTTTTTCAGGCCGTCGCGAAAAAGGCCATACCGGCGATCTCCGACAGCGCCGGGGAGAGAATGGCGAAGGCCGTGGAGCGGGCGAGAGCGGAGCGGGACAGCGTTGGGGGCGTGATAGAGTGCGCCTGCGTGGGGATCCCCGCCGGGATAGGCTCGCCCATGTTCGACGGGGTGGAAAACCGCCTCGCCACGGCCCTTTTCGGCATCCCGGCGGTGAAGGGCGTGGAGTTCGGAGCGGGATTTGAGGCCGCCGGGATGCGCGGCTCCCGGCATAACGACCCGTATGTTGTGGAAAACGGCGCCGTCAGGACATCGAAAAACGACGCCGGAGGCATAATCGGGGGGATAACCACGGGTATGCCCGTGACATTCAGGTGCGCCATGAAGCCGACGCCATCCATAGGGCTTCCCCAGAGGACGGTGAGCCTTTCAAAAATGGAGGAGGCGGAGCTTGAGGTGAAGGGCAGGCACGACCCATGCGTCGCCATTCGCGCCGTGCCGGTGGTGGAGGCCGTGGCGGCGTTCACCGTCTTAGACTTACTGATGGAGGAAAAAGGATATGGAAATGACCGAAATTCGTGAAAACATCGACAGGATCGACGCCGAGTTCCTGCGGCTTTTCCTTGAGCGCATGGACCTTGCCGGGCAGATAGCGAAGGTCAAGGCCCGGGACGGGCTGCCCGTGCTGAGCAAGGAGCGGGAGAGGGAGATACTCCGGCGGGTGTCCGAGGGCTCCGGGGAGTTCGAGCTTTACACCCACAGGCTTTTTTCCACGGTCCTGGAGCTGAGCCGCACATATCAGCGGGGGATTTTAAAGACGGGCTCCAATGTGCGCTCCTTCATCGAGAAATCTCTGGAGAGCGACCCGGGGCTGTTCCCGGAGGGAGGGCTCATCGCCTGTCAGGGCGTGGAGGGGGCCTACTCCCAGATGGCGTCGGACAGGATGTTCCCCCGGGGGAATATAATCTACTTTAAGAATTTTGAGGCGGTGTTCGACGCCGTTCAGAGCGGCCTGTGCTCCTTCGGGATACTGCCCATCGAAAACAGCTCCAACGGCTCCGTGAGGGCGGTGTACGACCTTTTGCAGGTGAAGGACGTGAGCATCGTCCGCTCCGAGAGGCTGTGCATATCCCACGAGCTTCTGGTAAAGCCGGGGGTGAAGCTTAATGAGGTGAGAAGGATAGTCTCCCACGAGCAGGCGCTGGGGCAGTGCAGCGAGTTTTTGAAGTCCCTGGGGGACAGGGTGGAGGTGGAGAAGCGGGACAACACCGCCATGGCGGCAAAGTACGTCGCCGAGTCCCCGGACAGGTCCGTGGCGGCTATCTCCAGCTCCAACTGCGCGGAGCTCTACGGCCTCGAGGCGCTGAACGTGGGGCGGATACAAAACTCCGACAACAACTACACCCGCTTCATATGCATCGCCAAAAAGCCCGTGGTCTATCCGGGGGCGAACAGGATAACGCTGGTGCTCTCCTGCGAGCACCGTCCCGGGGCGCTCTACGACGTTTTAAGCCACATATCCGCCCTGGAGCTCAACCTGATAAAGCTGGAGTCCTGCCCCATGGTGGGACACGACTTTGAGTTTCTGTTCTTCTTCGAGATCGAGGCCAGCGTCCGGGACCCGAAGGTGGTGGATATGCTGGAGAGCCTTGAGCACTCCTGCAGGTCGCTGAGGTACCTTGGCAACTATCAGGAGATATGACCATGTACCGGGTATACGGTCTTATCGGCAGGAAGCTGGGGCACAGCTACTCGCCGCAGATACACGCCGCGCTGGGATGCAGGGGGTACAGGCTCTATGAGCTCTCCCCCGGGGAGCTGGAGGGCTTTTTGCGCAGGCCGGAGCTGGGGGCGGTGAACGTCACCATCCCCTACAAGCGCGAGGTGTTCAGGTACATGGACGTGGTGGACCCGGCGGCCCGGGACATCGGCGCAATAAACACCGTGGTGAACCGGGGCGGGAAGCTCTACGGCTACAACACGGACAAATACGGGCTGGAGTACGCTCTCAGGCGGGCGGGGATAGACCTTGCCGGGAGAAAGACAGTGATCCTCGGCTCCGGGGGCACATCCCGCACGGCGACGGCGGCGGCGCGGAGCCTCGGGGCGGCGGAGACGGTTATCATCTCACGCTCCGGGGAGAACAACTACGGCAACCTGTACCTTCACGCCGACGCGCGGGTGCTGATAAACACCACGCCCGTGGGGATGTACCCGGACTGCCCGGCGTCGCCCGTGAGCCTCGATGCCTTCCCGGCGCTGGAGGGCGTGATGGACGTGATATTCAACCCCATGCGGACGGCGCTTTTGATGGAGGCGGAAAAGCGCGGCGTGCGAAGGTCCGGGGGGCTAGCGATGCTGGTGGCGCAGGCGAGGCTGGCGGAGGAGCACTTTTTCCACAGGAGCATAGATGACAGTGTCACCGAGGGCATAGTAAACAGGCTGTGCCGGGAGGCGACGAACATCGTCCTCATAGGTATGCCCGGCTCCGGGAAGACGACTATCGGGAAATTCATCGCCGCCAGGTCCGGAAGGGAGCTTGTGGACATCGACAAGCTCATCACCTCCCGCACCGGGAGCCGGCCGGGGGAGATAATCACGAGCCGGGGGGAGGAGGAGTTTCGGAGGATAGAGACCGAGATCCTCGCGGATGTGTGCCGCTCCGGCGGGAGGATAATCACCACCGGGGGCGGATGCGTCACGAGGGAGGAGAATTACCCGCTGCTGCACCAGTCGGGGAGGATATACCGGATAGAGCGGGAGCTGAGCCAGCTCTCCACCCGGGGCAGACCGCTGTCGGCTGACGGGATAGAGGGGCTTTCGAGGATGCTCGCCGTGCGGGAGCCGATGTACAGGCGGTTCGCGGACGTGACCATCGCAAACGACTCCACACTGGACGACGCCGCGGAGAGGATATGGAGTGATTTTTGTGAAAATACTCGTTATTAACGGGCCGAACCTCAATATGCTGGGCATACGGGAGCCGGGAATATACGGCCATGGCACCTACGCGGACCTTGTAGCCCTCATAAGGGAGCGGGCGGCGGAGCTTGGCGCGCAGGCTGAGTTTTACCAGTCGAACCACGAGGGGGCGCTGGTTGACGCCATACAGGGCGCCTACGGGAGGATAGACGGCATTATCATAAATCCCGGGGCGTACACCCACACGTCCGTCGCGCTCCTCGACGCGGTGAAGGCGGTGGGGATCCCGACGGTGGAGGTGCACATCTCCGACCCCGACACAAGGGAGGAGTTTCGCAGGACGAGCTACATCCGCGCGGCATGTGTCCGGACGATAAAGGGCATGGGCTTTGAGGGGTATGTGGAGGCGCTGCGGTTCCTCGTCTCGCGGCTCTCCGGTGCACCCGGGGATGAGGGGAGCATATAATATACCGAACAACGGCGTTCACCCAGGGGTGGACGCCGAATTTTCTGGAGGTATTATTATATGTGCGGAATCGCTGGGCAGATCGGCGGGGACATAAGGACGCGCCTGCCCGTTTTTGAGAGGATGCGCTCTGTGCTCTCTCGCCGGGGACCGGACGGGGAGGGGATGGCGGTATTTGACCGGGCGGCGCTTGTGCATGTGAGGCTGTCGGTAATTGACCCGGAGAACGGGCGCCAGCCCATGTCCTACGGGCCATACACGATAATATACAACGGCGAGATATACAACTGCCCGGAGCTGAGAGAGGAGCTCGAGGCGCTGGGACACAGCTTCCCCGACCGCTCCGACACAAGGGTGGTGCTCCACGCCTTCGCCCAGTGGGGGGAGAGGGCGGCGGAGAAGCTGAACGGCATATACGCCTTCGCCGTATGGGACGAGAGCCGGGGGCGGGTGTTCCTCTGCCGGGACAGGATGGGGGTGAAGCCCCTGTTTTACGCCGTAAGAAACGGCAGCCTCATTTTCGCCTCGGAGATAAAGGCCCTTTTGTGCCACCCGGAGGTGAGGCCGGAGCTCGATGCCCAGGGCCTTGCCCAGGTTACGCTGCTGGGGCCGGGGAGGGTCCCCGGCAGCGGCGTATTCAAGGACGTTTTTGAGCTTCTCCCCGGGGAGTGCGGGTACTTTGACCCGGACACCGGGGCGCTGACGCTGCGGCGTTACTGGCGTCTCCGGGACCGGGAGAACCGTGACACCTTCCCGGAGGCGGCGGAGCGCGTCAGGTATCTGGTCACCGACGCCATAACCCGGCAGCTTGTCTCCGACGTGCCGGTGTGCACATTCCTCTCCGGGGGGCTGGACTCCAGTCTCATATCCTCCGTGGCGGAGAGGTACTTCGCCGCCCGGAGCGAGACGCTGCGGACCGTGTCCGTGGATTACAGGGACAATGGGAAATACTTCAAAAAGAGCAAGTTCCAGCCCACCTCGGACCCGGAGTTCATCATGCGTATGCGGGATTACCTGCCCGGGGAGCACACTCTGGTGACGCTGGACACGCCGGAGCTGGTCACGGCCCTGTATGAGGCGGTGGAGGCCAGGGACCTTCCGGGGATGGCGGACGTGGACTCGTCGCTGCTACTCTTTTGCCGGGAGATAAAAAAGAGGGCCACGGTGGCGGTGTCCGGGGAGTGCGCCGACGAGATATTCGGGGGATACCCCTGGTACCGGGACCCGGAAATAAGAGAGCGGGAGGGTTTCCCTTGGGCCCAGTCCACCCTCTGGCGGGCGGGATTTTTGCGCCCCGGGGTGCTGGGCGGGATAGACCCCGCCGAATTTGTGGACTACTACTACAAGAGGACCTGCCGGGAGGCCGACATCCTCCCCTCCGCCCCGCCGCTGGAGCGGCGGATGAAGGAGATGATGAACCTCAATGTGGACTGGTTCATGCAGACGCTCCTGGACCGCAAGGACCGCATGAGCATGTGGTCGTCCCTGGAGGTCCGGGTGCCCTTCTGCGACCACCGGATCGCGGAGTACCTGTATACGCTGCCCTGGGAGTATAAGGACCACGGCGGGTGCGAGAAGGGGCTTCTCCGGGAGGCAATGCGGGGGTACCTGCCGGATGAGGTCCTATGGCGCAGGAAAAGCCCCTACCCCAAGACCCACAATCCGGCGTATCTTGAGGCCGTGTCCGGGGAGCTGTGCGCCGTCCTCTCAGACCCCTCCCAGCCCATCCACAACATAATGAGGCCGGAGGCCCTGAGGGAGCTTCTCACCGACACGCGCTCCGCCCCCTGGTACGGGCAGCTCATGACCGCGCCCCAGACGATAGCGTATATGCTGCAATTAAACTACTGGCTGAAAAAGTATAAGGTTACTTTGGTATAAAACTGGCGCGGAGCGAAAGCTCCGCGCCAGTTTGTTAAAAAGCCCTCTGGGCTTTTTCAGCCGTTGTAATTTTCGGGGCAGGGGGGAACGGCGGGGGAGGAGAGCCAGGAGTGGTCGGCGGAGATATAGTCGTCGCTGACCAGAAAATACTCGTGGGTGAGGAGGGGCAGGCCGTCCCAGGACAGCGGGTCATCCCAGGTGACGTCCACGTTGTACCACTTGCCGTCCACCTTCACCTTGTTCCAGCCGTGGCTGGACCCGCCGACGCTGCCGGCGGCGTAGCCCGTGACCTGGACGCACTCCACCCCGCACAGGTAGCACAGCAGGTCAAAGGAGAGCATATACCCCTCGCAGACGCTGCGCCCGTCGATGAGGCACCCGGCGGCGGAGTGGACACGGGGAGTGCCGTCGTCGTAGTAGGAGTTGTGGTTCACAAGGTAGTCGTGAATCGCCAGCACCAGCTCATACTCGCTCATGGAGGGGTCGGCGATCTCGGCGAGAATGGACTTGGCGCGGTTGAGAAGGGCGCGGAGCTCATCGGTCCACTGGCCGCTGCGCCCCTCCATCAGGCCCATCAGCTGCACCGCGTCCCGGTAGAGGGGCGTGAAGGTGATGTGGTCGTTCCAATACTCCACGGAGAAGTCCGTGGCGTCGGTGAGGGAGAGGTAGCGCTCGTAATAATTCGACGCAAATTCGTCGTAGAGGGCCCCGGCCCTGCCGGAGGTGACGGTGATGCTGACGCTCTCCGGGTGGCCGAGGGTCGCCGCCGCGGCCTTGTCGGCGAGCTCAATGGCGGAGGAGACGGTGAAGGAGGTGACAAGCTCCTCCACGGGGCCGGGGGTGAAGGGGACTATGTCCCCGGCGGGCTCGCCGCCGATGGCGCCGCTCTCCGTGAGGCTCTGGCGGAGGGTGCCTCCGCCGGACATGGGCACATCCAATGCCGAGAGGCATATCACCGCGAGGTCGGCGCGGTAGAAGCCCTCCCCGGAGGGATATTCAAGGCCGATGGAGTCGGCGATGGGGTAGGGATTTTTGTAATCCGCCACCTCATACCCCAGCGAACGGAGCACGAGGGTGAGAAACTGGTTGAGGACCATCTTTTTTGAGGGGGAGAAGTGGGTCCTGTCGGTGCCGTCGGTTATATTGTGGTACCAGGCGTAGCCCGCGTAGTCGCCGGAGTAGCCCTTCGTGTCCACGAAGGGGTGGGCGTAGCGGGCGATAAGGGCCTCACGCTCGCCGCCGAGGATGCGCACCAGCATTGTCACGGCCTGTCCGCGGGTGGGGGTGTTCTCCAGGGCGAAGTCCGGCGTGCCGTCGGGGTTGGTCCCCACGCCACGGAAAAGCCCCAGCCTGTTGAGCTCCGCCGCCGCCTCAAGCCCCCGGGCGAGGCGGTCCTCGGGCACTGTCGTCTCCTCAGCCAGCGCCATGGGGGCGACGGAGAGCATCAGCGCCGCGGTGAGAAGGGCGCATATCATCTTCTTGAATCCTTTGTTCATGGCGGTTCCTCTCAGTCAAAATATAATTTCCCCGCCGGGCGGAGCGGGGGAATTATACCGTTATTTTGCCGCGGCTGACTGCCCTATCCGCTGGCCGTATTTGACGGGCGTCTCGCCGCCGCCTGTGAACAGGGGGTCGAGCAGCGCCGCGCCGGGCCGCAGAAGCACTATTATTGTGCTGCCGCCGTAGAGGAAGGTGCCCTTCTCCTGCCCGCGCAGGACCTCCCCCGGGCCGGGGAGGTGGTTTTCTATCCTGCCGACGAGAAGCGCGCCCACCTCCATCTGGACGAGCCTTCCGAAGCGCTTTGAGTCGATAAACGTGTACTCCCGGGCGTTCTCCACGAAAACGGGCTCCCGCTCCAGGGCAATGGGCCGGACGGTGTGGAGCACACCGGGGAGCCTGACGGTGGAGGACTTGGCGCCGGAGTCCACATAGCAGTACCTGTGGTAGTTGTCCACGCAGAGCCTGAAGACGAGGGCCGTGCCGCCGTCATAATCCCCGGCGGCGGGGTCCCCGCCCAGCAGGGCGCTCAGTGTGTAGGCCGACTGCTTCACCGGGAGGATGGTTCCCTGCGTCACGGGGTACACGGACAAAAGCCCGTCGCAGGGGGAGATGAGGGCCGTTTCGTCCATGTCCACCACCCGGCGTCCGGGCTTTATTTTTCGGCAGAAGCAGTCGTTGAAGCAGCGGAAATCATCGGATTCAAACTCCGAGAGGTCAATGCCGTTTCCCCGGACGAAGGGGCGTATCAGCACCCTCGAGGCGCTCTTGTCCAGAAACCGCCCCACCGCCCGGGAGAGGCCCGGCCTTGTCAGGACCTTGAGGCAGGCCCTGCCGGGGACGGTCTTATACAAAAACTCAAGCCCCGTCATTTGAGGAGCCTTCCCACCAGCATCAGGGCGAACTCCACGGCGCCGATGGCGACCATGAGGAGGATGCCCCTGAGACCGGGCTTTTTTATTTGTATTGGCAGGAGGAACGCAAGGCCGCACAGCGCCGCGGTGGCGAAGTACACCAGCGTCACGTCGGCGGGAATTATGTACTGGAGGAGCTGGATGAAGGGGAAAATCAGGGAGACGGTGGTGACGGGCATACCCATGTAATATTTCCTCGCGCCGTCCTCGGTCTTTTGCCGCTCCTCCTCCGTCACATTGAAGTAGGCAAGGCGTATGAGCGCCGCCAGGGCGAAGAGTATGAGAAGGGCTATGAGAAGCCCGTCCACCAGAAGGTACACCCAGTGGGGGCAGTTGGCGCCCAGCCAGTACATGATGGGGGACCAGCGGAGCATCGCCGCGCCGATAGCCACGGGGAGCACGCCGAAGGCCACAAGGTCGGAGAGGGAGTCTATCTGGATGCCGAAGTTCTTCTCCATATCGCTCCGGTCCTTCTTGTGGCGGGCGACCTTGCCGTCAAAGGCGTCGCACAGCCCGCAGAACAGGAGGAAAAAGGTGCCGATGTACGGGTGACCGGGGCCCGCCAGGGAGACTATGATCCCGGTGCAGGCGGAAAGGAGGCTGAGGTAGGTGAGGATTACGGTGTAGTCATAAAATCCAATCATGGCGATTCTCTCTCTCAGGTGATTTCAGTCTTTTGATTTCCGGCGCACGTTGAGGTACGCCGCGAGGGTTACTGCTCCGCACAGAAGCACGAGGACGTAGAAGGACACGCCCCTGGAGAGGAGCTCAAAGTCCACCACGTCCCGGGCGGGGATGAGGTCCGCAAGCCCGTCAAGCATGATGTAGTCGGAGACGCCCATGGCACCGGGGATGGGCACGATGTTGGAGCCGAGGATGGTGCAGCACTGTACGGCCCAGACCCTCGAGGCGATCCGGGCGCTGCCGCCGGAGGCGAGATAGAGGAAGAAGGGGACGGTTATAAGGGAAAGACGCTGGAGAAGGTTCAGAATGAAGGCCCGGCCCAGGGCGGCGCGGTGCTCCTTTATCATCCCGGCGTAGAGGGCGTAGTCAGACATGTGCTTTTCAAGGGACGCGCGGCGGCGCTCCTCGTGCCGGAGAAGCTTAAGCCTGCACAGAAGCCACAGCACCCCGGAGCAGATGCGGGACATGAGACGAGAGTGGAACAGGAGCAGCACGAAGAAGATGAGAAGCCCCGCCTGGACCATAAAGCCCAGGACGATGAGGAGCCTTGAGACTGTCCCGAAGGTGAGGAACACGGCGGGATGGGCAAGGAGCGTCGCCGCGCCGATGAGGATTATGGCGGCGGTGTACATGGCGAGGTTGGCTATCAGCGCTACCGTAGCCACCAGGGGCGGGACGCCGTCCTTCACCATGAAGTAGGCGCACATGGGCTGGCCGCCTGTGGCGGAGGGGGTTATGGCGGAGAAATAGAGGTCCGACGCGGAGTACACCAGCGACCGGGACCTGCCCACCGGACAGCCGAAGGACCGCACGAGGGAGGACACCGCCTCGCCCTCAAAGTAAATAAAGCCCAGCATCGCCGCGAAGGCGCAGGCTATCCACCCCGGGGAGAAGCGTTGGAGGTAGTCCAGAAAGGTCTCCAACGTGAAGGTGCGGCTCTGGGAGATTATGACGAAGACGCTGGCCCCGGCGATAAGCACAAAGAGCGCCGACCAGAGGATTCGGGAGCGGGGAGAGTTTGCTTTCATAGGGTTTCACCATAGACGCGAAGGTTAAGCTTTTCAAGGGCCCTTCCCGAGCCCGTCAGAGAGGCGGCGAGCTGCCCCAGCTCCGCCACGGCGACGCCGGCGAGGACGTCGAGGAAGAGGTGCTGCTTTACAAGCAACACGGAGACCATGACGAGAATGGTGAGGACGAGCATCCCGGCCTTGTAGCCCCGGCTCAGGCTCTTCGCACCCAATGCGCCGCGAAAGCACAGCCATGACTCAATGACGTGTATGGACGGGAAGAGATTGTCCGGCGAGTCAAGGGCGTAAATGAGAGCGAGGAGGCGGGAAAATATGTCGTTCCCCGCGATCTCCGGCCTTGTCATCGAGGTGGGGAGCAGCAGGAAAAACAAAAGGCATATCGTCTTTGATATGATCTCCCCGCTCATAACGCGGAAGCAACGCTCCGGGCTGTCCCGGCAGATGAGGATATAGCCCACGAGCCACTGGAAGAAGGCCAAGACGTATATCACCGCAAAGGCGGGGACCAGGGGCAGGGCGTCGTCCACGGGCAGCGTGAGGTCATAGTGGCGCATACCCGCCGTGACGGGGCGGGTGAGCCAGAATACGGCGCAGTTAAAGACAAGGGCAATAAGAATTGGAAGGCGCGCGTATTTTGGAATCAGGGATTTTATTCGGTGCAATAGTATCACTCTTTTCACGATTCCCAATTATAGCATGAAAAATCCCGCGGGTAAAGGGTGATGACGGATTTTTTCTTTAATCTTTGATAAAGCGGCGTGAGCCGGAAGCGCCAAACGCGCTTCCGGCTCACGTCAAGGTATACCGCATTGCCTTACGGCTGGAAATGACATCACATTCCTTATTTGCTGAGCTTTCTGCCGTAGAGCGCCACGGACAGGGGCAGCGAGAGGACGGACAGGGCCGCGGCAAAGACGATAAGCCGCCAGCTGCGGATGATCTCTATGAGGGAGAGGATAAAATCGTAGCCGTCGCTTATGATGCTGACGGAGATCCCGGTGATGACGGCGACGAGCACGATCATGATGAGCCGGCCCTTGGCGGTGCCGAAGCGGAAAATCAGCGGGGAGATTATCGCCTGGGCCACAAGGGCGAGGCTCAGATTGAAGCACAGCACCGTGAAATACTCCGGACCCAGGGGCATATACCCGAAGCGGGACCAGATGAGCTGCCCGCCCACGGCCAGAAGGGCGGTGAGGGCGATATAGCCCCAGCAGAAGATGTACTTCTCCAGCACCACCTGACGGGTGGAGACGGGCAGCATTGGCAGCAGGGTGTCCCACTTGTACTGCTCGTCGGACTGCATGAGGAACACCAGCAGCATGACGGCGTACAGGGCGGCGAAGGCGTAAAACCGAAGGTCCGGGATCGCCGCGAAGAAAACGTCCATGAGAATAAAGAGCCAGCCTATGGAGGTGAGCACATATATGTCCTTCCTGAACAGTCCCTTCATTTTCTGTCCCCCCTTGCGAAAAACACGATAATCTCCTCCAGAGAGGTCTTTTCGACCTTTATTCCGCCGCCGATGAGGCTGCGCTCCACCAGCGCCTCCGCGCCGTAGCCCGTATGGCGCACGCCGTGGAGGGCCTCCTCCGGCAGGGCCTCCAGCTCCCGCTCCGGGAGCTTCACCATGCCGTACTTCTCCAAAAGAACGTCCTTCTCCTCAAACAGCAGCAGCTTGCCCCTGTGGAGGAAGGCCACATAGTCGCAGAGCTTCTCGAGGTCTGAGACGATGTGGGAGGATATGAGCACGGACCTGTGCTCCTCACGGGTGAAGTCCTCCAGAATGTCCAGTATCTCGTCCCGGACCATGGGGTCAAGGCCGCCCGTGGGCTCGTCAAGCACAAGAAGGTGGGCGTCGTGGGAGAGGGCCAGGGCCAGGGCGAGCTTCATCTTCATGCCCCGGGAGAAGTCCTTCACACGCTTTTTCTCCGGAAGGTCGAGCCTGTGAAGATAACCCTCGTAGGCGCCCTGGTCCCACCTGGAGTAGAGCTCCGAAAAGACCCGCCCCATACGCACGGGGTCGAGCATCTCCGGGAGCCGGGCGTCGTCCAGCACCACGCCGATGTCGTCCCTCGTTTTCACAAACTCGGGGCGGCGGTTGTCCATTCCAAGGACCGACACCTCCCCGGAGCTCCGCCGGGAGGCGTTCATTATGAGCCTGATGAGGGTGGACTTCCCGGCGCCGTTCTCGCCCACAAGGCCCATTATGCACCCCTCCGGCAGGGCGAAGCTCACATTGTCAAGTGTAAAGCCGGGATATTTTTTCGTGAGGTCCCGAACCTCTATGGCGTTCATACGCTGTCCTCCTCGCTTATTTCCTTTACCATCCCCGCCACGTCCCCGGCCGTGAGGCCGCAGGAGCGCCCGAGCCTCAGGGCGGTCCGGAGGTGGTCCTCGATCTCGCGAAGCCGCCGCTCCCGCACTATTTCGGCGTTGAGGGCGGAGACAAAGGTGCCCTTTCCCGGGACCGTGACGATAAAGCCCTCCCGCTCCAGCTCCTCAAAGGCGCGCTTCGTTGTTATGACCGAGATCCGCAGGTCCTTCGCCAGCCCCCGGATGGAGGGAAGGGCGTCCCCCTCCCTGAGCTCCCCGGAGATTATGGCGCACCGGACGGCCTCGCCCACCTGCTCGTATATGGGACGTGAGTCCTGATTAGATATGATTATGTCCATGGAGCACCTCGCAGTTAACTGTGTATATACAGTATATACAGTTGCGCGGCCCTTGTCAATAGGGAAGTCAAATTTTTTCAGAATAATTGACTTAACTCCCCGCCCGGGATATAATGAGAGCAAAATATATGACAAGGAGGCACGTTATGCCGGACAACAACCTTAAATTCCGGGATATGCCCTACGAGCGCCCGGACATGGAAAATCTGAAGGAGCTTTTTCGGGAGCACATCAGGCGTCTTCGGGAGGCGAAGAGCTACGAGGAGGCCCGGGAGGTATTTTTGAGCTTTGAGCGGGAGGACGAAAAGGCCGGAGCGCAGGCGGTCCTCGCCTCCATCCGCCACGACATCGACACCCGGGACGAGTTCTACGACGGGGAGGTGGCCTTCTGGGACGCGGCGGGCCCGGAGCTTGCCGAGTTCGGGCAGGAGTGGAACATGGCCCTTTTGCAGAGCCCCTTCCGCCCGCAGTTTGAGGAGGAGTACGGGAAGCTCATGTTCCTCAACACGGAGATCGCCCTTCGCACGTTCTCTCCGAAAAACATCCCCCTTATGAAGCGGGAAAACGAGCTGACCACGGAGTATTCAAAGCTTCTCGCCTCGGCGCAGATAGAGTTTGAGGGCGGGACCTACACCCACTCACAGCTGACGCCCTTCAAGACAGACCCGGACGATAAGCGGAGGCTCGCGGCGTGGAAGGCGCAGGGGCGGTGGTTCAAGGAGCATCAGGCGGACCTTGACCGCATATACGACGAGCTGGTGAAGCTCCGGGACGAGATGGGCCGGAATCTGGGGTATGAAAACTACATCCCCTTAGGGTACGACCGGATGGGGCGCAACTGCTACACAAAGGAGGACGTGGAGCGCTTCCGCGCCGCGGTGCAGAAGTACCTTGTGCCCGTTGCGGACGCCATCTACCGCCGTCAGGCCGAGAGGCTGGGGGTCGAGTACCCCCTGAGCTACGCCGACGAGGCGCTGTCCTTCCGCTCCGGAAACCCCAGGCCAAAGGGGACGGCGGAGGACATCCTGGCGGCGGGGAGGAAGTTTTACTCCGAGCTCTCCCCGGAGACCAGGGAATTTTTCGACACCATGCTGGACCGGGAGCTCATGGACGTGCTCAGCACCGAGGGCAAGGCCGGGGGCGGATACTGCACGGGCATGGGCGCGTACAAGGTGCCCTTCATCTTCGCAAACTTCAACGGGACCATCGGCGACGTGACGGTCGTCACCCACGAGGCCGGGCACGCCTTCGCCTACTGGATGAACCGGGACCGGGTGCCCGCCAGCTACGCATGGCCCGGGATGGAGGCCTGCGAGGTGCACTCCATGTCCATGGAGTTCATGGCCTGGCCCTGGGCGGAGGACTTCTTCGGGGAGGACGCCCGGAAGTTCCGCTACTCGCACCTGGCGGAGGCCATAACCTTCATACCCTACGGGACGCTGGTGGACCACTTCCAGCACGAGGTGTACGAGCACCCGGAGATGACGCCGCGGGAGCGCCACGACGTGTGGAAGCGGCTTCTGGGCGTCTATCAGCCCTGGCTCAGACTTGACGGGGACATACCCTTCTACGCCGAGGGGGAGGGCTGGCAGAGGCAGAGCCACATTTATGAGTCGCCATTCTACTACATAGATTACTGCCTTGCGCAGACGGTGTCGCTGGAGTTCTGGGCACTTTTGCAGGAGGACCAGAAGAACGCATGGGAGCACTACATGGCGTACACGCGGCAGGGCGGCAGCCGGGTATTTACGGAGCTTTTACAGAACGCGGGACTTGAGAGCCCCTTCGACGAGGACACCCTGCGGGGCGTGTGCGGACGGGCCGCCGAGTGGCTGGAGAGCTACGACCTGACGGGGATAAAATAAGAAAAGGACTGAAAAAGACCGCCCGAGGGTAAAAGACCGCCTTCGGGCGGTCTTTTTTCAGACTGTCGGAAAAGGCCTGACGGGATTTTTGGCAGATATTGAAAAAGTACTGGAAATATGGAGAAAAATATCCGTATAATGCATTGACTTTTTGTGCAATAAGTTCATAATATTTGGTGAAAAGACGGAAAAGGGCTAGCCCTTTTTGACCTCCGCAGTGCGGAGGTCAATGTACCGTTGAAAAAATTATTAGGAGGATCGATATGGAGGACCGGAAAAATAAGGGAATTCTCAGGCGCGGGTTTACCTTCCTGGTTGCCCTCGCGATGATGCTCACGGTGCTGCCGATGCTGCCGGTAACGGCAAACGCGGCGGAGGACCCGAATGTCCATGTACTGGAAGCAAGCGCCTTGACCCCGTTTGATGGTAAAACGGAAGGGCAAATAAAGAAAGACGGGGATTCCGAGGTTGTTGCCGATTATTTTACCATTCTGTGGCGGTCCAGCTCAAAGGTTGAGACAAGCGAAAAGAGCTGGGAAGATGGGTATACCAGCACCAACAGAATCAATATTGCCGCAGTGAAAAGAAGCTCAGACGAAATCATCGGAGGCGCAATCAAGTTTAAAACAAACGGCCCTGCGACATTAAAGGTTTGGTGGATGTCAAATCAAAAGGATATGTTTGTTGAGAACAGCGCCGGAACGAAGATAGCTACAACAAAAGAAGATGACAAGACTAAGCAATACATCTTTGAGTGTGAGCTTCCATCAGCCGATACTTATTATTTGGCGAATGATGGCGGGACAAACTACATATATAAGGTTGAGATTACTGAGACACCTGCGGAAGTTAAACATGTTTTCGAGTCAAAAGGCTTTATAAAAGAGTTTGCCGCTGAGAGTAAGTCAGACGGAGAAGAGGAAAAATATGATGACTATTTTACTTTGATTTGGAGTAAGAATTCTAAGGGAGATCAATCCGGAAAGACTTGGGATGACGGCTATAAGACTGAGAGCTCAGATTATCGTGTGAATTTTGGCGGAAAAGTCGAGACGAGCAAGAACGCTCTCAGGTTTAAAACGTCGGGACCTGCCACTGTTACAATCTGGTGGGCCCAGGGCGGCAATGATAACCGGGAAATGGCGATTCTTGACAGCGAAGGCAAAGCAGCTGCGGTTACGACTGGCGGCACATATACAAAGAATAATCCGTATAAGTCCGAGCTGAAACTGACCGAAGCAGGAACATACTATCTGGGCGGTTATACAGGCAACAACTACATCTTCAAGGTTGAAGTCACCGAGGGCGGCGGGGCGAAGCCTCCTCGCGGCGAGTGGAGCGCCGTTGCCGAGCCCGTTATCAAGGAAGTCAAGCTGAACGAGGACAAGAGCAAGATCGATGTCACTGTCACCGCGATTGTGGGCAATGACGGCGGCGACAAGGTGACCATCATCATGTCCGACGCCGAGGGCAAGGAGCTGGAGACGCAGAACTCCTCTGCCGAGGCTGCCGAGCACACCAAGACCTTCACTCCCGGCGCGTCCGGGACGTACACCTTCACCGCGAAGCTCGTCCGTGAAGGCGAGACGGACAAGACCACCGCGCAGGGGACGGAATTTAAATTCTCCCTGCCGCTGACCGCGCCGAATATAAAGGGCGTTTATAATAACGGCGACGGGTCTGTCACCGTGGAGTGGGACGCCGTAAAGGAGGCCACGGGCTACAGAGTCACCGCGGGGGAGAGCAGTCAGGATGTCACTGAGCTCTCCGCGAAAATCGCGGACCTCAAGGCCGGCGACAAGGTGACGGTCAAGGTCGCGGCACTGAGAGGCGAGGAGGTCGGACCTGAGTCCACCGCGGAGCGCACCGTCGCCGACAGGGCGGACCTGCACTGGAGCTTCGTGGCGTTCGGACCCAGCGTGAGCAAGAGCAAGAATACATACTCCGGCGACGCCAACGACGGCGAGGTCACGGTCGTGGCAAAGGACAACGGAGGAAAGCTCCAGAACACCGTTGACGGACTTGGCTTCTACTACACCAAGGTCCCCACGGACAAGAACTTCACCCTCACAGCCACCGCAAAGGTGAATAACTGGACGTACTCCAACGGGCAGGAGGGCTTCGGAATCATGGCGTCCGACAGCATTGGCGAGGCCTTCGATTCCGGAAACTTCTACAACAACTCCTATATGGCCATCGTGTCAAAGGTGGAGTATTACTGGGACACCGAAAATGACAGATTTTCCGAGAACACCGGGACAAAGGCGTCCATGTACCTGGGCATCGGCGCAAGAGAGATAGTCGGCATCACCTCAAGCTCCTCCAATGTCGGGCTTAAGTACTCCATGTATCCTCTGGAGCACTCCGCCATAGCTCTGGGCGGAGGGTCCTACAACATCGTGGACAATGTCACAAACCCCGACAGCCTTGCCAAAAAGGCGACTACAGTGGATTCGCCAATCAGCGAGTTTAAGTTTACCATCCAGAAGAACAACACGGGCTACTTTGTCAGCTACACCGACGCCTCCGGTCACACCGAGACGAAGAAGTACTATGACACCACCGCCCTTGACCATCTGGACGAGGAATATGTCTATGTGGGCTTCTTTGCCGCGCGTCTTGCGGACATAACCTTTACCGACATTTCCCTCACCACCGTTGACCCCGCCGATGACGACCCCGCGGAGGAGCGGCCCATCGAGTACCTCGACCCCTCCTATTCCGTGGTATCCTCGGTGAACTCCGCAAAGGCGGATTATAAGCTGGGCTTCTACGGCAACGCCGACGGCGTTATCACCGTCACCGGAGCCGACGGCACAGTTATAGCCGACAAGACCGCAGTCAAGGCCAACGTGAAAACCTATGTGGATGTGACACTCACCTCCGGCGCGAACACCTTCACTGTGGTCATGGACCCCGATGAGAGCTACCGCCCCAACGGCGAGTACTCGGCGATGAGGGACTACGACAACAGGACCATCACCTTCACCGTGACCTATGAGGCGGACACGAGGGAGACGGTGTATGTTGGACCCAACGCCTCCGCCTCCGGCGCGGGCACAAGGGAGAACCCCACCACCATTTACGAGGCAGTGAAAAAGGCGACACCGGGACAGATCATAGTGCTCCTCCCCGGCTATTACAGCCTCAGCTCCACCGTGCTCATCCAGCGGGGCATTGACGGCACCGCGGATAAGCCCATCACCCTCACCGCCGACCCGGAGAGCGACGTGAGGCCCGTTCTGGACTTCAACCGCGCCTGCGAGGGCCTTGTCCTCGCGGGAAGCCACTGGAAGCTCTACGGCTTTGACGTGACAAACTCCCAGAACAGCAAGGACGGCATCCGCGTCTCCGGCAGCGACAACGTGCTCGAGCGGCTGCTCACCTACAAAAACGGCAACACGGGCATCCAGATAAGCCGCTACGCCGGAAGCGACCTCCACGAGGAGTGGCCCGCCAACAACCTTATCAAGAACTGCTCCTCTTACCTCAACGCCGACTCCGGCTACGAGGACGCCGACGGATTTGCCGCGAAGCTCACCATAGGCGAGGGCAACGTCTTTGACGGCTGCATCTCCGCCTACAACGCCGACGACGGCTGGGACCTCTTTGCAAAGCTCGACACCGGAAAAATCGGCGCCGTCACCATCCGGAACTGCATCGCCTTCAAGAACGGGTATGTCCTTGACGACGAGGGGAACGAAATCAACGCCGGAAACGGCAACGGCTTTAAGATGGGCGGCTCGAATATGTTCGGCGGGCATAAGCTCATAAATTCCATATCCTTCGGCAACAAGGCCAAGGGCTTTGACTCCAACAGCTGCCCGGACATCAAGGTAACAAACTCCACCGCCTTTGACAACGAAAACTACAATGTGGCAATGTACACAAACGATGACGTTGTCACCAAGTTTGGCGCGCAGGGGATCATCTCCTACAAAAAGAGCAACAGCGTTGGCGAGAACCTGAAGCCCAGGACCCAGACCGAGGATTCCCTCAGAGGCACGACAAACTACTACTTTGACGGCTCCAGGTCCGTCAACTCCGAGGGCAGGGAGGTCACTGACGAGTGGTTCGTGTCCCTCGACATGGACAAGGCCATCGAGGAGACTATCCGCCGCAACGAGGACGGGACCATCAACATGGGCGGCTTCCTTGAGCTGACAGACTCCGCCGCCGCAGACGCCGGAGCGCGCCTGCCCGGCGACCAGACCGAGGGTGTCCGCGGCGAGAGCCAGTCCGCCGAAAAGCCCGCTCCCGCGCCCTCCGTACCCACCACGCCCGCTGTTTCCGACAGCAACAAGTACACCGTTCCCGACACCGATGCCACCTACACCCTCCCCGTGGAGGTAGAGGCAGGCGACGGCAGGGAGCTTGACATCACCGTTTCGAACGGCGGCGAGACCACCGTCGAGGTCCCCGTGAAGGACGCGGGCTACGGCACGGTAGCCGTTATCGTCCACGAGGACGGCACCGAGGAGATAATCCCCGACTGCTGCCTCACCGAGGACGGCGTGGCCTTCCAGGTCGACGGCTCCGCCACCGTGAGGATCGAGGACCGCAGCATCGACTTTACCGACATGGCGAACGCCTCCGACTGGTCCAGGGACGCCGTGGACTACGTCTCCGCCCGCGGACTTCTCACCGGGACGGGGACTGACACCTTCTCCCCCGGAAAGAGCATCACCCGCGGCATGGCGGCGACAGTGCTCTTCCGTCTCGCCAACACCCCGGAGGCGGGTGACGGCACATTTACCGATGTCTCCGAGGGCAGGTACTTCACCGAGGCCGTGGCCTGGGCCGCCGAGAACGAGGTGGTCACCGGATACGGCGACGGGACCTTCAAGCCCTCCGAGAACATAACCCGTGAGCAGCTTGCGACCATAATTTACAGGTTCGCAAAGCTCCGCGGACTTGACATGACCGTAAGCGAGACCCTTGAGGACTACGGCGACGCCGCCAGCGTCTCCCGCTACGCCAGGGAAGCCATGGCCTGGTGCGTGGAGAATGGCATCATCGACGGCGTGAGCGACGATACCCTCAGCCCCAGGACCGGAGCCACCCGCGCTCAGGCGGCGGCGATGATCATGCGGCTCTGCCAGCTCATGGGCAAGTAAACTGTCGAAAAAGGCCGAAGGGCTTTTCCCACAGGGGGCGCGCGCGGGGGAATGGCACAAATTAGAATATTGTGCCATTCCCCCTGCCGTAACGCTGCGCGCAGGGCCCGAAGGCCGCACACCTGCGTGACAAAATGGATTTTTTGCAGGGCGCATGTCCCAGCAGAAAAATGATATGGGTTTTTGACAAGCAAAAATCCTCCGGCTCTGCCGGAGGATTTTTTGCTTCAGACTGTCGGCAAAGGCAACGCCTTTGCCGACGGCTTAAAAGGACCATTCCGGTCCTCAGTTTGTCAAAAAAACTGAAATTCGATATTTTTTTCCGGCGACATGTGCGTCGGAAAAAATCCATTTTGCCGCACAAGTGCCGCCTGCGGCGGCGCGCGGGGCGGCAGCAGGGTAATTTCCTCTGAATTTCGCAAAATTCAGAGAAAATCAACCGCACATTCCCCCTTGTCGAAAAAGCCCGAAGGGCTTTTTTCGACAGTAAAAGGACCGGAAGTTTAATTCCGGTCCTTTTTACTGGTTTATTCGCCGAATACGGCGATGTAGTCCTTCTTGAACTTCTCTATCCCGGCGTCGGTGAGAGGGTGGTGGAGCATCTGCTCGATGACGCCGTAGGGGATGGTGGCGATGTGGGCCCCTGCCAGGGCGCACTGGGTGACGTGGATGGGGTTGCGGATGGAGGCGCAGATTATCTCGGTGTTGAAGCCGTAGTTTTTGAAGATGGTGACGATGTCCCGGATGAGGGCCACGCCCTCGGTGGAGATGTCGTCAAGCCGCCCGAGGAAGGGGCTGACGTAGGTCGCCCCCGCGAGGGCCGCCAGAAGCGCCTGATTGGCGGTGAACACCAATGTGACGTTGGTCTTTATGCCCTCCCCGCTCAGGACCTTCACGGCTTTGAGCCCTTCGGCGGTCATGGGTATCTTCACCACCATGTTGGGGTGGATGGCGGCGATCTCCCGGCCCTCCTTTATCATGCCCTCGGCGTCGGTGGTGGTGGCCTTGACCTCGCCGGAGATGGGCCCGTCCACGATGGAGGTTATCTCCCGGATGACCTCGCCGAAGTCCCGGCCCTCCTTCGCGATGAGGCTGGGGTTTGTGGTGACGCCGCAGATGACGCCCAAATCATTCGCCCTGCGGATGTCATCCACATTGGCGGTATCGATGAATATTTTCATGGCAGTTTCCTCCCTGATTGTTGTGATATGTCCCTGTGGGACAGGTTTACAGCTCTTTTGCCGTTTTCGCGATGTTCTCCGCCGAGAGGCCGAACTGCTTTAAAAGCGCGACCGCGGGGCCGGAGTGACCGAACTCGTCATTTACGCCCACACGTTTTACCCGGCAGGGGATGCCGCTCTCCGCTACGGCGGCGCAGACGGCCTCGCCAAGCCCGCCGATGATGGAGTGCTCCTCGCAGGTGACGATCTTTCCGCACTCCTTCGCGGCCCTGAGCACAAGCTCCTCGTCCAGGGGCTTTATGGTGCAAAGGTTTATGACACGGGCGTCTATCCCCTCGGCGGCAAGCTGCTCCGCCGCCTGAAGCGCCTCGTAGACCATAAGGCCCGTGGCGATAAGGGCGACGTCGCCTCCCTCGCGGAGCGTCTCGCCGCGGCCTATCTCAAAGCTGAAATCGTTCTCGTCGTGGAATACGGGGATGGCGAGCCTGCCGAACCTGAGATACACCGGGCCCTGGTGCTCGTAGGCGGCGCGGACCGCGGCCTCCGCCTCCACGGCATCCGAGGGGCAGAGCACCACCATGCCGGGGATGGAGCGCATGAGGGCGAAATCCTCGCAGCACTGGTGGCTGGCCCCGTCCTCGCCCACGGATATGCCGCCGTGGGTGGCGCCGATCTTCACATTGAGGTGGGGGTAGCCGATGGAGTTGCGGACCTGCTCGAAGGCCCTCCCCGCCGCGAACATGGCAAAGCTGGAGGCGAAGGGCACAAGGCCCATGCTCGCCGCGCCCGCCGCCACGGCCATCATGTTCCCCTCGGCGATGCCGCACTCAAAGTGCCGCTCCGGGAATTTCTTCTTAAATACGCCGGTCTTTGTTGCCGCGGCAAGGTCCGCCTCAAAGACCACCACGTCCTCGTGCTCCTCGCCAAGCTTCGCCAGGGCCGCGCCGTAGGCGTCGCGGGTGGCCAGTTTCTTTATTTCGCTCATCTTATTTCGCCTCCAGTTCCGCAAGTCTCGCATTAAGCTCGCCCATGGCTGTCTCGTATTCCGCGTCGTTGGGGGCCTTGCCGTGCCACTCCACGGCGTTTGTCATGTAGCTGACGCCCAGCCCCTTTATTGTGTGCATGACGATGCCGAAGGGCCTGCCCACGGTCTCCCGGGCTTTTTTAAAGGCAGCCTCCATCTCGTCATAGTCGTGCCCGTTTATCTCCGCGACCTCAAAGCCGAAGGCCCGGAGCTTCGCCGCCAGGTCCCCGGAGTCCATGACGTCCTTCGTGGGGCCGTCTATCTGGAGGCCGTTCTTGTCGATTATGGCGACGAAGTTGTCGAGCTTGTAGTTGGCGGCGAACATGAAGGCCTCCCAGACCTGGCCCTCCTCGATCTCGCCGTCGCCGAGAAGCGTGTAGACCCGGCAGGGGTTGCCCAGGTACTTCGCGGCCTTCGCCATCCCCGCCGCGGCGGAGACGCCCTGGCCCAGAGAGCCGGTGGACATATCCACGCCCGGCGTCATGTTCATGTTGGGGTGGCCCTGGAGGTGGCTTCCTATCTGCCGGAGGGTCTTAAGGTCCTCCCAGGGGAAAAAGCCCCGGAGCGCCAGCGCCGCGTAAAGTCCCGGCGCGCAGTGGCCCTTTGAGAGCACAAAGCGGTCCCTCTCCGGGTTTTTCGGGTCGGCGGGGTCCACCCGCAGCTCCTTGAAATAGAGGTACGCGAACAGGTCCGCCGAGCTCAGCGACCCTCCCGGGTGACCCGCCCTGGCGGCGTGGGTCCCCTCTATTATGCCCATGCGGACCTTCACGGCCTTTATCGCCAGATCCCTTTTTTCTGCTTCAGTCATTTTTTTCTCTCCTCCTCATTTTTGACCGTAATAAGCGTTTGCTCCGCGCCATGACGGCGGAAGATCGGCCTTAAGCATATTTTACCACCCTTTTTCCATGGATTTATGGATTTATAGATTGAACAGGTCCTTGAGAAGCTCACCGATGGCGTCGGTCTCGTTCGTGCCGATAACCACGTCCGCGGCGGCCTTCACCTCCGGGACCGCGTTTCCCATCGCGACGCCGAGGCCCGAGAGCTCCAGCATCTCCACATCCGCAAGGTCGTCCCCGAAGGCGATTATCTCCCCGGGGCTGATCCCCAGCGCGCGGCAGAGCTTCTCTATGCCCAGAGCCTTTGTGACGCCCTTTTTCGTTATCTTGTGCCAGTCGGAATTTACAAATTTTATTATGTCCGCAAAGGGCAGCGCCTTTGTGAGCGCCCTCGCGTCACCGGCGGAGCGCAGCTTCGCGCAGACCATCAGCGGCTCCCCGGAAAAGCGGGAGAAGTCCGTCTCCACGCACTCCTCAAAGCCCGCGGCGAACTCATGCTCCGTGACCGGGTAGTTTCGGTAGTGCGCCGTGGGCGTGTCCGCGTCCATAAGCGCCCCCGGTCCCAAAAGCCCGAAGACCGCGCCGATTATCCTCTGCGTCTGCTCCGGCGTAAAGGGTGCGGAGAATATCACCCGCTCCCCGGCCCTGACATGGGCCCCGGCGCTGGTGATGAGGGCGTCCGGGCGCAGGGCCCGGATAAAGGGCTCGGCGTTTTTCTCGCTTCTGGAGGTGGAGACACCCACCGCCGCCGCCCCGGACAGCTCTATCCGCCGGAGCACCTCAAGATTTCCGGGGGATATGGTCTTGTCCCGGCGCAGCAGCGTGTCGTCCAGGTCGAAGAGCAGCAGCCTGTACCCGCTCCCTTTTAAGCTTTCCGGAATCTGTACCTTTTTCATTGTCCCGCCACCTCGGAGTATTAAGTATACCACACATACCCCTCCGCAGGCAAGCGTCCGGGCCAAAATTATCCCCTGACCGGGCGCCTCGGCGGGTGGTTTTTCCGAAATTCCTCCAGCGCCCTCACGCCCTGCTCCGTCACGGGTCTTATCCACTCCCCGGAGTAGAGCTTGAGCTGCATTATGACGTACCTTATCGGCTCGTCGATGTAGCAGCACAGGAATATCACCCAGTAGGGCGCGTGGAACCGGAACCCGGACGCCAGCACCGCGGGGATAACAAGCAGATACATGAAAGCTATCTCCAGCACCGTCCCCGTCACCGCGTCGCCGGAGGAGCGGTAGACGTCGTTTTGTATCCAGTTGCCCATTCTTATCACCGAGACGCAGACGTATATGAGCAAAAACGTCGTCCCCGCCTCATAGGACGCCCCGGAGAGCCCCATCGCCGTGAGTATCGGCCCCCTCAGGGCAAGTACCGCCGCCCCGGCCGTGCCGATAAACGCGCTGCACAGGTAGGTGAGCCTCTTTGCCCGGGTGAAGGCCGTCTCCAGCTCCCCGGCGCCCACGCACTTTCCCACCAGCACCGACGCCGCCGAGGAGAACCCGGCGAAGAAGCCGATTATCAGCCCCTCCAGCGTGCGGAACACCGCAAGTCCGTTTATGACCGCCTCCGGCTGCCGCCCCAGGGTAACGTTTATCACCATGTTCCCCACGCCGATGAGGAGCTCGTTGCATATTATCGGGAAGCACTTTCTGAAATACTGCCGCGTGTGCTTCGCCGCCCACCGGAAGTGGGCGCGTATGTGAAAAAGGTGCCTGTAACCCCTCGCCCAGGCCATCAGGTACATCGACAGCACGTTCACCGCCGCGGCAATGGTGGTCGCCAGGGCGGCGCCGCTTATGCCCATGGGCTTTGCGCCCAGATGCCCGTAAATCAGCACCCAGTTTAAAAATATATTCGTCCCCACCGACGCGGCGGAGGCCGCCATCGGTATGCGCACCCGCTCCGTGGAGCGCAGAAGCGTGCTCATGGCCATGGAGCACACCTGCATCGGGTAGGCAAATCCCACGATCTTCAGGTACCGGACGCCTAAATCCTGTATCCCGGTCTTGTCGGTGTACAGCGCCATCACCGTCTCCGGCGCGAGGAGCGCAAGCAGGGAGAACACGGCCGAGACGCTCATCATGCACACCCAGGTCATGCCGTAGGAGCGGTCGATGCCCTCGTCGTCCCTCGCCCCCCAATACTGGGATATGAACAGCGTGCCGCCGCCCACAAAGCCCCAGTAGCAGGAGAACATCAGCGACGAAAACTGGGCGCACAGCCCCAGCGCCCCCACGGTGTTCTCCCCCAGGGGCGCAACCATCATGGTGTCCACCATGGACGCCGTTGTCGTCAGAAGGTTCTGCACCGCCACGGGGATCCCAATAGCCGCCAGGGTCCTCAAAAACTCCCCCCAGCCGATGTTTTCTCTCTTCCCGGTCAAAGCCATAAAAATACCTCTCCGCAAGCGTTCACATGATTATACCCCACCGCGCCCCGGTTTACAAGAGCCTTTTCAAGCCGTCGGCAAAGGCTTTCTTTGCCTTTGCCGACGGGAGGGGATTTGTCTGTCCACTGCTTTTCAGGCGGTCCTTCATGCAAGCGCGCGGGCCGCCCACATAAGCAGCGCGAGGTGCAGTATGAGCAGCGCGGGCAGGAGGATATAGAACTTCGGGTGCTTTGTCTTGTGGTGAAAGACGCGCATACCCAGAAATCCCCCCAGGGACCCGCCGAGGAACGGCAGCAGCAGGAGCGTCGCCTCGGGTATGCGCCACATGTTGAGCCTTGCCCTGCGCTTGTCCACGGCGTAGAGCACAAAGGCCGCAAGATTCACGGCGGCGAGATAGGCGGCGAGGAGCTTTATCAGCATGGGGCGCCCTCCCTCTGCATGGCGCTGCGGCGGATGAGGGAGTCGGATATGACCATCCGGCGTACCACGTCCCGGACGGTGGCCTCCAGCTCCCCGTCGGCGGAGTAGTCAGCCGGGAGCATGAAGTCAGCCCTGCCGTCCCGGACTAATGACGCCGCCGCGCCGGGGCGGCCCTGGGGGTACACGGCGATGGAGCAGCCGCCGTTCACCCGCACGAGCTTCATGCAGGGCACGTCGGTGACGCCGTCGGCGATGTATATCATGTTCCGGAAGGGCACGGGGCGCTTATCCTCCGGGGTGTACTCGTTGAGGGTGCGGTCGTCGCTCAAGTCCGTGACGCCCTTGTTTATCCGGAAGAGAAACTGGGTCTTTGTGGTGTAATTTACCACGTTTTTGGGCCAGACAGCCACGCCGTCCACGTCGTAGAGGTACTCGCAGGCGAACACCTCGGAAAAATAGCCGTAGATGCTGGAGCCCTCGATTATCTCCCGGAGGCCGGAGGAGATTATGTAGTGGCGGACCTGAGCCCCAAGGCTCTCGCCGAAGGCGCTCATCCGGTCAAACCAGCTCTCCACCCCGGGGAAGAACTCCAGGTCCCTGCCCAGCTTCACAAAGCTCTCCCGGCGTATGGACTTTCGCGCCGCCCGGGAGCGCTCCAGCATGACGTACATATAGGCCAGTATGCCGTCCATTTTCTTCTCGACGGCGAGGCCGTTGGCCTCCCGCCAGAACTCCTCCGCCGTCATGTTGACGTTGGGGATGAAGCTGTACTCCTGCATGTCCTTGGTGCACAGAGTTTTGTCGAAGTCATACATCAGGGCTATGACGGGCCCGCCTGCGCTCATGGATTGCCGCCCGCCTTTCCCGGCCCGCCGCCGCAGCCGGAGTCGGCGCCGGTTGAAAACTCCCCTGACACTTTGCCTGCGAGGTCCAGGTACTCCTGCATCTGCGCACCCAGATGACTTACAAGGTGTGCCATGTCCTCCCTCACGCGGCACAGCGTATCCAGAATGTACATGGATCTGCGCCTGTACTCCTGAAAAATAAGGTTGTCCGGCATGTTGTTTGCAATGCTGTTAAGGTCGTTGCCCACCATGGATATATGGTCCATGCACTCCCGGAGACCGCGCTCACAGACAGCCATGGCATCAAATTCCTCGATGCCGAATTTTACACCATCCATAGTCATACCTCCAGATTTTTAAAGTTTAATTTAAGCTTATGCCGCTTTTCGTTTTTGTCCGGCTGTGGTATAATTATTTAACTGCCGCCGCTTCATGAGCAGATTATACCGCTTTTTGCCGAAAATGGCAAGGGCCGCGCAAATGATGCAGATTTGATGCAGCGCTGATGTATTATGCCGTCAGAAACAAAGGGGGAGCTTAGCAAATGATCAAAATTCTCATAGTTGACGACGAGCGGCCCATAGCCAATCTTATTAAAATGAGCCTGACAAAGGCGGGATATAACTGCACCTGCGTCTACGACGGCCTGGCGGCGGCGGACATATTGGAGAAGGAGACCTTCGACCTGGTGCTTCTCGACATAATGCTGCCCGGGGCCACGGGCTTTGAGCTCATGGACTACATAAGGCCGCTGGAGGTGCCGGTGATATTTCTCACCGCAAAGGGGGACATTTACGACAGGGTGCAGGGACTTCGCATGGGGGCGGAGGACTATATAGTAAAGCCCTTTGAGATAGTGGAGCTTCTGGCGCGGGTGGAGGTGGTGCTCCGGCGCTACAACAAGCTGGCAAGCGTGATCGAGATCGCGGGGCTGTCCATCGACACACGCTCCATGCGTGTCACCCGGGACGGGGAGGAGATACCGCTGACGAACAAGGAGTACAACCTTCTGCTGCTCTTCGCCCGGAACCCCGGGGCGGCGCTCTACCGGGAGACGATATATGAGCGGGTCTGGGGCGGGGACTACAACGTGGGCAGCCGCACCGTGGACCTGCACATCCAGCGCCTGCGCCGGAAGGTGGGCTGGGAGGACAAGCTTGTATCCGTCCACAAGGTGGGCTACCGATTGGAGGTCGGGCCGTGAAGCTCCGGGTCAAGATGACCATCGGCGCGGTGACGCTGCTGGCGGTGATTTTCAGCATATGCGGGAGCCTCATGGTCTCCGCGTCCTTCGACTCCATGGTGGCGAGCGAGCGGGAGTCCGCACTGCGCACATATTACTCCGTGCAGGGCACGCTGCTTCTGGCAAACTCCATATCCAACCAGTCGGGCTACGAGGACATAGTGGACGCCATAAGGACGCTGGGGGGCTCGAACAGGTCCATGTGGGACGGAGTGAGCCTCATAACGCCGGAGACGATGCTGTACACCTCCGGCGTCAGTCCCCGGGAGCGGGACACCACGCCCGGGGAGTGCACCGTGAGCTACTGGGCCGAGGGCGGCAGGAGCTATCTGCAGATCTCCGGGTGCATGAGCGCCAACGGGGAGAAGCTGTCGCTGTTCATACTCATGGACATTTCGGACATATACTCCCTCAGAGACCAGCAGCTTGCCACCTACCGGAGGCTTCTGGTGCTGACGGTGCTCATCGGCGCCGCGGGGTCGTGGCTTATGGCGGTGCTGCTGACGCAGCCGCTGACAAAGCTCACCCGGGCCGCGAGGAAGATAGGCCAGGGGGACCTTGCCAGCCGCGCCGCCGTGAAATCCGGGGACGAGCTGGAGGACCTGGCGGACGAGTTCAACTCCATGGCGGGAAGGCTGGAGGAGAACATCAAGGAGCTCCAGGAGAACGCCCGGCGGCAGACGGAGTTCATGGGCTCCTTCGCCCACGAGCTCAAGACGCCCATGACCTGCATAATCGGCTACGCGGACCTGATTCGCCGCAGGATGCTCACTCCGGAGGAGGAGCAGGAGGCGGCAAACTACATCTTCTCCGAGGGGCGGCGGCTTGAGAGCCTGTCGATCAAGCTGCTGGACCTTCTGATGCTGAAAAAGCGGGACTTCGAGCTCACCCCCGCATCCCCGGCGGCGATAGTCACCGGAGTCGTGCGGGTGATGAGGCCGCAGCTTACGCGCCTGGGCATAACCCTCAGATACAGGGCGGGGGAGGGGCGGTGTATGCTGGAGCCGGACCTTGTGAAGTCCCTCATAATAAACCTTGTGGACAACGCCAGAAAGGCAATGGAGGGGGACGGGGCCATATTCATCCTCTGCGAGCTCACCGAGGGCGGCTGCGTCATATCCGTCACCGACAACGGCAGAGGCATCCCTGAGGCGGAGGTGGCGAAGATAACCGAGGCCTTCTACCGGGTGGACAAGTCCCGCTCCCGGTCCCAGGGGGGCGTGGGGCTGGGCCTTGCGCTGTGCGACGAGATAGCGCAGCTCCACAACGGGCGGCTGCTGATAAGAAGCGTTGAGGGCAAGGGCACATCCATCACCGCGGAGCTTAACGGGGGGAGGACGGAATGAAGAGAAGATCCATCCTTATAATCGCTTTCCTGGTCCTTCTGCTGGCGGTGAGCTTTTTCACGCCGAGCCTCATACTCGGACTGCGCGACAGGCGGCTTTACGCCGAGGCCGAGGCGGTGTCCGTGGACCCGGTGCAGCTGAGCTTAATATCCGACCTCTCCCCGCTGGAGAGGCTCCAGACCGCCGCCTCCGGCAGCTCCACATCCATCGTCCTCACGGGCGGCAGGGTCTTCACCACCGAGACCGCCAGAGTGGCGGCGGACTCGGTGGTGCGGGAGCTGGAGCTTGTGGTCAGCGACCCGGAGGACTACGACGTGACCATCGCCCCGGAGCTCCGGCTGACCTCCGACGGCGGGGCGATAGTGCTGTGGAACGTGGGGTACTACTCGGATTCACTCGACGTGGAGCTGGTGCTCGACGACGAGTACGGCTGGTGCCTGGGGTACAGGCGGACCTTCTACCCATACGGCAAGGAGTACTACATGCAGGAGTCAGCCGAAGCCCCACCGCCCGATGAAAGCGCGGAGCACTCCCTGACCGACGGGGCCGTTACGGGGGTCTACACCGACGGCAAGGGGAATATAAAGGAGTACACCGTGGAGAGAGAGGCGATTTTTGAGGCCTTCTTCGCCGGGAGGCTGGAGACCGTGACCAGGCTTCTCGACCCCATGGGTGTCTACATCGACTCCGTCTTTGAAGAGAGCGAGGGGGTGTACTCCGCCTACGTCATAGACTATGAAAATTCGGAGGAGTACTACCTCCTGCCCGTGACGGTGCGCAGCGAGAACAACAGCCTTGGCTACATAGTCATGGCGGAGACCTGGGTAAATATGCCCCAGTAGAGGAAAACTTTACAGCTTAGATGCAATCCATTGTCATAAATGATACACCCCTCCCTTACAATGTCTCACATCAAAGGGAGGGAATTTTCATGTCAGGACGAAGAAAAAACGGGTGCCTCTTGCCCGTTATCATTATAGCCGCGGGCGTTATTCTGCTCTTTCGCCCCTGGGGGCGGGAGAAGGAGGATTTTCCCGAGCACCAGCTCATCGCCCCGGAGGCGGACCCTGAGGAGGACAAGGCTCCGGAGGGCGGGAATAAAAGCCCGGTGGACAGCGTAAATATCGGTATCGACGCAAACAACACCCCGGCCTCGGACTCGGGCTCCGCCTCCGACGACGGGGCGGTGATACCCGACGCGGAGAAGCTGGAGGACCTGCCGGAGGACCTTTTGAAGCTATACGACAAGGTCCCGGAGGCGAGGGACTTTGTCCTGGGGTGCCTTGAGCACCAGAAAGCTCCAGACGCCGGGGACATCGATCTGTCAGATCTGGACCTTGACAGTGTCCCGGCCCTTTACCAGTGGGACGGGCGGTGGGGCTACGCCCAGTACGCCGGGGGACTTCTGGGCCTCACGGGCTGCGGGCCCACCTGCCTTTCCATGGCGGCGATATACCTCACGGGGGACACGTCGTTAAATCCCCTCTATGTGGCGGACTTTGCCACCCGCAACGGGTACTACTTCCCCGGCAGCGGCACCGCCTGGACACTGTTTTCCGAGGGCGCGGAGTCCCTGGGCGTGAGCTCCCGGGAGCTGCCGCTGTCAAAGAGCGTCATCGACGGCTGCCTCACATCGGGGGACATAGTGGCGCTGGTGCTGGGACCGGGGGATTTCACGGATTCCGGGCACTTTATCCTCCTCACGGGCATCAGCGAGGGCGGCTACACAATCCTCGACCCCAACAGCCCGGCGAACACAGAGAAGATATGGAGCTACGACACCCTCTCCGGGCAGATAAAAAATATCTGGGCGCTCAGCGCCGGGTGAGACGTGGAAATAATTTCCGAAAAATTCCATTTTGAAAAAATCAGGTCAAACGGTGAATATTCATGTTGACTTTTAATGTCCTGCTGGATATAATCGAATTATGTAAATCTCCCCAATATTGCATAGGCATGGCGGTTTAATTTAAATAAACCGCCGATGTTTATGTAAACCTATTTTTTCAGAAAGGTGTGTTTTCATGAAGAAACGAATCCTTTGTATCCTGCTGGTTCTCGCAATGGCAGCATCCATGCTCCCGCTGACCGCCGCCGCGGCGTTCGACTATAAGGAGTGTGACTCTGACTATTTCTATGACCAGCTCAACGACAGACAGCAGGCCATATATAAAAAGCTCCTTGATGAGTTCACCGGGAGCGAGAAGTCCAAGTATTATGAAGGCACCGAATTTATTGATATTTTCGACCTTTCATATGGTACTGAAGGTAAAAAGATAGATAATCAGGCCATAGAGGAGTACAAAAAGGGCAACAAGGACCTTTTCAACGATTTCTGCGCGGCGAAGGACGCCCTTGACCTGGACCACTCGGAGCTCTGGTACATCGACTCCGGGTACCTCACCTTCCAGGTGACGCAGGAGGGCGGCTCCTACCACGTCCTCATCGGGCCCGGCAGAGGCCCCACATATCTTCTGGGCGGTACTAAGATTGAAGATGTCAAGGGAATGGATGCGGATGTCACTTCCGCCATTAATTCCATCGTCACCTCCGCCGTCAGCACAGTCTCTGCCGCGGAGAGCAACGGTACATATTCCGAGGCCGACAGGACCGCGGCGCTCGTCACCGCCGTCCACGACCAGATCGTCCATAAGCTCCACTACCGCTATGAGACAGAGTGCCGGGAGGACGGCAAATATGCGAAATATATTCGCACAGTATACGGCATCGTCAGCCACGAGGGCGTCTGCGAGGCATATGCCCGCACCCTCCAGGTGTGCCTGACGAAGCTCGGCATCGAGTGCGTCCTCGTCCACGGCGTGCAGACAAAGGGCACTCCCGAGGACCATATGTGGAACGCCGTGAACATCCCCAACGCGGACGGCTCCGCCCGCTGGTATGTGGTTGACGCCACATGGGACGACCCCCTCACCGCAAACTGGGACGGCACCCGCGACCTCTCCTTCAAGAACGGCGAGGACGGCAAGGAGACCAACACCTACCTTCTGGTCGGTCAGTCCCTGGTTGGCGAGCACTGGCGCCCCTCCGGGTATGTCTCCACCGGAAACTTTGAGTTTAAGTACCCCACCATTGAGACGGCCGCCTACTCCGGAGTCACCATCAGCGGCGACGACAACGGGCTTAAGGTGGACTACTCCACCGGAGGCTCCGTTGACGGCGTGCCCGCGGGCGTTTTCACCGTGACCTACAAGGGCATGGACGCCAAGGCCGCCCGCGAGAAGGGCTTCTACTTCATGACCAGAATGTACGACTACCACTCCGACGGCACCGCCGACGTTATGGAGGAGTGGTACTACGCCGACGCCGTTTTCATCCTCTCCGAGGGCAACCCCTACTTTGGCGACTACGACGGCGCGCTGCGAATCTACACACCCACCTGCGAGTATGTGGAGATAGCTGTCACCACCCGTGAGCCAGACCACAGGAGCACCTGGAGCGCCAACCCCGCTACCAGCTACCTCTCCAACCACCCCGAGGCAGGTTTCTTCCACGGGGATGAGAGCGAGATAATCGCCCAGTCCGGGCTTCTCTACAACGTAAACTCCAAGTACGAGGCGCCCCCCTATGTCGCCACGCAGACCCCCGCGCCCAACGGCAACTCCACCGCGGGCTACGATTACCGCTTCAGGGTCACCTATGATGACGACCTCTACCACATACTCCCCGACAGGAGCGAGAGCGAGATCGCCACTGTCGACGCCTATGAGGATAACTCCGAGCAGGCGGCAAAGCAGGATGTCTGCGTAAGGTATACCACCATCCAGCAGGACCTGCACACCGGAGGTGACAAGTATGTCCAAATCGCCGGCGAACTGCCCTTCGATACCGACAGGGACGGCGTGGTGGATATGGACGCCGGGACAAACAAATATGTTGACTTTAAGTGGATCTATTCCTACGAGCCCGATGAGTGCCCCAACACCGCGTATCACGCAAATCATCCTGATGAGTGCGACGTGGAGCAGGGCTGCCCCATCATCGGTGTGGAGTTTAACTTCCGCGCCTCCACCCTCTGGATCGACGACATTACGGAGTACAACTTCGCCATAAGCGGCGTGGTGGGCTCCCGCTCCGGCAAATTCCCCAACAACTTCGCCACCATCGCCATGATTCCCGGACTGTGCCCCGCCTGCTACCGCTCTCAGGGCATCGACTGGAACCTGTGGGGCCAGCCCACGCTCCTTGACGCGCCGGAGAATCTGAATTTGGAATCTCTTGCCAGCGCCGATGGCGATACCGAGGCGGCTAAAAAGGCGCTTGAAGAGTTTAACAAGGACATCCACCGGGACGACATAAACGGACGCCTGATGCTCGTCGTTGAGGACAAGAGCAAGGGCAACGGAAACCGCGAGGACTACGAGAAGATACAGAGCGCCCTTGACAACAGCGACAATGTTGAGGTCCCCGAGGGCGAGGTCATCGGCTCCTCCGTATTCGAGATTAACTTCAACCGCGTCTGCCCCATGGTCAAGCTCAAGCCCAACAAGGGTGAGTCCCTCCGCGTCCAGGTGGGCTACCCCGCCGGAGTGACCTATGAGTCTCTGGGCAACGGCGAGGTGGAGCTCAAGGCCTACCACTTCACCCGCTGCGCCAGGGGGACAGAGGACCTGTGCGATGAGTATAAGAGGGACATTGCGGCCGCCGGAAACGACGAGGAGAAGAAGGACGAGGTCAATCGCAACCACAAGTGGGGCGAGCACATCATAAGCGTCGAGGAGATAACCATTATCCCCACCCCCTACGGCATGGTAATCATGTGCGACGCCTTCTCACCCTTTGAGATAGTCGCCGTTAAGAAGCCCGCCAACAGCCCCGCCGCCGTGGCTGAGACAGGCAGCACGCTGATCGTTGTCTCCGACGGCAACGGCAAGGTGACCGTTGACGGCGAGGATGCCGTTGGCGACGCCGGAAACGTTGAGTTTGCCAGCAAGGAAGTCAGCAAGACCTTCAAGGTCGAGCCTGCGGAGGGTTACGAGGTCGACACCGTGACTCTTGGAGGTAGTTCTACACCTATAACTGTCGGCGACAATGGCGAGTTTACAGTCACTGGCGTGGAGCATAACGATGTGCTCAGCGTCACCTTCATTCCCACAAGCGTAAAGACTGAGGAAGCTGAGAAAAATTACGGCACCACGGTTGTCGCCACGGTCTGCCCGCACACCCAGCTTCAGGAGGACCCCAACGACCATACCGAGGAAAAGGATCCCACCTGTACCGAGGCCGGATACAGGAAGGCTCAGGTCTGCACCCAGTGCGGTCAGACCGTGATCCCCGGAGGGGAGATCCCCGCCACCGGGCACACCGTTCCTGCCAAGACTGCTTCTGTTTCAAGGGCAGAGGTTACCTGCACCAAGGGCGCGACCATCCACGAGGTCAAGTGCACCGTCTGCCAGGAGGTTATTTCCAAGCAGATCACCGTTCCCGCTCTGGGACACGACTTTGAAAACTACAGGAATGTGGGCGAGCCCACCTGCAAGGGACAGCAGATGACCGGGACCTGCACCCGCTGCAAAGCCACCGACACCATCACAAATAAGGAGGCCGCGGTGGACCACGACTTCACCGTGAAGTCCGGCACCGCCAGCGCCGCCACCTGCTACAAGAACGAGGTCGCGACATATAAGTGCAGGTGGTGCGACAAGACCATCGAGAAGGAAATTGAGGATACTCAGCTCCCCCACGAGAACAACGGAAACGGCTACTGCACCAAGTGCGGCAACTTCATCTGCGATGAGGACGGGCACAAGTGGGAGAACCACCCGGAGGTCGCCGCGACGTGCACCGACCCCGGCTCCACCGGATACAGGGAGTGCACCGTCTGCCACCAGATCGAGGGCGAGAAGAAGATAATCCCCGCCAAGGGACACAGCTTCAACGGACACACCAAGGGCTCCAAGTGCGCCGTCTGCGGAGCGGAGATGCAAAGCGACGAGCACACTCCCGAGAACATCCCGGATGTTGAGGCCACCTGCGACACTCAGGGCTCCAAGGGCGGAACAAGGTGCTCCAGCTGCGGAGAGATACTTGAGCAGCCCACCATCGTCGAGGCCCTGGGCCACGACTGGGACGAGAAGAACGCGGTGTTCACCTGGGCCGGCGACGGAACAGCCTCCGCGTTTGTCACCGTCACCTGCAAGAACGACCCCACCCACACGGAGACGCTGAACGCTGCCGTTGAGCAGACAAGGGTCATCGAGGAGGCTGACTGCGCCAAGGAGGGCTCCGCTGAGTACACCGCCACCGTCACCCTCTCCGACGGCGATGTCATCACCGACACCAGGACCCTCACGCTTCCGAAGACCGAGCACACTCCGGACGCGGAGTCCCTTGTTGAGACTCCCGCCACCTGCGCCGCCCACGCCACAAGGACATATAAATGCTCTGTCTGCGACACCAGCATCTTTGAGACCGTGGAGGGCGAGCTTCCCGCCCACGATGTCACGGAGCTTCAGGAGGGCACCATCGCCCCCACCTGCACCACCGACGGACTTCTCAAGGGCGTTTGCAGCAAGTGCCACGAGACGGTGGAGCAGGCCGTTCCCGCCACGGGCCACAACTACATCAATGGCGTCTGCACCCGCTGCGGTCAGTATGAGCCCTATTATCCCCCTGTGACTCCTCCTGTGACTCCCGCTGAGCCTGAGAAGCCCTGGGTCAACCCCTATCCCGACGTCCCCGAGACGGCGTGGTATATGGAGGACCTGGAGTTCGCCGACGCGCGCGGCCTCATCAAGGGCTTTGACGACGGGACCTTCAAGCCCGGCAGCGACATCTCCCGGGCGCAGATAATGACCATCCTCGCCCGGCTCTCCGGCGTAGACACCGAGGGCGGCGAACACTGGTACGACAAGGGCGTGGAGTGGGCCAAGGAGCAGGGTATCTCCGACGGCACCAACCTGTCCAGCGACCTCACCCGTCAGGAGCTGGCGACGATGCTCTACCGCTTCGCCGACGAGCCGGAGGTCACCGGGGATCTGAGCGGCTACACCGATGCCTCCAGCGTAAGCTCCTGGGCAAGGGACGCCATGATTTGGGCCGTCCAGGAGGGCATCATCAAGGGCACCACCGACACCACCCTGAACCCCAGGGGACACGCGGCCCGCAGCCACGTCATTGCGATGCTTGCCAGATTCTGCCGCGCATATGACCTGTAAGGCTAAACGTTAACCGGAATATCGATTCTTCCGCCCCCCGCGCCAACGGCGCGGGGGGCATTTTTCGCGGTTTTTCGTGTTTTTTGTTGACTTGTTGAGTTCAATTTAGTAAAATAGTCAAAGCGTGCAAAAAACGCATGAATCTGCAAAATATGAGGCGTGGTTTTATGAGTAAGAGTGTGAACAGACTGCTGGGCGCTGTCCTCGCCGTGATGATGCTTTTCTCCGTCCTCCCCTCCGCACGGGCGGCGGAGCCTGCCGAGCCGGACATCACCTGCTCCGCCGCGGTGGTGATGGACTTTGAGACGGGCGTGGTCCTTTACGCGAAGGACCCGGACACTTTGCGCGTGCCCGCGTCAATGACAAAGGTCATGACGGCGTACATAATTTACGAGGAGCTCCACCGGGGCAGCTTCACGATGGACACCGAGGTGCCCATAAGCGACTGGGTGGCGAAAATCTCCCGGGACAGCGTAAACTACCAGATGACCGCGCCGCTGCCCTACGGGGGGACGGTGCCGGTAAAGACGCTTTTGCGGCTCATACTCATCTACTCCGCGTCCGCCAGCTGCGTGGCTATGGCGGAGTTTATCTCCGGTACGGAGGAGGCGTTTGTGGAGCGGATGAACTCCACCGCGGCGCGGCTGGGCCTTGACGCAAAATACATAAACCCCCACGGGCACAAGCTCAACTATATCTCCGCCCGCAGTCAGGCGGAGCTTATACGGCGGTTCATCATGGACTACCCCGAGGTGTTGGAGATAACCTCCGAGACCAGCGTCATGTTTGACGGAAAAGAGTACAGGACCACAAATCACCTGCTCCCCGGGGGAGAGAGCGAGTACCCCGGAGTGGACGGGTTCAAGACGGGCTACATTCGGGCCTCGGGCTACTGCCAGGCCGTCACCTGCCAGCGGGACGGGAGAAGGCTCATTTCCGTGGCGATGGACTCGTCAAACATGACCACCCGAGGGACCGACAACGTGAAGCTCCTTGACTACGGCTGGGCGAAGCTTGCGACCATGGGCACATACCTGGACATAGCCTCCAGCTGGAGCCGCCCGGCGGTGGAGACGCTGGAGGCGCTGGACGCCGAGCTCCACACCGAGGGGCACACCTTCCGCCCGAAGGACCTGGTGACGAGAGCGGAGTTCACCGCGATGCTCTGCTCCGCGCTGGAGGCGAAGGACGCCCTGCCGAAGGTGGTGGAGCACCAGCCGCCGGAGGACTTCACCCTGGGCTCCGGGACCTGGCCCTTTGAGGACATAGCGGACTGCTGGGCCCAGAGGTACATAATAATGGCCTGGGACAGGGGGATGGTCAACGGCGTGAGCGACGGGCGGTTCAGCCCCGACGCGCCCATCAGCCGGCAGGAGATCATGGCGATACTTGACCGCTCCATTGAGTTCCCCGACGGCAACGGGCTGAATTTCTCCGACGTGGGGAGCATATCCTTCTGGGCGCTGGAGGCCGCGGCGAGGCTCACCTGTGCCGGGATATTCACGGGCTCCAACGGCCTGCTGAACCCCCGGGCCTACGCCACCCGCGCCGAGGCCGCGCAGATCGTCGCCAGGGTAGTGGGGAGAGTGTGACGCCCCTTCCGGATAAATATTGCGTGAAAAATCCCGCCGATGGAGCCATCGGCGGGATTTTTTCATGCTCGAATTAAAGGCGTCAATGCCTGTCCGGACGGTATTGGCCGCTGCGCGTCATGTGACGAGGACCTCCACCCTTGCCGCTGTGCCGAGGGGGTCGACGGACCCCTCCGTGAAAAGAGTGCCCCGGGCGGTGAAAACGCAGCTTCCGGGGAGGGACGGGTCGAAGGCCTTGTCCCATTCCCAGCCGGAGAGCTCCAGCTCCAGGCTTCCGCGGCTGGTGTAGAATTTCGCCTCTGTTGGGAGCTTCGCCAGTATCTCCTCAAGGGGCGTCCCGGCGGGGACATTTACCGCGGGCAGCTCCTCCGCGCCAAGAATATAGGGGGCGGGGTCTGCGGACATCCTCTGGATGAGCTGGAAATTCTCCAGCATTTTAAAGTTGGGCTGGTATCTGCCGTCGGGGTCCCTCTGTACCGTGGAGGTGGCAAAGAGGGGGTTGAAAAGCCACGCCTCGCTGTTGGGCCCGAACTCCCCGGAGAAGAAGATGTATGTGCCGTAGGTCGCAAGATAGAACTTGTCGTAGTCCATGAAATGCCCGTAGGCGTCAAGGAGGTAATCCTGGCGCTTTACATACCAGTCGCAGGAGCCCAGAAAGTCCTCCCACTGCTCCCGGGTGACTTTATCCCGGTTGTTTACCGCGTAGTTTATGTAGTCGTAGACGTGCCAGGACGGGTCAAAGCCGTATTTTTCCGCCATAAGCTCCGGCATGGGGTCGGAGGTGTGGGATCTCCAGTACTTGACGGCGGAGAACTCCGTGGCGATTATCTTCTGGTCGTCCCGGAGAATATCCGAGACGTACTTCATGGAGGTGTCCAGCTGGTCCATGGTCAGGTGGTGGATATGTATGTCCACCCCGGCGATCCAGGGGGTCTCGGCGGCGTACTCCACAAAGTCCCTCTCGTGGTAGTCCTCCCAGAACACCGGGTCGCTGACGGAGTTTATCGCCCCGACAAACAGGGGGATCTCCCGGTCCTGACGCATTATGTAGTCGTGGATGCGCGACGTGACCTCCTTGTAGAAGTTGATGACTGTCTCGTTGCGCTCATCCTTCTTCGACTCGATAAAGGGCTCGTTGCCGGAGACGATGATGTCGGCGCAGGGGTAGACCCGGTCGAGGAAGTCCTCAAGGCCGGAGAGGGCCCTGTCGTAGCCCTCGGGGGTCTTTGGGATGCTGACGCCGGAGTAGTTGAACTTTATGGTGACGATGGTGTTGAAGCCCGCCGCCTTCAGGTCCCTGAAGGCGGAGACCCTTGTGTTCACGTCCGTGCCGAAGTAGTTTATAAAGCCTCTGACCCACCTGGTGCCGGAGAGCTCCAGGTCGGCGATTTGGGCCTTCGCGATGTGCTCGTTGAAATTTGTCCCCACGCCCCCGGGAAGGAGCGTATAGCCGGGGGTATAATCCTCCTCGGCGGGGACGCCGTCCTGCGGAGGCTCGGCGTCCAGGTCCTCCGCCGGAGATTCGGCGTCCGGGTCCTCCGCCGGGGCGTCGTCGGGGGGCGCGTTGTCTGACGGGCTGCCGGCGCTGCCGGGGTCCGGGGGAGCGGGGTCCTCCCGCTCCTGTCCGCCGGGTCTTGAGCATCCGGCGGCGAGCAGGGCAATGACCAGCGCCGCCGACGCGGCGGCCCACAGCATTTTTGATTTGTTTATGATGAACCCTCCTCACATTATTTCCGGTCCCCCGCCATCGCGGGGGAAAATTTATTACAGCTCTATGACGGGAATCTCAAGGAGCTTTGCCACAGCCCTCATGCTGTCGGCAATATCGGCCCAGACGAGGCTGTAATGGTGGCTCATCCCGGTGTCGGCGATCCGCCGCACCAGCTCCAGAACCGGGGTATCGACCTTCACGTTCACCATGCACCCGCGGGTGTTTCTCCGGGTGGGGAGAGCTTTGCCGCCGAGGAGGAAGAGCCTGTACTGACCGTCGAAATTCGTGAACCTGGCGGCGGTGACGGGGCCGGGCCTCAGGGCGCACCAAAAGGAGGTGCCCTGTCCGGCGAGGGGGTGGTTTGCCATGACCACGCCGTCGGAGGGGTCGTGGAGGCTTGGGGCGGCGTTGCCGCAGTGCCAGAAGGTGACGGTGTTGTCCTCCTCTCCTATGTTTATGAGGTCGGTTATGAAGGGCGGGGCGCCGCAGATGAGCCTCTGGATGGCGGCAGTGATCCCCGCGTCCACGTCGCCCTCGCAGGCAACGCCGATGCCCTCGTCCATGAGCCGCCCGAGCACGGCGCAGGGAGTGGCGTGGAGGGCGCCCATCTCGGGCCAGCACTTGATGGAGCAGAAGTCGTAGCCATACCGGGGAATGAGGCGCTTCAGCGCAAGGTAGAGCCTTGCGTGATTTTCCAGGTGTCCCTCGGGCAGAAGGGCGGTGTCCCAACGGGCGCGGAGCTCCGCAAGCTGCGCCTCCACCTCCTCCGGGGGGAGGGCGTCCATGGTGTCAAAAACGACCTTGAGGTCCGTCTCCTCAAAATTTATCCCGAAGGTCCGGCGAATCACGTTCTCGTCAAAGGCGCAGTTGTAGAAGGCGGTGGGCCTGTACCCGAAAAGGCCGAAGGTCATGCCGCGAAGGCCCTTGACCACTCTCCGGGCGGCGAAAATGTCCCCCAGCTCCCGGGCTACCCGGGGCTCGTCAGGATCTCCGTAGACGGTGAAGTGGGGGGCGTGGATGCGGGTGAGGCTGGCGCCGTTCATCGCCGCGGAGCACAGGGCGTTGGCGTAGAGCCGGTCGTCCCGGTCCCAGCGCTCCTCCCTGGGGGCGAAAAGGACTATGGGGCACCCGCAGGCGTCCGCGAGGCCGCAGGGCACGTTGTCCCCGGTGAAGGCGCCGTAAATCATGACGATGATGTCGGCGCGGTTCTCACAGAAGTACCCGCAGCACTCGCGAAGGTCGCCGTCGGTGCAGACGAGCCTCGGGAAGCGGAGCATTTTTGTGCCGGGAAAGCTGTCCTCAAGCCACTGACTGTACTCGGCAAGGCGCCTCTCGCCAAGCTCCTGGGGCCAGCGGCCCGACAGGGTGACGCAGACGCCGACATTCAAAAGGTCCTCCATTTTTATCTCTCCTTTTCTTCTGTGAGGCGGGACGGCGAAGGCTGATCATCCCGGGTGACCCTGGCGTATATTTCCGGGTACGACGCCCGCAGGTCCTCAAGGTACCACTCGGGCATACTGCGGCGCTCCGGGGGCGCGGGGACGTCCCCCGCGACGGCGAGGAAGTCCCGGGCGGAGTAGACGCTGCCGTCCTCGTGGAACATGCCGTTGAACGTGCCGTTGGGGCGCTGGGACTGGAGATACGCGGGCTTGACCATAAGCGACCAGAAGAAATTGCCGATCCCGCTCTCCCTGACTATGGAGGCGGCGCTGGCAAGGTCGGGGAGGGTGTCGTTCCTCGGGATCTCCTCCACGCCCCAGCCGGGGCCGCCGCTCCTTATGCGCTGCCACTCCGTGAGCCACACGGGCTTTCCGGTGACCTCCTGGACCGCCAGCGCCCGGAGGATGTCGTTTCGCAGCTCCGTCTCGGAGCGGGGAAAATTGTTGTGGAACTGGTAAATCTGGATGAGGTCCGCAAAGCACAGGTCGTCCTCGAGCCTCATGCAGCCCATGGTCAGAGGCACGCTCCCGGAGACCGCGGACGCCTCAAGGGCGAGGCGCCTGGCGAAGGGCAGGTTCCCGCGCTGCCTGTGGGGCTCGTTCATGATCTCCACAGCCAGCAGGCGCTTGTCGTCCCTGTACCTTTCAAAGAAGGCCCGAAGGTAAGCGGCGGGCTCCCCCCAGCGCGCCGGGTCCCGCTCGATCTCTGCGTCGGGGGAGCGGACGCAGACGGTGGCGATGGGGTCCCTGCCCAGACGGTTTTCCGGGGTGTTGGGCTTGCCGCAGTCCTCAAAGAGCACGGGCATAAGGCGTATGCCGTGGGCCGCGGCGCAGGTCAAAAGCGTCTCGAAGCGGGCAAAAAATCCCTCCGGGTCCTGACACCAGAATTCGTAGCTTGTGAATACCCTGAGAGCGTTGAGGCCCGCAAGGCGGGCATAGGACATGTCGCGGTCCGTCTCCTCCGGGGAAAAACGGCTGTACAGCTGGTACGCGTTGTAGGCCCGGGAGGGGAAATAGACAGCGCCCCGGACATCGTTAAAATAGCCTGGATCCAACATTTTTCTTCCTCCTTTTAATCAAAATAAGGTCAATTTTATATGCACGGGCGGCGAAAAGGCCCAGTACACTCGTGTGGATAACGGTTAAAAAAAGAGACCCCCTCCCGCCGCTAATCTCCCGACACCCGACGGAAGATGCGGTTTAAGACAAACCCCTGAAGATAGGCGGAGAGGGCAAAGCCGACGAACACCCAAACGTACAGCGCCAGGGTGAAGAGATCATAGCTGAAGAGCAGGAAAACGGCGGGGAAGAGCCATATCGCCAGCATGAGGACCACGGCGGGCATGGAGAAGAGGGCGAAGACGAAGGCGTTTTTCAGTGTGGCGAGGACGGAGTTTTCGTATCTCGCGGTCAGGGGAAAGGCGAAGGAGGCTGCGCCCAGCAGGAAAAAAATGCCGATGAAGATGACCACCTTCACCGCCGCCGCCCCGGCCGGAGGGGCGGCGATGACGAGATACAGGCTCAGCCCGAGAAGCGCGCCGATAAGGAGGAAAATGAGAAAAAGGGCGGTGGCCTTTTTAAAATTCGCGGCAAAGGCCCGGAAAAATCTCCCAAGAGGCTTGCCCCTGTCCATGGACATGGCCACGGAGTGCAGGGCCGTGACCGACGCGCCGATGGTCACCAGCGGGAGTGAGCACACCACAAAGCACAGGTTGAGGAGCACAAGGTCAAAGAGCCTTATGAGGAAGCTTGAGATGGGGCTGTCGAAATCGAAAAAATTCATGGTCTCCCCCTTTGTCACCTCTTGTGAAGCTGCCGGAACTGTCCGGGGGTTATCCCCTCTATCTGCTTGAATTTACGGGTGAAATTCGCCACATCCAGGTACCCGGATTTAAGGACGATGTCCTTGATGGGGGTGTTGGTGTTCATGAGCATATCCTTGACATAATCGATACGGAGGTCCGTGAGGTAGGCCTGGAAGGAGCGCCCGGTTTCGGTCTTGAAGGTCCGGCTGACGTAGGTGTAGGAGAGGCCGAACTCCTCCGCGAGACGGCTCAGGGAGAGATTGCTGTCCATGAAATTGCTCTGGACGTACTCCACAAGGGAGCGCTTCGCCGGAGGGGCCTCCGGGGCCTCCAGCTGCGCTTTGACATGCTCCGTAAGGCTCAGGGCCGCGTAGGTCACGTCCCGGCGGATCACGTCCAGGTCGCTGACGGCGGTGAGGCGGGAGAGCTGCTGGGAGCTCATGGGGGCGTCCACGCCCTCGTAAATCTTTATGATCAGGTTGACCATGTCGAAGTACAGGCAGCGCCTGACGGCCCTGGAGGGGAGCCTGTCGATTTTTTCAAATGCCTTGCGCAGGACGCTGGTGGAGATGTCGGCGCTGCCGCTGAGGATGCTCTGCTCCACAAGGGCGAGGTCGGCGTAGGGCAGGGGCTCGCCGGGGGTCTTTCTGTTGGCGCGGAAGAGATACCAGCCCTCCTGGACCCGGGCCTCCCGGGTGTCCTCCGCCGTGAGGGCGTCGAGGTAGGAGACGGAGATATTTCCCTCGCCCTCATAGATGCCCCCCACGCCCACGGTCATTTTGCCGCGAAGCTGCGGGTCCAGATCGTCCCGGGCGGCGGTCATAAGGGCGGCGCGGTCGAGGTCCGGGTCGTCGGTGTTTATGACGGCGACGGCACGCTTCTCCCTCCTGTCCACGGCGGAGTACACCGCGCAGCTGTCCCCCGCGGCGTGTCTCAGGGCTGAGACGGCGGCGGAGCACAGCTCGTCGAGGGAAGCGCCGGGGGCGGGGCACATGGCGGCGAGGCAGAAATATCTGTATTTGAAGCCGCCGCCCCAGTCGTCAAGGTACGAGGTGAGGCGCCTGACTCCCTCCCGCTCGGAGGCCCCGAGGAGCCGGAGTATGACGAGCTCTGTTATCTGCTCCCGGCCCCTTTTGAGAAGGACATCGTTTTCGGCGATGCGGGATTCCGCGAGCTCCACCTCGCTCACGGCGCGCCTCGATACCGCGAGGGCGAGGAATACGCAGATGAGATACACAAGGGCGATGAAGGTGATTATGAGGCTCTCGTTGCCGCTGCCGTCGTAAAAGGCGTCCTCGTCGGCGAGGACCACGAAGTAAAGCCCGTGGGCGGCGGAGACGCTGCGCATCAGGACGTATTTTTCCCCTCCCAGGGCGATGCTCCCCACGCCCAGGGGGTTATTTCGGACGATGCCCTTAAGCTCATCCTGGCCGACAAGGCCGTTCCCGTCGAAAACTATATTCAGGGCGGTGTCCAGCACGAAGATGTCCGGGCGGATGTCGCCGAAATATTTTTCGACCAGGGCATCGAAATATGTCCTGCTTATCAAAAATGCCACGGTCCCGGTGGGGGAGGATGAGAGCGAGGGTATGGGGGCCATCAGGGCGGCGCTGTACATCTCGCCGCGCCTGGCCTTGGCGTCCACGGGGATAAACCGGACGTATGAGCTGGAGTTGAGCTGGGTGAAAAAGCCCATGAAGTTGAGGGACACGTCGAAATAGCTGGACTGCTCGAACTCGTGATATGTGAGGATGCTGTTTTGAAAGTAGATGTTGTTGGTGTGGCGGAAATAATAGAGGAGCGACACCCTCTCGGGAAGGCCGCGGTCGTATATCTGGAGGATGTCGCACTTCTCGGCGTCGGAGAACCTGCTGATGTTCACAATGTCCTCCCGCTCGCCCATCTGCTCGGACAGGCTGCTGAGATTGTCAATGAGCACGTCGAGCTCGCCGCTCATCTGGGTGAGGGCGCCCATCTGGAGCTCGGATATGGCGGTGCGGTAGACATGGGCATAGTTATGGAGAAACAGGCCCACAGCAGCCAGAAAGGGTATGGTAAATATAAGCAGATATTTCCAGAAAATCCGCCGGACTGTCTTTTTCATATCCTGTGCCCCTCCCGGGACCGCCTGCGCGCCTGCCTCGGTCGTCCATAAAATTATAATAAAATGGATAAATAAAAAATGCAAGATGTAAACTGCTCCGTAATTTGCAATTTTTGTGGTATGGGCCGCTTTTTGTCAAAAAGACAAAAAAGGAAATAATTCTGCAATATAATAAATCTTACATATTGCGCATCCACAGGGCAGAGGTTATATTGTAATATATTTACTCGTGTGTATGCACCGGGATTTTGACAGTTTAAACAAAAGAAAGGACCTTGAGCGGGAAAACAGGCCGTTTGGCGGAAAGAGAGGTACAAATGTGACAACAGCGGAAGGCAGAGCCCCGGGCGGCGCCGGAGGGAGGCGGGATCCGCCGAAAAAGGGCGGGTACTTTTACCGTTTGGGACTCAATATTAAAAAGTACACTCTGGTATATCTGTTGATGCTGGTGATAGTGGCGTACTACGTCCTGTTCCACTATGTTCCGCTGCTGGGGAACATCATAGCGTTCAAGGACTTCAAGCCCGCGCTGGGCATAGCGGACAGCGAGTGGGTGAGGCTCCAGAACTTCAGGGACTTCTTCAAGAGCCCCTTCGCCTGGAGGGTCATAAGGAATACGCTGAAGATAAGCGGGCTCCAGATGCTGATAGGCTTCCCCGCGCCGATAATACTGGCCCTCATGTTCAACGAGGTGAGGGGAAAGTATTTTAAAAAGATAACCCAGACAATCTCCTATCTTCCGCACTTCATATCCCTCGTCGTGGTGTGCGGCATACTTATCGACTTTACCAGCAGCGACGGGGTCATAACAAAGCTTTTGACGCTCTTCGGCGTGGACAGTCAGAACCTGCTGACGAACCCGAAGTATTATGTGTGGATATTCGTCCTGAGCGGCGTGTGGCAGAATATCGGCTGGGGGAGCATCATCTACATCGCCACCCTGTCGGGGGTGGACCAGGCCCTGTACGAGGCGGCGTCCATCGATGGGGCGGGGAGGCTCCAGAAGATAATCCATGTGTCGCTCCCGGCGCTGACGCCGATGATAGCGATACAGCTCATAATGCGTGTCGGCAACCTCATGAGCCTCGGGGCGGAAAAGACGATACTGCTGTACGGGCCGTCGGTGTACGAAACGGCGGATACCATATCCTCCTATGTCTACCGGATGGGCCTCCAGCAGCGAAATTACAGCTTTGCCGCGGCGGTGGGGATGTTCAACTCCGTGATAAACTTCCTTCTTGTGGTGTTCGCCAACTGGTTCAGCCGAAAGTGCGTGGAGGAGAGCTTATGGTGAGGTCAAACAGAAAAAATCCAAACAGGATACGGCGGTCGAAGGAGGACATTGTCGTTGACACCTTTTGTGTGGTGTTCATAACCCTTCTGTCGCTGTGCTGCCTGTACCCGATGCTCCATGTACTGTTCGCGTCCATAAGCGACCCGGTGAAGGTGCTGTTCCACTCCGGGCCGATGCTCTGGCCCGAGGGCTTCTCTCTGGCGGGGTACAAGGCGACGCTTGCCCGGCGGGATATTTGGCTGGGGTACGCAAACACCATCTTTTATGTGACGGTGGGCACGGGGCTCAACATGGTGATGACGGTGATAGGTGCGTATGCCCTCTCCCGCAGGGACTTCATGCTGAAAAGGGCGCTGAGCCTGTTCATAGTTTTCTCCATGTATTTCACCGCCAGCATCATACCGAACTACCTGCTCATGAAGGGACTGCACCTTTTGAATACAAGGTGGGTGCTCATACTGCCCGGGGCGATAGGGACGCACAACCTTCTGGTCATGCGGACCGCCCTCTCCCGGGTGCCCCGGGAGCTGGAGGAGGCGGCTATCCTTGACGGGGCGAGCGATATGCAGATACTTTTCCACATACTCATACCGCTGACAAAGGCGACGATGGCGGTTATACTGCTCTTTTACGCCGTGGGGCACTGGAACGCGTGGTTCAACGCCATGGCATTCCTGCCGCTGGCGAAGGACCTGTACCCGCTTCAGCTTGTGCTGCGGCAGATAGTGATCACAAATTCCCAGGATCAGTCAACGGGGGACGTGGCGGACTTCCTCGGGGAGTCGGTAAAGTACGCCGCCATAATCGTCTCCACACTGCCCATACTTTGCATCTACCCGTTCCTCCAGAAGTATTTTGTCAAGGGCGTAATGCTCGGCTCGGTAAAGGGGTGATGGGCGGCGCGAGATTGCGGATTTGAGCGGACCTCATCAACATTATAAATTTATACGAAAAGGAGAAGAGAAAATGAAAAGCATGAAAAAGAGAAGACTTCTGTCACTGTTCCTGGCAATGGTGTTCATCCTGTGCACTCTTGCGGGCTGCGGCGGCACTGCCGATGAGCCGGGGGACGGGGAGGACCAGCCGAATACCCCGTCGACATCGTCGACGCCGTCAACGCCGGGCGCCGAGGACCCCGATGGACCCGACGACGGCACGACGCCGCCGGAGATACAGGAGACCGGGGAGATAACCTACCCCGTGGAGACAAACGGCAGGAAGCTCACGATCTGGTGCCCGATAAACGCCAATCAGGCAAGGCACATGGACTCCCTCAACGAGCACGAGATACTTCAGGAGGTATCCCGCCGCACGGGGATCGAGGTGGAGTTCATCCACCCCGCCACAGGCCAGGAGGCGGAGCAGCTCAACCTGCTCATCTCCGGCGGGGAGCTGCCGGACATCCTGATAATACGGGGACTTTACAACGGCGGGGCGGCCTCCGGCGTTGACGAGGGGCTCTTTATGGACCTGACGGACAAGATGGCGGAGTACGCGCCGGACTATTACAGGGCCATAACCTCCAGCGAGACCATTTACCGCCTTGCCACCACAAACGAGAACAGGATAGTGGATTTCGCCCTCCTGAAGCAGACCGCCCCGGAGTTCAGCCGCATCAATATCCTCACGGAGACAGTGGACAAGTACGGCCTTGAGAAGATGCCGGAGACTATCGCGGACTATGAGTCCCTGTTCTCCAAGCTGGCTGCCGACGGCATTGCGGGCATATGCATTGCGAAGAACGGGCGCGCCGAGCAGTTTATGTGGCCCTACGGCATCGGGAACAGCTACTTCCTTGACGAGAACGGCGAGGTCCAGTTCGGCCCCTACACTCAGGCGTACAGGGAATACCTCACCATGATGCACGACTGGTACGAGAAGGGCTACATCCACAAGGACTTCAACTCCGGCCTCAACGACACCCAGCGGATGAACATGTTCCTCAACAATCAGGTGGGAGTGATGGTCAACTCCTGCGATCAGGCGTACAGCAGCGCCTCCGCCGTGGGCAAGCACGTCATGGTGGCAAACTACCCGAGGCTTTACGAGGGACAGCCCATGCATTTCCAGAATGTGTACTGGGAAGCCAGGCCCTCCTTTGACAATCCCCAGTCCACGGTCATAAACGCCAAGAGCGAGAACTGGGAGCTGGCGATGGCGTATATGAACTACTTCTACACCGAGGAGGGTGCGACGCTGTGCAACTGGGGCATCGAGGGCAAGACCTACACCGTGGATGAGAACGGGGAGAAGCATTACACGGACTACGTCCTCAATAACCCCGATGTGCCCCTTGCCGACGTGAGCGCGACGCTGAAGCTCCACCTCTGGCCCAAGCTCTCCGAGCCCGATGTGGTGTGCAACCCGATAACCACCTCAAGCGAGGAGGCAATGGCGCTGCGCACCATGTACTCCGACGACACGACGGTGGACGGCACCCAGACGCTGCCGAACTTTGTGATGGACATCGAGGCCTCCAACGCAAGGAGCAAGCTGCAGGCGGACATCGCCACATATGTGGACGAGATGACGGTGAAATTCATAACCGGGGCCACGCCGCTGACGGAGTTTGACAACTATTTGGAGACCCTGAAGAGCCTCAACATCGAGGAGGCCCTGAGGATAACCCGGGAGCAGTACGCGAAATTCCTGACAAAGCAGATACCCCAGATAGGCTGACACACGATGCCGCCGCCCTCCGGTTAGACGGAGGGCGGCGGGAAAAATATTAAGGAGAAGAGCATATGGAGCATATTCCGCGACCAGAATATCCCCGCCCGCAGCTTATGAGAAAGGACTGGATAAATCTGAACGGCGAGTGGGAGTTTGAGTTGGACCAGAGCGCCAGCGGCGCGGAGCGGGAGCTTTACCGCGCCCCGGCGCTGTCAGGCAGGATAACGGTGCCCTTCTGCCCGGAGAGCGAGCTTTCCGGAGTGGGGTTTCGGGATTTTATCTCCTGCGTTTGGTACCGCAGGGCGGTGTCCGTTCCGGAGGAGTGGATGGAGGCGGTAAGTGAGCGGGGAGACCGGGTGCTGCTGCACTTCGGGGCGGTGGACTACGCCGCCACGGTGTACGTTAACGGCGAGGCGGTGGGCTCACACACCGGGGGCTACACGCCCTTTACCTTCGACATCACATCAAAGCTCACGCCCGAGACGGTGATAACCCTGTGCGCCGCGGACGATGAGCGGTCGGGGCTTGTGCCCTCCGGCAAGCAGAGCGGGAAGCTTGCGTCCTACGGGTGCTATTACACCCGTACCACGGGGATCTGGCAGACGGTGTGGCTGGAGAGAGTGCCGAAAAATCATATCCGGTCCCTGAAGCTCCGCCCGGACCTTGAAAACGGCCGGGTCCACATAACCGTCAGGACCCGGGGGCAGGGGCGCGTCACCGCCAGGGCATTTTTTGACGGCGAGAGCGCCGGCGCGGCGGAGGCGGTATCCGCCGGGGGCGAGGCGGAGATAACCATGGACCTTGACAAGGTCGTGCCCTGGGAGCTGGGAGTTGGGGGACTGTATGACCTGACGCTGGGCTTTGAGGGGGACGAGGTGAAGAGCTACTTCGGCCTGAGATCCGTGAGGCTGGAGGACGGGGCCTTCCTCCTCAACGGAAAAAGGGTATTCCAGCGCCTTGTCCTGGACCAGGGGTTTTACCCCGACGGGATTTACACCGCGCCCAGCGAGGAGGCGATAATAAGGGATATACGCATCTCCATGGACGCCGGGTTCAACGGCGCGAGACTCCACCAGAAGGTCTTTGAGCCGCGGTTTCTGTACCACTGCGACAGGATGGGCTACATGGTCTGGGGGGAGTACGCCAACTGGGGCGCGGATGTGGCGGACATAAACGTTCTCCCGGCGTACCTCACCCAGTGGACCGAGGCTGTGGAGCGGGACTTCAACCACCCGAGCATCGTGGTGTGGGCGCCGTTCAACGAGACGTGGAACGTGAAGGGCCGTGTGCAGAGAAACGAGCTTCTGGCGGTCTGCTACTCGGTCACGAAGCTGCTGGACCCCACCCGCCCCTGCGTTGACACGAGCGGGAATTTCCACGTCGTGACGGACATATTCGACCTGCACGACTACGACCAGTCGCCGGAGAGCTTCAGGGCGAAGTACGACAGGCTCGCAAGCGAAGGAGTTCTTGACGACCGCCACAGGCAGCGGCAGACCTACGGCGGGGAGCCTGTGATGCTCAGCGAGTACGGCGGCATCAAATGGGACGAGGCCGGGGGCGGCTGGGGCTACGGCAACGCCCCGGAGACGATGGAGGAGTTTATCTCCAGATACCGCGGCCTGACGCTGGCGCTTCTTGAGAACCCCAGAATGGCGGGCTTTTGCTATACCCAGCTTTACGACGTGGAGCAGGAGAAAAACGGCCTTTACACCTACTGGCGGGCGCCGAAATTCGACATCGGCGTGATTCGTCAGATCAATACCGCCCCCGCTGCCATAGAGCGGGACCACGGCGGCGGGAGATGAAAAGAGGACAAAAAAGCGAATACCGCGAGGGGGCGTGACCCGCCCCCGGGTATCCGCTTTTTTATTTGAATCATTGTCGATCATTGTCGATTATTGTCGATTTAAGTGCTCTCCCGCTCGATGAGCCTTGTGGGGACGGAGCAGACCCCGGGCTCGCCGCCGCGAATCATGGCGTCGAGCATGGTGATTATGGCGTCGGCTATGGCCCTCCTGTCTATCTCCACGCTTGTAAGGGTGGGGGACACAAAGGCGCTGACCCGGGAGTTGTCGAAGCCCGCCACCGCCACGTCCTCCGGGACCCTGAGACCGCATTGCTGCGCGGCCTTCATGGCGATGCAGGCCATGTTGTCGTTGCGCCCGATCATCCCGTCCACCGCAGGGCCGCCGATGAGCCTTGCGCGCACGGCGTCAAAGAGCTCCTGCTCGCTGGCGCAGCCCGTGACTATCCGCTCCGGCGGGAGCTCAAGACCGCTCTCGCTCATCTGCTCGCAAAAGGCGCGGAAGCGTAGGTCGTTCTGATCGCTGAACCGCCCCCGGCGGCTTATGCGGTCGATATACAGGAGGTTTTTCCTGCCCTTGCTGACCATAAGCTTCACGCAGTCCTTCATGCCCTGAATAAGTCCGGTGTATATCCGCCCGGCCTCACTGCCTATGCCGTTGTACTCCCGGTTCATGAGCAGCACCACCGGAACGCCGGAGTCGACGAGCTGCCGGACGTAGAGCTCGTCAAAGCCCGCGGAGCTTATCACTATCCCGTCCACCTGGCGACTGTTCACCTGTGAGACAAACTCCGCGTCGTTCCTGTCCGCCAGAAGGGAGATGAGATAGCCCTTGTCATAGGCCATCCTGTCCATCTCCTCCACTATTTTCCCGAAGTGCTCGTTGGAGATGTTGTCGGCTATGAAGAGGATATGGTTGCTCTTTTTCCCCTTGAGGGCGCGGGCGACGGCGTTCGGGCGGTAGTGGAGCTCCTCTATGGCGCGGTAGACCCTCTCCCGCTTGTCCTTCGCCACATATCGGTTGTTGTTGAGCACATAGGAGACGATGGTAACAGATACGCCCGCCCGCTCCGCCACATCCCGGCGGGTCGGCGCGCTGCCGCTCTTTTTCATGTATCCTCCCCCTGACCATTACTTTCCTGCGTATGATTTACTTTTTAAATTATACATTTATTTTCATCTACCGTCAACACAAAAAACCGGGGTCGATTAATTTAAGGGGGACGCGGGGATGGGGAGATATTTCGGCATATACCGATAGTACATACGAGTGGATGAAAACAAATCATAATTTATAAGGAGCGGTATTTATGCTCACAAACAATCTGGAGCAGCTTGGGAGAGCATCCCGGGGAGGCTACGCCATCCCCGCCGTGAACACCCAGGGGGGCAATTACGACATAATCATGGCGGCGTGCAGGGCCGCGGAGGAGCTGCGCTCCCCGATGATCCTCGCCCACTATGTCTCCACCGGGGCCTACTCGGGAAATGACTGGTTCGTAAACGTGGCGAGGTGGTGCGCCGGGAAGGTCTCGGTGCCGGTGTCCATACATCTGGACCACGGGGACGGCTTTCCCATGTGCATGGAGGCTCTGCGGCTGGGGTTCACATCGGTGATGATAGACGGCTCGTCCCTTCCGGTGGAGGAGAACGCCGCACTGACCGGGGACGTGGTCAGGGTGGCAAGGCATTTTGGCGTCCCGGTGGAGGCGGAGGTGGGGCAGCTCCAGCGCCTTGACGGCGGGGCGGTGCAGGAGAACAAAAACATCGCCGACCCGGAGCAGGTCCGGGAATTCCTGCGCCTGTGCTCCCCGGACACACTGGCGGTGGGCATCGGGAACGCCCACGGCTACTACCACGGGACGCCGGACATAAGGCTCGATATTCTGGAGGCGGTCAGGGGCTTTACGGACATACCCCTCGTGCTCCACGGCTGCACGGGAATGGAGGAGGCGGTCATCCGCAGGGCGGTGTCCCTGGGGGTGGCGAAGATAAACTTCGGGACGGAGATACGGTACAAATACCTGGAGCACTATCGGCGGGGGATGGAGGAGCTGGACCACCAGGGGCACTCGTGGAAGGTCTCCCAATACGCCTGCGATGCCCTGTGCGAGGACGTGAAGGACATAATCCGGCTGTCCGGCTCCGAGGGCAGGGTGTGAAAGAGGGGGGAGAGAATGGCTGATCTGCTTATCGCCCACGGCGGCGCGCCCACCGCCGTGCTGAACGCCTCCCTTTACGGCGCGGTAGAGGAGGCGCGGCGCCTCGGCTTTACGGGGCGGATATTGGGGGCGAGATACGGTACGGCGGGGATACTGAGGGAGTCATTTACGGACCTTGGCGCGCTGCCGCAGAAGGTCCTGGAGGGGCTTCTGACCGCGCCCGGCTCCGCCATCGGCTCATCGCGGACGCCTCTCGGACCGGGGGAGTACGGGGCTATGGCGGAGGTGCTGAGACGGCATAACATAGGCTATGTGCTTTTCACCGGGGGAAACGGGAGCATGGACGCCTGCGGGCGCCTTGCGAAGGCCGCCGGGGGGCTTGCCGGGGTCGTGGGAATACCCAAGACGATAGACAACGACATCGCGGTTCTGGACCACGCCCCGGGGTATGCAAGCGCTGCCACGTTTATCGCGTGGTGCGTGTCCGAGACAGCCGTGGACGTGGCGTCGCTGCCGATACATGTGAGCGTAGTTGAGACCATGGGGCGGAACGTGGGGTGGATAACCGCCGCCGCGGCCCTCGCCCGCAGAGGGCCGGGGGACGCGCCGCATATGATATGCCTGCCCGAGGTGCCCTTTGACGAGGAGCGTTTTCTGCGCCGGGTGAGTATGCTCCACAGCCTTCACGGCGGAGTTGTGGTGGCGGTGAGCGAGGGACTTAAGAAACCCGACGGCAGCACGGTGGCGCCGCCGTTTTTTGTGGAGGGCCGGGCGAGATACGACGGCAGCGTGGGGGAATATCTTGCGCGCCTGATAATTGAGAGGCTCGGCATAAAGGCCCGGAGCGAGAAGCCGGGGATCTGGGGCCGCGCCTGCGCCTGCGCCCAGTCACGGGTGGACAGGGAGGAGGCGGAGCGTGTCGGCGCTCTCGCCGCGAGGGCCGTGCTCGGCGGAAAAACCGGGGTCATGGCGGGGCTTGAGCGCGTCTCCACCGAGCCCTACATATGCCGGGAGGTGCTGATACCCATCGGGCAGGTGATGATGGAGGAGCGGCGAATGCCGGCCTCCTTCATAAGCGCCGACGGCTTTGACGTGACGGAGGAATTCATAAGGTGGGCAAGGCCCCTTCTGGGGCCGCTGCCGGAGCCGCCCCCGGATCTCCGGGGCGGAGAGATTTTATGACGGCCTTTGGAAAAAAGAGGAGGGATAACTTGAAGCCGAATATCGTAATTGTAATGACGGACCAGCAGCGCGCCGACGTAAGGCGCTCCCGGGGCTTTCCCCTTGACACCATGCCGTTTCTGGACGAGTGGGCGGGGAGAAACACGGATTTTTCCTGCGCCTACACCTCCAACCCCACATGTATGCCCGCGAGGGTGGGCCTCTTCACCGGGAGATACCCCAGCGCGAACCGGGTGCGGTCAAACTTCAACGCCGCCGACGCGGTGTACACCGAGGACCTTCTGGACGTTTTGAGGAAAAACGGATATGTCACCGCCCTCTGCGGCAAAAACCACTCCCACCGAAAGCCCGGGGACTTTGACTTCCACGAGACATCGGGGCACCTCGGGGCGAATGACCTCCCGTATGGGAGCCCGGAGGAGGAGCGGTTTGACGAATATCTGAAGACGCTGAAATTCAAGTGCGCCGACGCCCCCTCGCCCTGTGGCGTTGAGGCGCAGCTTCCGTACAGGAACGTCTCCTCCGCGATAAGATTTATGGACAGGGCTCTTGAGGAGGGCCGCCCATTTTTCCTGTGGCTGTCCTTTGCCGAGCCCCACAACCCATATCAGGTCCCGGAGCCGTATTTTGATATGTTCCCGCCGGAGGCGCTGCCGGGGATAACTACCGACAGGTCCGACGCCGTGAAAAAGGGCGCGAGATATGAGTGGCTCCATAAGCAGTGGGACAGCGTGTACGGCGAGGACGGGGAGAGGGCCATACTGCGCGCCAGGTCCAACTATTACGGTATGCTGCGGCTCATCGACGACCAGTTCAAAAGGCTCATCGGCGCCATGGATGAGCGGGGCATCGGGGATGAGACGCTGGTGCTGTTTTTGTCGGACCACGGGGATTACGCGGGGGAGTACGGGCTCATGCGAAAGGGCGTGGACCTGCCGGAGTGCCTCGTGAACATCCCCATGGTGTGGCACGTCCCGGGGCATCACGCCAGGGGCGCCATGGGGAGCTTTGTGAGCATTGTGGACGTGCTGCCCACCATCTGCGAGCTGATAGGGGAGAGGATCCCCGATGGGGTGCAGGGAAAAAGCCTCCTGCCCATATTTGAGGGGCGGGAGGACAGGGTCCGGGACTGCGCCTACGCCGAGGTGGGCTACGGCGGGCGGTACTGGCTGGAGGGAGATATGTCGCCGGGGGAGCAGGGGTGCCTTCCCGGGGACGGCTCCTTCAACTGCTTAAACCCCTGGACCCAGAGCGGCCAGGGCCGTATGCTCCGCCGGGGGCGGTATAAGCTCCAGACCGACATGGAGGGGACGAGCTTCCTCTACGACCTTGAAAACGACCCCTTCGAGAGGGTGGATCTCTGGCAGAGGCCGGAGTACGGGCAGATAAGGGACGAGCTCATGGGGGAGCTTATTAAAGAGATGCTGCAAAACGCCGACGTCCTGCCGCTGCCGAAGGGACGGCTCTATGTGAAGCCCTGAGAGACGAGGGAAGGTGAAGTATGGATAAAAAGCCCAATATCCTCTGGATATGCACGGACCAGCAGCGCTATGACACCCTGGGGTGCACCGGGAACGCCTTTGTGCGCACGCCGAATATCGACCGGCTGGCCCGGGAGGGGGTGCTGATGGAGAGGGCGTACTCCGTCTCCCCGGTGTGCGCCCCGAGCCGCGCCGCGTTTTTGACGGGGCGGTACCCGCGCACCTGCGGCGTCAGGCAGAACGGGCAGGACATACCCGCCGGGGAGATACCTGTACCACGATTATTTGCCGACAACGGATATGTCTGCGGGCTTTCGGGAAAGCTGCACCTCAGCGCCTGCCACCCGTCGGTCTCGCCGGGCATGGAGCGGCGGATAGACGACGGGTACACCTTCTTTTCCTGGTCCCACCACCCGGGGCCTCCGGGGAGAAACAACTGGCCCGAAAACGCCTACATCCGCTGGCTGGAGGGGCAGGGGGCGGAGTACAGGACGAGGCCCATGGAGGGCTGCCGCTTTGTGCGGGAGGGGATGCCCTCCCGCCTTTCCCAGACCGCCTGGTGCTTTGACGAGGCCATGCGGTTCATAGGTGAAAACCGGGGAAGACCCTGGTTTTTCTCCGTAAACTGCTACGACCCCCACCACCCCTTCGACCCGCCGCCGGAGTACCTCGAGAGGTACCTGCCGATCCTGGACCGGATACCGCTGCCGGACTACGTCCCCGGGGAGCTTGAGAAAAAATCCGTTTTCCAGCGCCTTGACCACGAGGGGGCGTACAACACCCCGGGAAACTTCCCCTACGACGGGATGAGCGAGCAGGACCACAGGTACATCCGGGCGGCCTACTGGGCGATGATAGACCAGATAGACGCCCAGGTCGGGCGGATAGTGGAGTATTTGGAGAGCACAGGTGAGCTTGACAACACCATCATCCTCTTCCACTCCGACCACGGCGAGAGCCTGGGGGACCACGGCTTTTACCTGAAGGGACCCTGCTTTTACGAGAGCGCCGTCCATGTGCCGCTCATCGTCAGGTGGGGGGACCGCGTCCCACCCGGGCGCGTGAGCCGGGCGATGGTGGAGCTTGTGGACATCGCCCCGACGCTCTGCCGCGCCGCCGGGATAGAGCAGCCGGAGGCGTTTCAGGGGAGGGACTTTCTTGACCTGCTCACGGGCACGGCCCCGACGGACAGCCACAGGATGAGCGTATATTCGGAGTTTTACAACGCCAACATAAACCACCGCGACCCGAAGGCCTTTGCGACCATGGTGTTTGACGGGCGCTGGAAGCTGGTAAAGGTCCACTCCCCGGAGGGTGTGGGGGACCTGGGCAGCGAGCTTTACGACCTGGAGGAGGACCCGGGGGAGCACAACAACCTGTTCACCGATCCCGCGCTCCTTGAAAGACGCGCGGAAATGCTCGGGCTTCTTGCCGACAAAATGGCCTGGACGCTGGACCCGCTGCCTCACCGCCGCGCATTCTGGTGAGAGGGAGGCTTTTCAAAAGAAACATAAGCTCCATAGAAAAAAGCGCCATGGACGGGACACCGTCCACGGCGCTTTCAGCCTGTCAAAATATTCACGCGGGATCTCCCGCACGTCCCCCCTGACGGAAAAGACCGCCAGGGTTTTTACAGTATCAGGGGTTTGCCTCGTCCCAGCGCATTATTACCGCCGCGAGCTGCGCCCTCGTGGAGGAGGAGGAGGGGGCGACGGTGTGGTTGTCGTTGCCCTGGATAACCTTAATGGCGGTGGCCCAGCTCAGCGCGTCCGTGGCCCAGCCGGGTATCTTCTCCCAGTCGGTGTACACCGTCAGGTCAGAGCGCTGGTCGGTCCTGCCGCCCTGCCACGCGGTGCAGCGGTAGAAGAAGGCCGCCATCTGGGAGCGCTTCACAATGCCGTCGGGGCTGAATTTCGTGTCGGAGACGCCCGTGGTTATGCCCGTCTCCGCCGCCCAGTTCACCGCGTCCCGGTACCAGTCCTCGGTAAGGTCGGTAAAGCCGGAGTCCGTCCCGGGGACGGGGGAGCCGGAGAGCACCCACAGGGCGTAGACCATCTCAGCCCTTGTGGCGGTGGCCCTGCCGTTAAAGGAGGCGGCGTCCCAGTCGTGGAAGAGCCTGTTCTCCCGGACGTAGACCATGGAGTCATAGTACCACTCGCTTCCCGCGACGTCGTCGTAGTAGGCGTACTGGCGCTCCATGCCCTGGGCGGGGACGTAGGGCCCGTCAAGGTAAAAGAGGGCTGGGGCGGAGCAGACGAAGGCCGCCTCGGCGTCCTCGGTGACAATGTATCTGTGGTAATTTGTGAGCGGGGAGCCGGGGGCGACCACCTCGCCGACGGTGGCGTCCACCACCTCGCCCCTGACATCGGCGAGGGTGAGGGAGCCGGAGGTGGGCGTCAGCGTGCCGCCGGAGGGCAGCGTGACACTGCCGGAGGCCAGGCGCCAGCCCTCTCTTCCGGAGGTATATTTGACGGAGGTGTCCTGCCCGCGGGCGTAGGGGGCGGCGGCCTCGTCATAGATGGCCTGGAGGCGCTCCAGCGCGGCGGCGGTGAGGGAGCCTGTGACGGCGTCCTTATACACCGACTGGGCGTAGGAGCGGGTTATGAGGGGGTCGGTGGGCCCGCCCGCGGATCCGGCGGAGGCGGAGGACAGGGCCATGAGCAGCGCCAGCACAAGGGCGCAGCAGGTGAGCTTTTTCATTTTGCCTCCTTTGAGTCGTCCGACTCCCCCTGCCCGCGGAGGTAAAAGCCGAGGGTGAGGAGGCTGTCGGAGAGGTGCACGTTTTCTACTATCGCCCCGTGGAGGTCGTCGTCCAAATCGGCGCCCGTGAAGTTCCAGATGCCCCGGACGCCCTTCGACGCGCAAAGGGACGCTATCTCCTGAGCCCGGGAGCGGGTCAGGGTGAGCACCGCCACATCCGGGCGGCGCCGAGAGAGAAATTCCTCCAGAGTGTCCCCGTGGAGAACGGTGGTCCCGGATATGACCGTCCCCACCCGGGAGGGGTCCACGTCAAAGGCGGCGATGAGGTCAAAGCCGCACTCCGAAAAATTGAAGTTGGCAATAAGGGCGCGGCCCAGATTTCCCGCGCCTATGACGACGGCGGTCATGGTCCTGTCAACGCCCAGCACGGAGGCGATGCCCTCCCTGAGCTGCTTTACGTTGTAGCCGTAGCCCTGCTGTCCGAAGCCGCCGAAGCAGTTGAGGTCCTGCCTTATCTGCGACGCCGTCAGCCCCATCCGCGCGCCAAGATCCCCCGAGGAGGTCTTTTCCGTCCCCTGGCGGTCCATGAGCTCAAGGCGCCGGAGGTACCTGGGCAGACGGCGTATGACGTTGGCGGAAATTTTGTATCTCATAAAAGCTTTCACTCCGGTGATGTGGATATTTTTTTCACTGCTCCTGAAGATTATAACACAATGTTGAGCGAATTACAAGCCGGAGATATTGACAAAACCTACGGAACGGGTATACAATTAACGACAGCTAACTAAATTAATGATACGAGGCGAAGTAAATGTCAAATAAATTTGTTTACGCGGACAACGCCGCCACAACGGCCATGTCAAAGACCTGCGTTGACGCGATGCTCCCCTATATGACCGAAAACTACGGCAACCCCTCCAGCCTATACTCCGTGGGCCGCAGCGCCCACCGGGGACTTGACGAGGCGAGGGCGAAGGTGGCAAAGTGCCTCAACGCCGAGCCCAACGAGATATATTTCACCGGCTGCGGCACGGAGTCGGACAACTGGGTCCTCAAGGGCATCGCCGAGGCAAAGGCCTCCAGGGGAAAGCACATAATCACAAGCTCCATCGAGCACCACGCCATCACCCACACGCTCGACTGGCTCAAAAAGCGCGGCTATGAGGTCACATACCTGAAGGCCGACAGGAACGGCGGCATCGACCTTGCGGAGCTTGAGGCCGCCATCCGCCCCGACACCATACTTGTCTCCATAATGATGGCAAACAACGAGATAGGCACCATCCTTCCCGTTGCCGAGATAGGGCGCATATGCCGGGAGCACGGGGTCCTGTTCCACACCGACGCCGTTCAGGCCGCGGGGCACATCCCCATCGACGTGAAGGCGATGAACATCGATATGCTCTCCATCTCCGGGCACAAGTTCCACGGGCCCAAGGGCGTTGGGGCGCTGTATATCCGCCGGGGCGTCAGGGTGCCCCAGCTTCTCCACGGCGGCGGGCAGGAGCGCAACCAGCGCTCCGGGACCGAGAACGTGCCCGAGATCGTGGGCATGGCCGCGGCGCTGGATGAGGCAGTGGCGAATCTCGGCGAGACAATGCCCAGAGTTTCCGCCATGCGCGACAGGCTCATCGAAGCCTTCAAGTCCATCCCCTACTCCCGGCTCACCGGCGACCCGGTGAACCGCCTTCCCGGGATAGCCAGCTTCGTCTTTGAGTGCGTGGAGGGTGAGTCCCTTGTGCTGAGCCTCGACCACGAGGGCATCTGCGCCTCCTCAGGCTCCGCCTGCTCCTCCGCGAGCCTCGACCCCAGCCATGTGCTCCTCGCCATCGGGCTTCCCCACGAGGTCGCCCACGGCTCCCTGCGCCTGTCGATAACCGACACCACCACCGACGAGGACATCGACTACATCATCGAGAAGCTCCCGCCCATCGTTGAGAGGCTGAGGAGCATGTCGCCCCTGTGGGAGGATCGGCTCAATGGAAGGTTTTAACGAGCTCCAAAGGGAGATACTGCGGCTCAAGGCGGAGAAAAACGCCCTGGTCCTGGCCCACTACTATGTGCCGCTGGAGGTGCAGGACGTGGCCGACGCGGTGTGCGACTCCTTTGCCATGGCCCAGAAGGCCGCGAGGGCCGAAAATGACATCATCGTCATCTGCGGCGTGAGATTCATGGGCGAGAGCGCGAAGATACTCTCCCCCGGCAAGACAGTTCTCCTCCCCAGCCTCGACGCCGGGTGCCCCATGGCGGACATGGTGACGCCGGAGGACGTGATGCGGCTGAGAGACGAGCACCCCGGGGCGAAGGTCATGTGTTATGTAAACTCCTCCGCCGCGGTGAAGGCCGTCTCCGACGTGTGCTGCACCAGCTCCTCCGCCCTGCGGATAGCCCGGGAGCTTGACTGTGAGGAGATAATATTCGTGCCCGACAAGCACCTGGGGTCCTTCGTGGCGTCAAAGGTCCCGGAGAAGAAATTCTGGCTCCACGACGGCTTCTGCCCCACCCACCACAGAGTGCGGGAGGCCGATGTGCTCGCCGCCCTCAGGGCCCACCCCGGCGCGGTGTTCGCCGTCCACCCGGAGTGCGGGGAGGACGTGGTGAAGCACGGGGATCTGGTGGGCAGCACCGCGGAGATACTGGACTTCGCCCGTAAGACCGAGGCCCGGGAGATAATCATCGGCACCGAGGGCGAAATCGTCGCCCGCCTCCGCCGGGAGCTTCCGGAGAAGGGCATCTACGGCGTGGGCAGCGCGTTTATGTGCGTAAATATGAAGAAGGTCACGCTTCAGGCGCTGTATGAGTGCCTGAGAGACGAAAAATACAAGGTCGAGCTGCCGGAGGAGGAGCTGCGCGCCGCCCGCCGGAGCCTTGATAAAATGGTAAATTCCTGAGGAGGTAAAATATGTATTCCGAAAAGGTCATGGACCATTTCACAAATCCCCGCAACGTGGGCGAGCTTCCCAACGCCAACGCCATCGGTCAGGTGGGCAACCCCGTCTGCGGCGACATCATGAAGATCTACATGCACATCGAGAACGGCGTCATCGAGGAGGTCAGCTTCAAGACCTTCGGCTGCGGCGCCGCCATCGCAACAAGCTCCATGGCGACGGAGCTGGTGAAGGGCAAGAGCGTCGAGGAGGCGCTGAAGCTCACAAACAAGGCTGTCGCCGAGGCTCTGGACGGCCTGCCCCCCCAGAAGCTCCACTGCTCGGTCCTCGCCGAGGAGGGCATCCGGGCGTGCCTTGCGGACTACTACCAGCGCAACGGTCTGGAGCCTCCCCCGGAGCTCAAGGACGCCAACTGCACAGGCCACTGCGACACCTGCGCCAAAAACGGCACAGAGCACTGATTTAAGCTGACATAAGCTTTCCCCGCCGCTTAAGCTCAAGCGGCGGGAAATTTTTTATTTTATTCTGCTAATTTATTGAAATACCGTCTTGAATTCAGAAAATAGATATGATAAAATGTATCTGTATATCTATATACGGGCCGTGAAAGCGGCCTGTCACGCGCTCCGCTCCCCGGAGGGGACGGAGGGCTGCGCCTTTATCACTTTATTATCATCTCCAGGAGGGACAGATATGAGAGCAAAAAGGGAGCACAGGAATCATTCGGCGGCGCCCGGGGGACAGAGGGTCCTTGCGGGGCTGCTGGCGTTTGTCATGGCGCTGGGCCTTGTGAACTTCACTCTGCCCGAGGCGAGGTCCGCGGACAGCTATGAGGAGGAGGTCGAGGAGCGTAAGGCGGAGTATGCCCAAAAGTTTGATATGACGAACCTTAAATGGAGCTCCAGCGGTACGACGCCTGACGGAAGGACCAATGTCAACTTTGGAACCAGCTCCCGAAATTATCTCTACTGGCAGAAAGGCAGCTTTGGAGGAGTTCAATATATGAACTATATCCATGTCTACGCCTTTGAGGGAGATACCATATGCTTCGGCTCCGATGTGTGGAACTCCACCCTCAATACAGTCGGAGACCGTGCGGCGAATGACACTGAAAGAGCTGACATTCAAAAGCGCCTCGGCGAGGGGGCGACGGTCGATATTGTGCTCACGGACCTTCGCGGCAACCGCATACTCTACGATGTGAAAAAGGACGGCGCGGGGCATATCCCTGACGTTCAAACCGAGGTCCTTGCAAAGACGATGGAGAGCCCCACCGGAAACAGCAAAAATGATGTCAACGGCAAGGACTACTCCTATACACCTCTCACATACAAGGTGACGGAGACGGGAGTGTACACCATTGAGTTTCACTCCTACGACAACGGCGGCAACGACGGACAGACAACAAAGAACGACACGGTAGATGCAAATACCAACAATAAAAATGAAAGAAATAATGTGGCGGATAACTTTTATCGTCCGCAGTCCTATTCAAAGAGAGCGGACGATACCGACTGGCCCGCAGGGACGAGTGACAACGGTAAGTATAGGGAGCCCAATGATGCTGAGCACGGCGGAGTAGTCGCCGCATGGGATGTCAGCGTATTCAACGAGCAGGGACACAAGGAGACCGGGCGTGTGTACGCGGACTACCTGTCACTCCAACAGAACGGAGGATACAATGTAATTGAGACTTATTATATCGTCACAACCGACAGCTACATATACCGCTGGGACTGGAGGGGAAGCACTCCTAACACATACAATTTCTTTGCTGACAACAAGGGCCTCACCGACAATGCCACCGGGAGTACCCTCTATAAGTCCGTAAAAGAGGTTAGAAACACTCGGTTTGACTATACACAATTTGGGGCAAGCTTCAAATACCCCGGAAGCTTTAATACTGATCAGGCAAAGAGCTACTATATCTTCTTCGAGATGCCGAACCCCGACCTGGAGGGGCACCTGTATACCCGCGCCATCCAGCCGGACCCTGCGGAGAACATCCGCTTCGTTGACAAAATAACGCTTGACGATGGAGAGGTTGTCCCGGGCGCCTATGAGGGCGTGGGCGGTTACTTCGCCTTTGAGACGAGGGAGGCCACCACAGCCACCCTGGTTCTGAACTTTGAGGAGCTGAAGGATGAAAAGGGCGAGCCCGTATTACATGACGGAAAGCACCTGATACCTGTGACGATCTCCGGCCCCGTAAAGCCTTACTCCACAAACTACTTCTACTGGGACGGCAAAGACGGAAAAGGAAATGTGATTCCCGCGGGGACATACAACATCAAGGACATCCTCACCCTCACCACCAAGGCGGGCGAGATACATTTCCCTGTCCATGATGTGGAGGCGTCCGCCGCCGGATTTACCTTCACCCGCGTGAGCCCAATATACAGCCGCGAGGGCGAGAGGCTCGATGGGAAAGACAATATCCTTGACGCCACAAAGAACGTGATTTACTACGACAGCTCCGCCATCTATTACGGTGAGAATGTGGGCCGCACCGGACTTAAGGAGGACACTGTCAGAGAGGCAAATGAGACAAACAAGGACAACACCATATGGAATAAAAACAAAACCACCAAAGTCAAGGACGACGGCGCGGGCGGCAGTTACTATGAGTACAATGATATTACGTCAGATGGAGGAGAATATAAGGTCCGCAGTGCCGTCAGTGACTATGTGGGTGGAGTGACATCGAAAACCTCCAGCGACGACCACTTCATACGCATCGGCGACCACAGCCATGTCACCAATACGATTGAATATTACGATAAAGACGGAAACTTCCTGGATGGAGACGGAGGTCAAACGGACATAATCAAGTATCTCGACAGCTCCATGTACCCAGTGGGTATCGCCAAGGGCGGAGTAAATACTTATGACTATGGTATTCAGGACTTCTGGACATTTATCCCTGCGGAGCCTGCAAAGCTCGTTGAAGAACACGAGACGATCCAAATCATATCCGGCACGGCCTTTAACCTGACAGGGCAGGTCTTTTTCGATAACGACAAGAGCGGAGATTATGACTCCATGGCGGATGGAGATACGCTCCTGTCCGGTGTCACTCTGAACCTGTACAGAAAGACAAAGGATCCATCCCCCAAGAGCGGGAAGACATATTACACCGTTTCGGACGTCAGAGGCAAGGTAAATCCCAGCGACAAGAGCGGTGATACACATAAGGTTGTAAGTACATATTCAGGAGGCACCTTTGACGGCTCCACCGCATATTACGAGCTGGTCAAATCCGATGTCACCCCTGTCTCCGGCAGGTACTTCTTCACCAACATTCCATATGAGGATGGAGATTCGTTTGTATACGAGGTAGTGCGCCCCGACACGAGCTACACCCTCACATCCGGAAATACCACGCCAAAGCCGCTTTCAAATGCGGCTTCCGATGTTCAGGGCGGTCAAAACGGCTCTTATGCCCTTTACGCCTACGACAGTGCCGGGAAGGGTACTGAGGTTCAGATAATCACGGTGGGGGAGAGCGGAGTTAAGCCCTCCGAGACGGACCACACCGTCACGGCTGTGGATGTGGGGTACAACTACTCTCTGTACACCAACCTCACCCTCAAAAAGACCTACTCCGCAAAGGCGGATACCCCCATACCCGCCACCACCATCTTCGAGGTCTGCTATGTGGACAGCTCCGGCGTGTCCCACGTCTACGAGGAGCTGGCGCTGGCGAAAATTGAAAATCAGGAGTACACATATGAGCTCCTGTCCTCCACCATGGACGGCGCGGAGGTCAAGGACTGGTATGTGGCCGCGGAGTACTATATCCTCGAAAGCGGAGGAAGCGCGAGCATCTACAAGCACTCCTTCGGCTACGACCCCGCCAACGGGACATACACGAGCTTCGTGGGCGACAGCAGGTTTATGACCTTGACCGACACAAACGGTGACGGCGAAATCGACCAGAGGGACCTTGAGGACACGAACCACGACAGTGTCAGCGACTGGATGGACCTTGCGGGGCTGGACGGCTGGACGGAGACCACCTCCGCGCCCTTCCACGCCGTGCTGGACCGCAACCCCGGCACCGCGGAGATAACCATAAACATCACCAACGCCGACGACCCGGGCGTGGTGGAGATACTCAAATACACCGGGGCGCGGGAGGACAACAACTACCTCCAGGGCGCGACCTTCCGCGTATATAAGGCGGACAAAATTGATACAATCCAGGAGCTTATTAACAGGGGCGCGGAGGGCATGGCGGAGCTTGAGGCGCTCCAGGTGGCGAGCTCCTCCACCCGCGCAAACGGCAAGGTCGCCTTCGCGGGGCTTGACCCCGCGCAGCACTACGTCCTTCGCGAGACCTTCGCCCCCACGGGCTACCGCATCATGGACGCGCTGTACCTTGTCCACCCGGCGGGCTGCGTGGACTATAAAAAAGAGCAGGGCAGCACCTCCGACGAGGAGTGGGAGGTCTACCAGCGGCAGAATTTCCGCTTCGGGCAGGACGGCACGGAGAACTTTGTCCAGGCCGCTATCGCCAACATCCCGGTGAACGGGGATATGGCGATACGCAAGCAGATAGACGGGCGCGCGTGGAACGAAAACGACACGTTCTCCTTTGACATCGCCTTCCGCAGCACCTCCGGTTCCGGCTTGGGCAGCCTTATTGACTTAGGCTCCATCACCTCCGGGGCTGATGGCATCAACCTTGGCGGGGCAGTGGTGATAAGCGCGGAGGAATACAAAATCGTCACAGGCGGCGGCGACGGGACGACCTTCAACGATGCGCTCAAGAAGTTTATTGAGACCTTCAACGTGAACGGGGACAGCCCGGATGTCACCGTAAACTACACCAGCACGCCAGCGAAGAACATCATAACCCTCGCTGACGGGCAGGAGATCGAGGAGCTGCTGCCCGACACGATGCAGTCCGTGTCGCTTATCGTCAACGGCGAAATCACGCTTGACGAAACCACCGGAGAGCCCAAGGAACAAAAACCGGACGATGCCGCATTGAACACGTCAAAAAATGACAGTGTCGGTGATAAGGGCGCCCAGATGGCGGAGGCCCACCCCTTCCCGGCTGCCGGCACCTACACCTTCACCATCACCGAGAACAGTATTACAAGCGACAACGCCGGGACACTCTCAAAATCCCCGAGGGTCTACACCCTTGTGGTGGACGTGACCCGTTACCGCGACCCGGGGGTCAACGAGGGCACGGACATGACCACCGACAACACCTACCTCCGGGCGGATGTCCGCAACATCTACTATCAGGACCCGACAGGTGACGGCGCGGCATACCCCGCGGACTACGGCGCAAGGCGCGTCTACGCCGGAGTGGCCCCGACCTTCACAAACACCTACCACGTCCAGCCCGCGGTCCAGACCACGAGCTACGCCATAACCAAGGAGTTCACCGGGCGGCTGGGGACAGACGGCAGGCCGATAAACGTGGGGAACAACAGTGGCGGCGCTGAGGACGAGAGCCGCTATGACGACGGCTGGCTCGATAATGACGAGATCAAGGACCATTTCTATGTCACCATCACTGGAGCCGACGAGTATACCCGCAGCGCCCTCACAAGCGGCAATATATACATCGGCGGGCTTCACGGCGCAAAGGACGATGAGGGGAAATTTGCCACCGACAAGGCGGTAAGGTTTAACCAGAATAATGTGACAAACCCCGCCGGAACCGCAAGCGAGTTTTCCGGTGACGAGGTGGACAAGGGGCACACCTTTAATTTCGAGGAGATAGATTTCCAGAACCTGGAGTTCCCCGTGAAGTGGGAGTTTTCGGATAAAGACAAGCTCCCCGAGGGCAAAAATGTGGGCGACGCTGTGCCCGACAAGGCCGACGGGAAGAATGAGGTCGTGCACAAATCGACAGGTGAGATCGACGGGCTTGCAGAGGGAAATTACTTTGTCGAAAACCCCGAGAGCACCAGCGCCGCTGACTATTACCCTGTCGTCTCCCGCACGGAGGACATTGTCTACACTCTGGAGATAAAGGAGTATAAGCCCGAGGACACAAAGGGCATCACCTACGATGAGCGGGTATACACCCTTCTCATTACCCTGAAGAACGCCGTGGGCGCGGACCCCGAGGACCCCGGCGAGGCGGTGACGGACGGCATCATTGACGAGCTGGACTTCGCGCTCTACGACTGCGCCTCCGGTGAGATCGAGGGCAAGGACCCCGTCGCCACCTGCGAGACGGACCAGCACGTTGTCACGAGCTTTGAGACCTGGGCAAAGCCCGAGTTTGACGAAAAGGTGATCGACGGCGGCTGGACAATAAAGTGGTACTACATCAATGAAAAAGGCTCCGACGGCAACCCGGTCATCCGGGAGGCCACCGTGGAGGGTAAAGACGCGGAAGGAAATCCCAACGACTTTAAGGTGATGGTCAAGGATTCGAGCGGCGAGCGGGAGATACATATCGTCGCAAGCGATGACCAAAAGGCAGGCAGAGACAACTACTTCACCTTCGAGGACCTCTCAGACTATAACCTCACCTACATCGCCAAGCGCGAGGGTCACACCGGAAAACACGAGATGACCTTCGAAAACGAGTACAACGCCACCGGGACCTGGACCCCCACCGTGACAAAGGAACTGAACGGTCGGGACTGGAAAGAGGGTGAGGAATTCACCTTTACGCTGGAGGCAAATTCCTGGCCCGGAGAGGGGAACACCTATAAGCCGATAATCGAAAAGAGCGAGATAGAGATAGGCGAGAGCGACGCTGCGATCGGCGTGAGCTTTGGCAACGTGACCTTCTCCGCGCCGGGTGTGTACACCTTCACGATTTCCGAGTCCGGCACGGGAGACGGTCTCGGTCATGGTGAGCACAAGGGGGATATAAAAATCACCGTCACTGCCGAGGACGACAACGTGGGACACCTCATGCTCTCGGTCACGGGGGATGGCGGCAGCACCCCGGAGGAGCCCTCCAGCGCTGTTTCCTCCACCATAGCCTTTGTCAACACCTATGACGAGAGCGGAAGCTACGGGTTTGGCCTCTCAAAGCTTCTCACCGGGCGGGACTGGACCGATGAGGACGACTTTGCGTTCACCATCACGCCGGACGCTGAGGCTTTGGGGGATATTAAGGATGGACTTCTCACCGTTCCCAAAAGCTGGGGCGAGCCTGACGGCGAGGGCGTCTACACGGTCAATGTTAAGAAAACCACTCCGGGGAGCGGAGACCCTGACGTGACCCGGGTGCTCGACCTGGGGAGCCTTGCCGTCGGCAACCTCCGAACCGAGGGCGCGACGTATAAATTCGAAATCGCCGAAAAGACCGATGGATTTGAGGAGAAGAACCTCTACTGCGCCCAGCCCGCCATCGCTCTCACCATTACCGTCACAAGCGGTGTCGGCACCGAGGGCGGCTACACCGGGAACCTTGAGTTCACCGCGGTATATGCGTACCTTGTGGACCCGGACAATAAGATCGAGGCCCCGGAGGACGGCGAGCTGATCCTGCCCTTTGTGAACCGCTATTACGCCGGGGAGGGCGTGGACGGCAGCAGTCTCTTCAAGGTGAGCAAGACCCTCACCGGGCGCGAGTGGCTCCCCGGCGAGAGCTACACCGTCAGCGTGACCCTCGACGGTGGGCACACGGATATGCCGCACTTCTTCGTTGGCGAGAGCGCGGAGGAGGGGAAATTTGCGCCCTTTGTGACCCAGACCTTCACCTACACCTCCGATGGCTCCAACACCATACACCTTCGCTTCTTTGAGGCGGGGACGTATGTGTTCACCGTCAGGGAGAACGCCCCGGCGGCCGTCAACGGCGGCGTCGCCATTGACGAAAGCGTGTACACCGTGACATTTGAGGTGGAGCGCTCCGGCGAGAAGCTCACCGTCACAAGCCGCTCCATCGAGAGGGGCGGGGTGAGCATTTCCGGCGACACAGTCCCCGTGACAAACGTCTACACCACCTCCGGCACATGGACGCCGTCGGTGACAAAGGAGCTCACCGGGCGCGATTGGCGGGATGGCGAGAAGTTCCAGTTCACCCTGAAAAACACATCCGCCCCGGAGGGCGTGACCATCGGGGACGAGAAGATAAGCGTTGGGGAGGGTGAGACCGTCAGCTTTGACGCCGTGACCTTCACCACGCCGGGAGAGTACGAATTCACCATATCCGAGTCGGGTCAGGGCAGCGGCCTTGGCTCTGAGGATAAGCCCGCCGACATTGAGCTCACCGTGAGCGCCGTTGACAACAAAAACGGGACAATGAACATCACCGTTACCGGGAAGGACGGCACGGCGTCAGATGCATCGGTCAACGCGGTCACGACGGTCGAATTTGTAAACAGATACGACGAGGGCGGAAGCTTTGACTTCAGGCTCTCAAAGCTCCTCACCGGGCGCGCCTGGGAGGACGAGGACGAGTTTAAATTCACTATCCAACCGGATGACACCGCGAAGGACGCCATAAAGGCCGGCCTTCTCAAGGTCCCCGAGGGGTGGGGAGCGGCTCTCGCGGACGGAAGCTACACCGTCACCGTCAAGGGCACGGACCCGGAAACCGTGACAGGCGGCTGGGTCACAAAGACGCTGGACATGGGCGAGATGACCGTCGGCAACCTTGAGGGCAGCGGCGCAACCTACGTCTTTAACGTCACCGAGGACACCGAGGGCTTTGAGACGCGGCAGCTCACCTGCACCCAGCCCACAGTAAAGCTCACGGTGAAGGTGCAGTCCGACATGGCCGGGGGCACGGACGAGTTTGTCGCCACCTACGCGTACATCGTCACCGGGGAGGAGAGCGGCGACAGCACCGCATTCCCCTTCGTAAACCGCTACTGGGCGGCGGCGAGTCCGGAGCAGGGCGCCGCGGGAAGCTCGCTCACAGTGGGCAAGACCATTTTGGGGCGGGATTGGCGCACCGGGGAGAATTACACCGTAAGCGTGGCCTTCGCCACATCCGGGGGCTCCGGTGCGGGGAGCGTTTTCGACAACGTCATGTACGCCGACGCTGACGGAGCGTACAAATATCTCACCGCGTCGCCCATAGAGCACACCTTCTTAAGCGTATCCGGCGGCACGGACTACCCCGTGGACTGGACATTGGATTTCCGCTTCTATGAGGCTGGGACGTATGTGTTCAACGTGACGGAGAAGCCGAGCACCGTAAATCCCGGCGTGGCCTGCGACGGCACGACCTACACCGTGACCTTCACCGTGGAGCGGGGGTCGGACGGGGCGCTGGTTGCGTCCCGGAGCGTAAGCCCCGCGGCAGCGGCGGACGGGAGGATAGTATTTACAAACGTCTACACCCCCGAGAGCGCTGTCTGGACGCCGGAAATAAAAAAGGACCTCAATCGGCCCTGGGCGGCGAACGACAGCTTTGAGTTCTCCATCGCCCTCACCTCCGGGGATGCCTCCGGCGCTGTCATCTCCTCCGGGAGCGTGAGCATCACCGACAAGTCCCCGGATCACACCGGGAGCCTTGGCGCCGTCACCTTCACAAAGCCGGGGGACTACACCTTCACCCTCACGGAGAAGGACCCCGGGCACGGCATCGAGACATCCGGAACCTACACCGTGTACGCCCATGTGGCCGACGACCCGAGCACAGGGAAGCTGTCCCTCACGATAAAGGACTCCACGGACACAAATGTCCTTGCCGGCACCACGGCGGAGAGCCAGAGCGCCGCCACAACGACCACATTCGTCAACACCTACACCCTTGAGCCGGGGAAATTCGACCTCTCCATCGAAAAGACCCTGCGCGACCGCCCCTGGGCGGAGGATGAGAGCTTCAGCTTCACCATTACCCCGGATGACGGCACAAAGGCGGCGATAGACGGCGGCACCGTGGTTATACCCGACGGCTGGGGAGCGCCCGACACGGCCTCCGGGGCGTACAAGGTGACGATCAGCCAGACCGACGGCGAGAGCGTCGACGGCGCAATAACAAAATCCTTCGGCTCCGTCGAGATAAAGGAGCCCGGAACCTACGCCTTCACCGTCCGTGAGACGGAGAAGCACGACAGGTTCATCTTCTGCCAGGAGCCGGAAATGGTCCTGACGGTCAACGCCATGGTCATAACCGACGGCGGCGTCCCCACGGGGCAGATGCAGGTTGTGACCTCCTACGCCTACTCCTCCGACGAGGGCGTGTCCCACGGCAGGGACGAGAGCGGCAGTCCGACGCTGCCCTTCCTCAACTACGCCTACGCCGAGGAGGCGGTTTACCTCCGCAAGACGCTGGACGGCAGGAGCTGGGGCGTGAACGACTCCTTCTCCGCGCTCTTCGAGCTCATCGACGCCCCCGATGCGGCGGGCCAGGTGGTCTGCAACGAAAGGCTGATAAAAGAGGGCGAGAGCGTGACCGTGCCTCTGACGGAGGGCGGCGCCGAGGAGGACATCATTTTCCTCGCCCCGGGCACATACACCTTCCGGGTGTCCGAGGTCCACGGCAGGGCCCCCGGCGTGACCTACGACAGCCGCGTGTACTTTGTCACCGTGGAGGTGACGAACGATCCCGCGCTTGGGGAGCTTGTCGCCGCGGAGCCCGTCATTCAGGAGGAGGGCGTGGACTTCACCGCAACGGGTGTGGAGTTCACCAACGACTACGACACGGCCCCGGTCCTTGGCGGTCTCACCGTCAGGAAAGCGGTGATCGGCGATGACCCCGACGCCGCCGGACCCTTCAGCTTCACCGTCACATTGAGCGACACGACAATAAACGGCGAGTACGGCGGCATGACCTTTGAAAACGGCGTCGCGCACTTTGTGCTCAGAAATGACCAGGTCATAACCGCCGTCGGCCTTCCCGAGGGGACGGGCTACACCGTGACCGAGGAGCCCGCGGCGGGCTACACCGTGAACGACGTGGGCGAGACGGGGACCATCCCCGCGGAGGGCACAGCCGTGGCCCACTTCACCAACATCCAGGACGGCTTTGACCACCCGGTGGAGGATGAGGACGAGGGCGGACTTACCATCTCTACCTACGTCATAGGCATCGGCGACAAGAAGAAGGACTGGCACTTCACCGTGAGCCTCACGGGGAAGACCGCCGCCATGGACCTTGAAGCCGACGTGAGGGAGTACGACTGCATGTCCTTCCAGGACTCCGGCGAGGTGAAGCGGGAGAAGATAACCTTCACCGACGGCGAGGCCACATTCTACCTTGAGCACGGCTGGCACATGACCATCTTCGGCCTCGACCCCGAGACGGAGTATGTGGTCCACGAGCTGGAGGCCGGGCAGGACGGGTACACCACCCGCACCGTCCACACCGTCGGCACCATCCCCCACGGCGGGATTGCCGACGCGGTGATAATAAACGACCTGGAGCCCGACCATGTACCCGGGCACATCACGGTCAGCAAAACGGTGTCGGGCACCCTGGGAGAGGCGGACAGGGCCTTCAACTTCACGCTGACGCTGACAAACATGCCGGAGCACAGCACGCCTCCCTTCTCTGGCGGCTCAGTGAGCTTCACGCTGACAGGCGGTCAGCACAGGACCTTCACCCTCCCCGTGGGGGCGGAGTACACCGTCACCGAGGCGGAGGCCAACACCGACGGCTACGTCACCACCTCCTTCGGGACCTCCGGGAGCGTGGAGCCGGGGGATGTCCTCACCGCCGCGTTCATCAACACCCGGGGCATCGGCGGCCTCACTGTCACAAAGAAGGTCACGGGCAACGCCGGGGAGCACGACCGGGAGTTTGAATTCAGGGTCGTCCTCAGCGAGAGCGTGGACTTCGAGCCCTTCAACGGCACAAACACCGGAGTATTCACCCTCAAGGACGGCGAGAGCCGGACATTTGAGCTGGAGCCCGGCATAACCTACACCGTCACCGAGACAGCCGTCCCGGGCTACACCACCACATCCCAGGGCAGCACGGGCGTCATCGTCGACGGCCAGCCCGCCATCGCGGTATTCACCAACGACAGGACCATCCCCACCGGGAGCCTGACGGTTATGAAGACGGTCAGCGGCTCCGGCGGGGAGATGGAGCGGGAGTGGAGCTTTGAGGTCACTCTCGACAGGGCCCTCACCGGGCACTACGGCGGCATGGACTTTGACGGCGGCGTGGCTGAGTTCACCCTCCGCCACGGCGAGGAGATAACCGCCACCGGGATCCCGGCGGGAGTGAGCTACACCGTGACAGAGCTTGAGGCGGACACCGGGCTCTACACCACCACATCCACCGGGGAGCAGGGGACCATCGCCGCGGAAAATGAGGCGGTCGCGTCCTTTGTGAACCACTGGAACGAGCCCTGGACGCCTCCCCAGCCGGGCCTCGGAGGGCTTACCGTTACAAAGACCGTCACGGGCACCGACGGCGACACCGAGGCCCTGTGGCACTTCCGGGTGGAGCTGGGAGACAGGAGCATAAGCGGCGCTTACGGCGATATGACCTTTACGGAGGGTGCGGCGGAGTTCACTCTCCGCCACGGCGAGAGCGCGTCGGCGGAGGGCCTCCCCGACGGCGTGACCTACACCGTCACGGAGCTTGAGGCCGGGCTTAACGGCTATGCCACCTCCTCCTCCGGCGAGAGCGGCGCCATCGTCCGGAACAGCATGGTGTACGCGCAGTTTGTGAACCACCGGGACACCGCGCCCGTGGAGAAGCTCACCGGGAGCCTCACCGTCACAAAGACAGTGGAGGGCACCGGGGCCGACAGCGACCGGGAGTGGCACTTCCGGGTGGAGCTGGGGGACAGGAGCATAAGCGGCGCTTACGGCGATATGACCTTTACGGAGGGCATGGCGGAGTTCACCCTCCGCCACGGCGAGAGCGTCACGGCCCAGGGCCTTCCCGAGGGCACCGGGTACATCGTCACGGAGCTTGAGGCCGGACAGGACGGCTATACCACCTTGGCGCCCGGCGCGTCGGGCGTAATATCCGCCGGGGCCGGAGCTTTGGCGGAGTTCGTAAACAGGAAGGACGCGCCGGAGCCTCCCCGCGACGTACAGCCCGATACCGGAGATCCCAGCCGCCTTGGAATGTGGACAGCGCTCCTTGCGGCGTCCGCGCTGGGGCTCACAGCCGTTGCCATCCTCAAACGTGGACGGCGGAGGCTTTTAAGCTCCGGAGGAAGACACTTAAAGAAGTGACAGACAAGTCCGCCAGGAGGGCGGAGGGCCCGCCGTCAGGCGGGGTGAGTCCACCGGAGGTGGACAGAGGACACCGCCGATAGGCGGGAGGTATCCCGCCCGGAGGGCGGTGCGAGAGGTCCCCGGAGGGGACCGAAAGCCGCCTTAATAAGGCGAGTAATCCCACCCGAAGGGCGGAGCAATATGTCCACCTTGGGAGGTGGACGGGGCATGTTCGTTTTCTCTCTTTTGACCCGTCAAAAGAGAGAAAAGAACCAAAGAAAGTTGTATAGTAAGAGTGGACAGTCGAAAGAGAGAATGATAAAATTCTCTGTAAGGGGTGTCTACCATGAA